>JBGPLF010000121.1:0-11919 GCA_041486265.1 bacterium
AACGATCTCGGGCTCTCGCGCAGCACTCTGCAACACCGTGGTGCCCTTCGCCGTCGTGGCGGCCAGCATCATGTTGATCGTCGTGCCGAAGCTGCTGCGAGGGACGTAGAACGCGCCTCCGTGCAGGCGGCGCGCGGCTATCCGCACATAGCCGTGCTCGGTGGTGACCCGCGCCCCCAGCGTCGCGAAACCCCGCAGGTGAAAATCCACGGGCCGCGCGCCGATCGAGCATCCACCCGGCAGCGGCACCCGGCCCCGGCCCATCCGGCCGAGCAGCACCCCCGCGGTGTAGAAGGACGCGCGCATGCTGCGGCAGAGATCATACGGCGCGACGTAACTCGACAGCCCGCGGGCATCGATCGTCGCGCGGCCGCCGGCGAAGGTGATTCGGGCGCCGAGCGCTTCCAGAATCTCGACAAGGGTGGTGACATCACGGCAGTCTGGGACATTGTCCAGGGTGGAGACATCGGCCGCGAGCGCCGCAGCGGCCACCACGGCGAGCGAGCTGTTCTTCCCGCCCGCGATCTTGACCGCGCCTCGTAGGCGGCGACCGCCGGTGATGAGCAGCTTTCCCAATTGCGCCCTCCTGCGAGACGGCGGTGTCTGCTGCTACGGCGTCGTGGCGCGCAGGCGGGTCTCGACATAGGCCTGGACCAGCTCCTCAAGCAGCAGGAGCCGGTCGACCTGGCGGATTGCCTTCCGCGCGTCACCGTGGCTCGTAATGTATGTGGGATCTCCCGACAGGAGATAGCCGACGATCTGTTCGACCGGATCGTATCCGCGTTCTTCGAGCTTGCGGTAGACATAACTGAGGACATCCCGAACGCCCTGCGCCCCGAGGTCGCCGAGCTGGAAGACACCGGTGCGCTCCCGTTCCTCCATACCACTCACCTCCGAGCTCTCGCGAGCCTGCGCCCCCTGCCTCGGGGGCCTCGGACATCCGCGAGCCAGCCGTGCGGGCCAGGCGTGCCCTGGTGGGCCCGCCTGGCTTCGATCCAGGAACCGGCGCCTTATGAGGGCGCTGCTCTGCCACTTGAGCTACGGGCCCGCGCGACGATTATAACACAGCCCTCTCGCTCGCCGGATGCGGCAGGCGGTCCGGCGCGTACGCGACGCGCACCAGATAGAGCCCGTGCGCCGGCGCCGGCGGGCCTGCCCGCTGGTTGTCCCGCGACTGGAGAATGGCCGCGACTGCCTCCGGCGCGAGCGCCCCGCGGCCGACCATGAGCAATGTGCCGACGACGCGCCGGACCATCTGTCGGAGGAACCGATCGGCGGCGATCGTCACGAGGCCTAGGTCCCCGCGGCGCTCGATCCGGACCGTCCGCACGGTGCAGATCGTCGACCCCGTCGACGTGCCGGTGACGCGATATGCCGCAAAGTCATGCCGTCCTGCGAGCGGCGCGGCGCCAGCCCGCATCGCGTCGAGATCGAGGGGCGCGGCGATGTGGTGGGCGTACCGGCGCAGCAGCGCCGAGGGATGGGGACGCAAGAGCAGCGCGTACCGGTAGACCCGCAGGCGCGCGTCACGCCGGGCGTGGAAGTCAGGCGCGACGTCGATCGCAGCTCGAACCGCGATGTCTGGCGGGAGCAACGCGTTGAGGGCATCGCGCATGCGGGTCGGGAACAGCGCGCCGGATGTGGTGAGGTGCGCCACCTGGCCGATCGCGTGCACGCCCGCGTCGGTGCGGCCGGCGCCGACCACCGGGCAGGGTGACTGGACCAGCGAGGCCAGGGTGTCCTCCAGGGCAGCCTGGATCGTGGGCACGGTGGGCTGGCGCTGCCATCCCGCGTAAGCGGTTCCGTCGTACTCGAGGACCAGCGCCACGCGCCGCGACGACATCGATCACTCTACCGGATGCGCACGAACAGCGCCGAGGCGGCCGCGGCCAGCACGAACGCCATCACGTCCGCCCTTCGCCACCTCAACTCGTTCATCCGTGTCCGCCCCTCGCCGCCGTGGTAGCAGCGCGCCTCCATGGCCAGGGCCAGTTCTTCCGAGCGCCGGAACGCGCTGATCATCAGTGGCACCAGCACCGGGACCAACGCGCGCGCCCGGTGCAGGATCGAGCCCCGGCCAAACTCCGCGCCGCGCGCCATCTGCGCCTTCATGATCTTCTCGGTCTCCTCAAGCAGCGTTGGGATGAACCGCAGCGAAATGGTCATCATCATCGCCAGCTCGTGCGCAGGCATGCCCAGGCGACGAAAGGGCCGCAGGAGTTGCTCCAGGCCATCGGTCAACTCGACCGGTGAGGTCGTGAAGGTGAGCAGCGAGGTCGCCGCCACCAGCAGGATCAGCCGGAGGCTGACGAAGAGGCCCGTCCGCAGGCCGCCGGCTGTGGCGATGAGCGGGCCGAGTCTGAACAACTCGGCGCCTGACGCTCCGCCGGCGAAGAAGGTGTTCAACACGATCGTCAGCGCCAGCAGGAAGACCACCGGCCGCAGCCCGCGCAGCGCGTACCCCAGGGGGATCTCGCCCAACACGAACAGGCCGAGCAAGAAAGCCGCGAACAACCCGAAACCGGCAAAGGCCGGGACGAAGAACAGCACGATCATCAGCCCGGTCACCAGCAGGATCTTGGTGCGCGGATCGAGCCGGTGCACCGGCGAGGTTCGCGGCAGGTACTGTCCGATGGTGACGAACCTAGTGAGTTCCATCCCGCTCCCGCCTGACGGGCGCGGCTCGCGCCGCCTCGAGAATGGTCTTCCGGGCGTCGGCGAGCGTCAGCGCGTCGCCGACGTGAATCCCCCGTCGCCGGAGCAAGCGCACCAGGCGCGTCGGCTGCGGCAATCCCAATCCGATGCGTTGGAGATCTTCCTCGCGCGCGAAGATCTCGTGGGGCGAACCATCTACCATCACGCGCCCCGCGTCCAGGACCACGATGCGCTGCGCCAGCCGGGCCGCCTCATCCATGCTGTGCGTCACCAGGACGACAGTGAGCCCCTGGTGGTGCAGGGCCTTCACCCGCTCGAGCACCTCGTGCTTGCCGCGGGGGTCGAGCCCGGCCGTCGGTTCATCGAGGACCAGGACCTGGGGTCGCATCGCCAACACGCCGGCCAGCGCCGCGCGGCGCATCTCGCCGCCCGACAGCGTGAAGGGGGACCGGTCGCCAAATCGCGCGGGATCCAGGCTCACCGCGTGCAGCGCCTGGTCGACGCGCTCGTTGATCTCGTCCTCGGGGAGCCCGAGATTCCTCGGTCCATAGGCGACGTCGCGGCGGACCGTCTCCTCGAAGAGTTGATACTCGGGAAACTGGAAGACCAGACCCACCCGCTGCCGCGCGCGGCGGCGGTCAGTGCGGGGGGCCCACAGGTCCTCACCAGCGATCCTTACGGTGCCGCTCGTGGGCCGCAGCAGTCCATTGAGGTGCTGGATCAGCGTCGACTTGCCGGACCCGCTCGGACCGATGATCCCGACCGCCTCGCCGGTGGAGATCTGCAGCGTGACCCCGCGCAGCGCTACCGCCTCCCGGGGGGTTCCCCGAAGGTACGTGTAGGTCACGTCCCGGCACTCAATGAGCGGTTCAGGCATCCGGATCACACATCCCGGCGCGTCCCGGGGCCGAGGACCGTTTCGAGCGCGTCGGCGAGTTGCTCCACGGTATACAGTCCCTTGGGGAGGGGCAACCCATCCTCGCGGAGCCATCGGGCCAGCTTCGCCATGGGCGGGGCGTCGAGCCGGCCCCCGGGCACCCCCTCGATCTGGTCGAAGACCTCGGCGGTCGGCCCGTCGAGCACGATGCGGCCCGCGTCGAGCGCGAGGATCCGGTCGGCGTCCTCCAGATCCTCCATGGCATGCGAGATCAGGATGACCGTGATGCCATCACGCTGGTTCAATGCCTTGACCGTGCCCAGCACCTCGGCGCGGCCTTCAGGATCGAGCATCGTGGTGGCTTCGTCGAGCACAATGCAGTCAGGCCGCATCGCCAGGATGCCGGCGATGGCGACCCGCTGCTTCTGCCCGCCGGACAGCAGGTGCGGCTCGCGGCGGCGGAACTCGGTCATCCCCACGGCCGCCAGCGCCTCCTCCACGCGCTCGCGAATGACTGCCGCGGGCAGCCCGAGGTTCTCGGGCCCGAAGGCCACATCTTCCTCCACGACGGTCGCGACGAGCTGGTTGTCGGGATTCTGGAAGATCATGCCGACACGGCGGCGGATCGTCCAGGTGGCGTCGCGGTCACGCGTGTCCAGGCCGGCCACGCGCACACGGCCGGCCGTGGGGACGAGCAGCGCGTTCAGGTGCTTGGCCAGCGTGGATTTCCCCGACCCATTGCCCCCGACGATACCGACATACTCGCCGGGCCGGATGGAAAACGACAGGCCGTCCAGCGCTCGGACGGCCTGCGGCGTATCGGGATGGTAGGTGTATCTCAGATCTTCGACGTCAATCAGCGGCTCGCGCACTCGGCGAGTCCGTCCTACTTGACCAGTTCGACCAGGGCCATCCTGGCCCCATCCCCCTGCCGGATCCGCGTCTTCAGGACGCGCGTGTAGCCTCCGCGACCAGCCTGGTAGCGGGGGACGACGTCGCTGAACAGGCGCTTGAGTACGCGGGGGTCGGTGAGAAACCGTCGTACCTGCCGCCGGGCGTGGATGTCGTTCGCCAGGGCCGTGGAGATGACACTGTCGGCGATCTTCTTCGTCTCCTTGGCTTTGGCGTCGGTCGTCTCGATCCGATCATGCAGGATCAGCGACCCGACCAGATCACGGAAGACGGCCCGCCGCTCGCCGCTGTCCCGCCCCAGTTTGCGGCGCTTGGCTCCCAGGCTCATGATTTCGCTCCTTGCGGCGCCTCCGGCTGGCGAAGACTCAGCCCGTGTGCGGCAAGCTTCTCCTTCACTTCGTCCAGGGACTTGCGGCCGAAGTTCTTGACCGCCACCACTTCGTCTTCGGTCTTCTTGACCAGGTCGCCGACGGTGTGGATGCCGGCCCGCTTCAAACAGTTGTACGGGCGCACCGACAGGTCCAGGTCCTCGATCGGCATCGCCATCGCCCGCGCCAAATCGGGATCCTCGGTGGTTCCAAAGGGGGCGCCGGCGCCGGTCTCGTCGGCGATGCCGGCGAACAGGCGGAAGTGGTCGATCAGGAGCCGCGAGGCTTCCTGCAGCGCCTCCTCGGGGCGGATCGATCCATCGGTCCAGATCTCCAGGATCAACCGGTCGAGATCGGTGGCATGTCCGACCCGCGTGTCCTCGACGGTAAAGTTGGTCTTCCGGATCGGAGAGAAGATGGAGTCGATCGGGATCACGCCGATCACGTGCTCGCTGCGGCGGTGCTTCTCGGCCGGGACATATCCCTTGCCCCGCTCCACGACGATCTCCATCGTGAGATGAGCGTCCTTCCGGTCGAGGGTGGCGATGTGGAGCGTCGGGGTCAAAATCTCGACCTCCGGATCTTCCTGGATGTCGGCCGCGGTGACGTCCTTCTTCCCCTTGACGTCGAGGCGCAGCAGCTTCGGCTTGTCGGTGTAAAGCCGCAGCGTCAGCTCCTTCATGTTGAGGACGATCTGCGTCACGTCCTCGACGACCCCGGGAATCGTCGAGAACTCGTGCAGGACACCGTCGATCTTGATCGACGTGACCGCCGCGCCCGAGATGGACGATAGCAGCACCCGGCGCAGCGAGTTGCCCAGAGTGACGCCGAAGCCGCGATCGAGCGGCTCCACGACGAACTTCCCGTACGTATCGGAGAGCTCGGCGTACTCCACCTTGGGAGTCGGAGCTTCCCACATCGTACCAATGGCCATGGCCTGACTACCTCCTATGCCCAACCCCAGGCTCCCGCGCAGGATCAGCGGGAGTAGTACTCAACGACCAGTTGCTCCTGGACGGGGACATCGATCTCCTCGCGTCCCGGCAGGGCCAGCACCCGGGCCTCGACGCGAGTGGCATCGAACTCGATCCACGAGGGCGCCTTGCGCCCGGGAGCCGCCGCCAGTTCCTTCACCCGCGGGTGCAGGTGGGCACCGTCGCTCGGGCTGATCCTCTGTCCCGGCCGCACCTGATACGACGGGATGTCCACCCGCTTTCCGTCCACCGCGACGTGGCCGTGCGCCACGATCTGGCGGGCCTCCTTGCGGGACCCGGCTAGGCCCAGGCGGTAGATCACGTTGTCAAGCCGCGACTCCAGCAACTGCAGCAGCCGGGTGCCGGTGACCCCTTTGGACTTGGCCGCCCGCTGGAAATACGTCTTGAACTGTGTTTCATGGATACCGTAGATGCGGCGCAGTTTCTGCTTCTCGCGCAACCGCACGCCGAACTCGCTGAGCTTCCGGCGGGAGACGCCGTGCATCCCGGGAGGCGCCGGCCGCTTGTGCACCGGGCACTTCTCGGTGTAGCACTTCTCCCCCTTGAGGTAGAGTTTCATCCCCTCGCGCCGGCACAACCGGCAGACCGACCCCGCGTAGCGTCCCATCCCCGCCTCCTAGACCCGCCGCCGCTTGGGCGGGCGGCATCCGTTGTGCGGGACGGGCGTAACGTCCCTGATCAGGTTGACTTCCAGCCCGGCGGACTGCAGTGACCGGATCGCCGATTCGCGCCCGGCACCCGGCCCGCGGACGAACACTTCCACCTGGCGCAGGCCTTGCTCCATCGCCTTGCGCGCGGCGGTCTCGGCGGCGACGCTGGCCGCAAACGGGGTACCTTTCCGGGACCCTTTGAACCCCGAGGTCCCGGCACTCGACCAGGCCACGACGTTGCCGCGTGGATCGGTGATGGTCACCATGGTGTTGTTAAAACTCGACCGGATGTGGGCAACCCCCACCGGAATGTTCTTTCGTTCCCGCTTGCGCGCTCTCGGCTTGTTGGCCATACGCTCTCCTCTGTGTCCTTATGCCGGTTTGGCTGGCGCGGCCGGGGCCGCGGGGGCCGAGGTCGTGGCCGCCTTCCGCCGCACGCCCACGGTCTTCTTGGGACCCTTGCGGGTGCGCGCGTTCGTGCGGGTGCGCTGGCCGCGGACCGGGAGGCTCTTCTTATGACGGATGCCCCGATAGGACCCGATCTCTACAAGCCGCCGGATGTCCATGGCGATGTCCCGACGCAGGTCGCCTTCGACTTTGAAGTTCCGCTCAATGTAATCCCGCAGGCGCGTGACCTCATCCTCGGCGAGCGTGCGCACGCGTGTGTCAGGCTTTACGCCCGTGGCTTGCAAGATGACCCGGGCCCGACCGGGCCCGATTCCAAAGATGTATGGGAGCGCCGCCTCGATGCGCTTGTCCCGCGGGAGATCGACTCCGGCGATGCGTGCCATGGCTAACCCCCTATCCCTGTTTTTGTTTGTGCTTCGGGTTCTCGCAAATGATCAGCACCCGACGCCCGCGCTTGACGACCTTGCATTTCTCGCACATCGTGCGAACCGATGCCCGTACCTTCATGACTTGACTCCCCTCTATCGGTACCGGTAGGTGATGCGTCCACGCGTCGGGTCATACGGCGACAACTCGACCTTCACGCGGTCGCCCGGAAGGATCCGGATAAAGTGGATGCGCATCTTGCCCGAGATGTGCGCCAGCACCTTGTGCCCGCTGGACAGCGACACCCGGAACATCGCGTTCGGCAGTACCTCCGCGACGGTCCCTTCCACTTCGATCGCATCCTGTTTCGTCATTCGCCCCCCGTTGAACTGGCCAGCGCCGCGCGAAGCTCGTCGTCCGTCACCGCCTGGCCCTCGCGCAACCTGCCGGCCAGCGGCCCGGCCGGACCGTGCACCACGAGATGCTTGACGTTCTTCCGCTTGGGCCGCCCGGCGTTCCGGCGCCGGCCGTCGGCCACCAGCACCATGTCAACCCCGGCGGCGCCGACCACGACGTAGCTGTCGCCTGCGTCACGCCCGGCCCGCGACGTCACCACCATCCCAATCAGTTCGGCCGAGGCGCTTTCCACCGGTGAACCCACAATCGTTCAGTATAAGGTCGAAACCCCGTCCAGTCTAGTCAGGACCTCGGGGCCGTCAGCCGTGATCGCGACCGTGTGCTCCGCGTGGGCGGACAGCGAGTGATCGCGCGTACGCACCGTCCATCCGTCGCTCTCCATCACGACGTCCGCCCCGCCCATGTTCACCATGGGTTCGATCGCCAGAGTCATGCCTGCCTGGAGCGCCGCGCCACTACCCGGCCGGCCCACATTGGGGACCTGCGGGTCCTCATGCAGCGCCCGGCCGATCCCATGCCCGGCGAAGTCCCGGACCGCGGAGAAGCCGGCCGCCTCGACGACCGACTGGATGGCCCACCCGACGTCGCCCAGGGTGCCGCCGGGCCTGGCCGCTGCGACGCCCGCGGCCAGCGCCGTCTCAGTGGTGGCCAGGAGCCGCCGGACTTCCGGCGGGACCTCTCCCACCGGCACACTGAGCGCCAGGTCCACGTGGAATCCGTCGAGCAACACTCCCAGGTCGAGTGACAGGATCTCGCCTTCTTGCAGGATCCGGGGACCTGGGATTCCGTGCACGACCTCATCGTCCACCGACGTGCAGATGCTTCCCGGAAAGCCGCGGTAGCCCTTGAACGAGGGCACCCCGCCGGCGCCGCGGATGAAGGCTTCGGCGATGCGGTCGAGATCAACCGTGGCCGCCCCCGGAGCGACCGCCCGCGCAACCTCGCGAATCGCCCGCGCGGCGAGCCGACCGGCGCGCCGCATGCAGGCCAGGTCGTCCGCCGTCTTCAGGACGATCAGGTTGGTCGGCTTCATCGACGAACCTGGGAGGTGATGACCGCCATCATGGCGCGATGGGTCTCCTCGGCATCGCCCTCGGCGTTGACCGCCACGACGCGGTCTTGGGTCTGATAGAACGCCAGGAGCGGCTCGGTCTGTTCCCCGTAGACCTGCAGGCGGCGCCGGACCGTCTCGGGGTTGTCGTCCTCGCGGTGATAGAGCTGGCTGCCGTCGATGTCACACACGCCCGGAGTCTTCGGGGGGCTCGACAGCAGGTTGTAGATGTGGCCTGCCGCCTTGCACACCTGACGCCCGGCCAGCCGGCGGACCAGTGTCGCTTCGCCGGCCTCGAAATGGACGACCCAATCCAGCTTCCGGCCCATTCCAGTCAGGATGGCATCCAACGCCTCGGCCTGTGGAATCGTGCGCGGGAATCCATCGAGGATGAACCCAGGGGCCGTGTCCGGCTGCTGCAGCCGTTCCGCCACGATGCCGATCATCACCGCATCGGGCACCAGTTCCCCACGGGACATGTAGCGCTGCGCCTCCGCGCCCAGGGGCGTGCCAGTTGCGATCGCCCCTCGCAGCATATCGCCGGTCGAGATCTGCGGAATCCCCACCCGCTTGACCATGAGGCGGGCCTGAGTGCCTTTCCCGACGCCGGGTGGCCCGAAGAAGACCAGGTTCACTTCATAAACCCTTCGTAATGGCGCATAAGCACGTAGGCCTCGAGCTGCTTCATCGTCTCGAGCGCGACGCCGACGACGATGAGGAGCGAAGTGCCGGCGAGGTAGAACGTGATCGTCCCCACCCCCCGCGCCAGATAGAGAGGGACGATGGCGATGAAAGCGAGCGTGAGCGCGCCCACCAGCGTCAGCCGCTCGGTCACGCGGGCCAGGTAGTCACTGGTCGGCTTGCCCGGCCGGATGCCCGGGATGAAACCGCCGTACTTCTTGATGTTGTCCGACACGTCGTTCGGATCGAACTGGACCGCGGTGTAGAAGTACGTGAACAGGATGATGAGCGCGAAGTAGAGGGCGTCGCCCCACGGCCGCCCGGGCAGGACCTGCTGCCCGATCCGCTGCAGCCAGTCCCACCGCGCGAACTGCGCGATCGTGTTCGGGAACTGCAGCACGGATACCGCGAAAATGATGGGAATGACGCCAGCCTGGATCAACCGCATCGGCAGGTGTGTGGACTGCCCGCCGTAGACCCGGCGCCCGACCACGCGCTTGGCGTACTGGACGGGGATCTTTCGGACCGCCTGCGTGACGAGCACCACCGTGACGATGCTGCCCAGCACGATGATGACATCGAGGAAGAACTGCCACCAGGCCACCTCGCCCGCACGCACCAAGGTAAGCGTCTGCGCGGTCTGGTTGGGCAGGCGGGCCACGATCCCCCCGAAAATGATCAGCGAGACACCGTTGCCCACCCCGTGCTCGGTCATGATCTCGCCCATCCAGGTCAGAAGCATCGTGCCGGCGGTCAGGGTCAAGATGATCGTCGCGATCACCAGGGGGCGGGCGTCGGGGACCGCGCCCTGGCTGCGAATCAGGGTCAACTGCGCGGCGCCCTGCAGGAGGGCCAGGACCACCGTCATATATCGCGTGTACATGCCGATCTTGCGCCGACCGGCCTCGCCCTCCTCGGTCTGCATCTCCTTGATCCGCGGGAAGACGATCGCCAGGAGGCTGAAGATGATCGACGCCGTGATGTACGGGAAGACGCCGAGCGCAAAGATCGCGAAGTTGGAGAGTGCCCCGCCCACGAAGAGATCGAGGAAGCTGAACAGGCTCCCCTGCTGCTTGAAGAGCCGCTCGAGCGCGGCGACGTTGACTCCCGGAACCGGGAGGTGCGCCCCCAGCCGATAGAGAGCCAGCATCACCGCGGTGAAGATCAACCGGCGCCGCAGATCCGGGATCCGCAGCGGGTTCGACATCGAGCGGACCTGCATCATGAGCGGAGTACCTCCGCCTTCCCGCCCGCCGCCTCGATGGCCCGGCGTGCGCCGGCTGTAAAGGCATGGACCCGGATGGTCACAGCATGCGCCAGCCGGCCGGTGGCCAGAATCTTGATCATCCCCGGGCCGGCGAGCCCTGCTCCGCGCAGCGCCGCCGGCGTGACGTCGCTGCCAGCCGGGAAGCGGTTGAGATCACCGAGCCGGACTTCCTGGACCCGTGACCGCGGCTTTCCGCCGGTCATGTTGCTGCCCGCGCCCCGCACACCTCGGCGGAACGGCAGCCGCTTGATCAACGGCGTCTGGCCTCCCTCGAATCCGGGACGCGGTCCTGGTCCCGAGCGAGCCTTTTGGCCCTTCCGGCCCTTGCCGGCGTAGACGCCGCGGCCCGACCCGAGCCCCCGGCCGACGCGCCGGCGGCGGCGGTGCGAACCCCGTGCAGGTTTCAATGCTCCGATGAGCGCCATAAGATCCCCCTACGCTCTCCGCGCGAGCTCCTCGACCGGCCGGCCACGCAGGCGCGCGACCTCGTCGCGATGGCGCAGCGATTCCAGGCCCACCAGCGTCGCCCGGGCCACATTGATGGGATTGGTGGATCCCAGAGCCTTGGTCAGGATGTCCTTGATGCCCGCCGCTTCGAGGACGGCGCGCACGGCGCCGCCCGCGATGACACCGGTGCCTTCGGATGCTGGGCGCAGCAGGACCCTCGCCGCCCCGAAGGTTCCCACGATCTCATGCGGGATCGTCGTGCGTACCCGCCGGACCGCGAGCAATCCTTTCTTCGCGTCCTCCACGCCCTTGCGAATCGCGTCGGGCACCTCAGACGCCTTGCCCAGCCCAACACCGACGTGGCCGTTCTCGTCGCCGACGACGACCAGCGCGCTGAACTTGAACCGCTTCGCACCTTTCGTGACTTTAGCGACGCGGTTGATGAAGACCGCCTTTTCGACGGTCAGGTTGATGCTTGACGGATCGATGCGCTGCGGCACGTCATTCCCCCTCGTGCATCAAAACTGCAGGCCGGCCGCTCGCGCAGCCTCAGCCAGGGCACGGACCCGCCCGTGGAAGAGGTACCCGCCGCGATCGAAGACGGCGGCGGTAATGCCGTTCGCTCGGGCGCGCTGGGCCAGGACCTCGCCGACCACGGCACTTGCCTCGGCCTTCTTCTTGCCGGCAACCCGCGCGCGGACCTCGGGGTCGAGCGTCGAGGCCGACGCCAGGGTCCGGCCGGTCTCGTCATCGACGAGCTGCGCGTAGATCTGCTTGAGGCTGCGGAACACAGACAGGCGCGGTCGGGGGGCGCCGCCCCCCACG
>JBGPLF010000122.1:0-11916 GCA_041486265.1 bacterium
ATAAAGTTGATCGCCTCGGGCGTGGCATGCTCGGCCGCCATGACAAGGTCGCCTTCGTTCTCGCGGTCCTCGTCGTCAACGACGATCAGCACCCGCCCGGCCCGAAGTTCCTCGATCGCCTCGACCACGGTCGCAAACGTTTCTATGGCAACCTCGCTGCGCTCCCTCACCGTCCTCGCACTCCTTCCAGCAGGCGTTCAACATACTTCGCCAGGATGTCCACCTCGATGTTCACCGGATCGCCGGGGCCGCGGCGGCCAAGCGTCGTGACCGCCAGGGTGTGCGGGATCAGCGCGACAGCGAAGCGGCCGCCGTCGAGCACCTTCGCGACGGTCAGGCTGATGCCGTCGACAGACACGGATCCCTTCTCGGCGATGTACGGCAGGAGCGCAGGCGGCGGAGCGATCTCCATCCAGATCCCGTCGCCTTCCGTCTTGACCGCGGCAATCGTGCCGACGCCGTCCACATGCCCCTGCACAATGTGTCCGCCGAGGCGGTCGTCGAAGCGCAGAGGACGCTCGAGATTGACGGGATCGCTGGGACGCAGCGCGCCGAGCGTCGTGCGCCGCAGCGTCTCGGCCGCGAGGTCCGCGGCAAACTCGCCGGGGGAAAGAGACACCATCGTCAGGCAGACGCCGCTGACGGCGATGCTCTCTCCGACGCGCGCCCCGTCGATCAAAGCGCCCGCGCGGACCCGCAGACGCGCGCCATCGGGGAAACTCTCGATGGCCAGCACCTCTCCCATCTCCTCAATGATCCCGGTAAACATCAGGCAGCCACATACCCTTCTATCGCGATGTCGTTGCCCAGAGGCGTGATGCGAACGTCACGCAAATCCCTCAGCCGGCCGCCACCAGCCGGCCCCGAACCGTCAATCGGCGTCGGCGCCTCGGCGCCGCCGATGAGGCGAGGCGCGATGAGCGCGATGACCTTGTCCACGAGCCCGGCTTCAAGCACCGACGCGTTCACCGTTCCCCCGCCCTCAATCAGCACACTGAGAAGCCCACGCCGCCCGAGTTCCTGCATGAGGACGCGCATGTCGACTCTCTCGGACGCACGATCCTGGATCAAGACCTCGACTCCGGCCCGTCGCATAGCCTCGATCCGTTCGGGAGGCGCGGCCGCGGTCGTGGCGATCAACGTCGGCGCTTCGGAGACCCCGGTCACGACATGGGCGGTCAATGGAATCCGCAGCCGCGAGTCGACGACGATGCGCAATGGGTTGCGCGGGGCAGGCAGGCAGTCCGCCCGCAGGCGGCACGTCAGCTGCGGATCGTCGGCGAGCACGGTCTGCACCCCGACGAGCACCGCGTCGTAGATGTTGCGCAGGTCGTAGACGTAGCGGCGGGCGTCCTCACCCGTGATGGGCGTGGCAGCGCGACGATGGGTCGCGATCTTGCCGTCGAGACTCATCGCCCATTTCAGCGCGACGAACGGCAGCCCGGTCCGCCGGTGTTTGATGTAGAACTCGTTGACCCGCCTGGCGTCATCTTTGAGCACGCCCACGTCCACGGGGATGTTCGCCTCGCGCAGCCGCGCGAGACCCTTCCCGTTGACCTGCGAATCGGGATCCACCGTTGCCACCACGACGCGGCGCACGCCCGCAGCGATGAGCGCCTCGGTGCAGGGTCCGGTGCGGCCGGCGTGGTTGCAGGGCTCCAGGGTGACGTAGAGTGTTGCGCCACGCGCGCGTCCGCCCGCTTCGTGGAGGGCGAAGATCTCAGCGTGCGCCTCGCCGGCCTTCGCATGGAACCCGCGTCCCACAATCTGGCCGTCCGCAACAAGAACCGCGCCGACCAGCGGATTCGGGCTGGTGCGGCCCGCGGCCCGCTGCGCGAGCGAGAGCGCCTCCGCCATATACCTGCTGTCATCGACCGCCGTCATACAACAATCACGCCCGTGGTCCGCGGACCTCCGGGCGCAATGACGGCGGAGCGGGGTTCGGGCTGGGCGCCGCGATGCCCTAGTCTGATGCTCCCAGACTAGGGAAACGTCGCGACCCCGGCGACCAAAACCCGGGCTCCCGTCCTGACCTTCTACCATCCGGACTATACCGTCGGCCCCGGAGTTTCACCGGATCAGCCCCGCCGCAACGCGGCGGAGGTCGCGGGCTATACCGCCGATCGGGAATTGCCGGCAAGCTCCTACCGGCTCACCCTGCCCCGAAGGTCCTGCTATTCAGTTCACTTCAGAGTGTAGCACCAGGCTGGACCGACGGCAAGGCACGCGAGCCCAAAGCGAAGGCAGGCATCGGGCGATTCTCCTGCGAACCATCGGGGTGATGAACGACACCCAACCGCCGCCGCGCAGCGCGTTCACACCGAAAGAGCTCGCCATCATCGACGCGCACCGCACCCCGCGTCAGGTCCAGCGGTTCCTGGACATGTCGCTCCGGTACAACCACCACCGCGTCGGCAAGACGCTGCGATCGTTCCGGCAGGTCATTCACGATGGCGAGACGCACTGCATGGAGGCCGCGCTCGTCGGTGCTGCAATCCTCGAGCAGCACGGCTACCCGCCGCTCGTCGTCAGCCTGGAGTCCAAGGACAACCTCGACCACGTCCTCTTCGTCTTCCGGCGTCGCGGCCGGTGGGGGGCGGTGGCGCGATCGCGGGACGCCGGCCTGCACGGGCGCCGGCCGGTCTTCCGCTCGATTCGAGATCTGGTGTGGACCTACTACGATCCGTACGTCGACTGGACGGGCCGGATCACAGGCTACGCGATGGTGGATCTGCACAAGATCGGGAACTACGACTGGCGATTCAATCCGCACAACATGTGGTGGCTGGAGAATTGTCTGATCAAGGCGAGGCACACCCCGCTGCGGTCATCCGACGTGCGCCACCGGCAGCTCCTCGAACGTTATAAGGCGTTCAGGGAACGATATCCCGATGCGCCGGTGGACTACTACCGCGGACGAGAACATTGGATGTGGCCCGGGCGCCGCCGATGGCGGATCAGCCAGGGGCTGCCGCAGGCAGCGCGCTAGCCGCTACGACGATCGCGACGTCTGCCGGAGAGAGAGTCGCAACTGCGCCAGATCCTGCACCAGACCGATGGCCAGCCGAGCCGCTTCTTCGAGGTGCCGCGGATCAACGTTCGCCGGCACGTCCGTCGGCTTGTGATAGTCGGGATCGATCCCCCGGTGTAAGAAGACCGTGGGGATGCCAAACCGCTCAAAGCTCACGTGATCGCTCCCGCCTGACCGGAACCGGGTCACCTGAATCCCCAGGCGCTGCGCGGCCTGCGCCGCTGCGTTCACGGCAGTTTCACTGTTGCCCTGCGAGTTCCCGATCATCAGATGATCGCCCCAGCCGACCATGTCCAGGTTGATCATCGCCACGACGCCCTGGCGCCGCTCGGACGCGAACGCCCCCGAGCCGAACAGCCCCAACTCCTCCCCCGAGAACAGGACAAACTGAACTGTGCGGGGTGTCGGGATGCCGGCGAGCACCCGGGCCGCCTCGAGGATGGTCGCGACGCCGGACGCGTTGTCGTTGGCGCCCGGCCCCCGGGGCACCGAGTCGTAGTGGCCGCCGACGACGATGATCTCGTCGGGACGCGTGGTCCCGCGCTTGGTCGCCACGACGTTCGCCGCCGACCGCGTCTCGAAGACCGTATCGACGAGCAGGTGGATCCGCAGCCCGCCCCGCTGGCCGGTCTCGACCAACTGGCGGCCATCTTCCTGTGAAATCTCCACCGCCGGGATCTCGGAGCGCTGCTGCAGCGTTCCGGAGACGATGCCGGGCTGATTGTTGTAGATGATGATCGCGATGGCACCGCGCGCGGCCGCGTTGGCCGCCTTCTCCCGGAAGGTGATGGTCCCGCGCTCGGCCAGGACGATCGCGCCGCTCACCCGTCGTCCCTCATAGTCCTCAGGCCGGCCGAGCCCCACCGCGACGACCTCGGCTTCACGACCTCCCGCCGGCGTCGCCGAGGAGAAGAAGAGCGCTTCAGCGGTGACCTGGTGCGGCGCGGCGCCGAGCACCTGCACCTGCACCTGGCGCGCCTCGAAGAACGGGAACTGGAAATTGTGGAATTCGACCGGATATCCGTACGAGCGCAATTGCGCGGCCAAGTACTCGGCCGCCTGCCGCTCGGCGGGAGTGCTCGCCACGCGGGGGCCGATGACTCCGGCCAGGTGCTGGACATGGGCGAAGGCCGCATCGCCCGACGGCGCGGCCGGGGCAACGGGCGCCGCCAGAGCCTCAGGCGCGCCCCGCGTGACCACCGCAGCCGGGGCCAGCACCGCGAGGACTAGGACCATCAGCAGAGACGCCGCGCGACGTCGCACGGTCTTCATGCCAGCACCTCCGGCAGCGTGGAACTCAGCGGCTTGCACTTCACAACGTGATGGTGCCCCCCGGCGTCGTCAGGACCGGCAGGGATCGTCTGCTGATCCGGGATCTACTGGGGCTGCGCCAGATCGACCGTCCGGCCCGCGGTCATTCTCACCAGGTCGCCCGGCGCGATCGGAAAGATCGCGGTCGGGGTGCCGGCCGCCGCGTAGACAATATCGTACTTCAGCAGGTCCTCGTCAATAAAGGTCTCAAGTGGCGTCGCATGCCCTACCGGCGGGACGCCGCCGATCGCGAAGCCGGTGGCGGCCCGGACCAGATCGACGTCGGCGCGCTCCACGCGGCTCGCCCCGGCTGCGCGGGCGAGCTTGGCGGCATCCACGCGGTTACGGCCCGACGCGAGCACCAATAGCAACCGCCCATCGGCGACAAACACCAGCGACTTTACAATCTGCCCCAGCGTCGTGCCGATCGCACGAGCGGCGTCCCGCGCGGTGCGCGTCCCCTGGGGGAACTCCTGTATCTGCACGGAGATCCCTAGGGCATTGAGCGCCTGCTGCACGCGCTCGGCAGAGGGTGGCAAGACAGATCCCATGGACTGGAACATTGGTTCGTCGCCCGGTATGCTGAGCCTGCTGTGACGGCGATGGAAGAAACCCGGGCGACCCCGCGAAGGTGGACGCTGCTGCTGGCAGCCGCGGCTGTGATCCTCATCCTCGCGCCGGCGGCCGCGGCGCATGCCGTGCTCGTGAGTACGTCCCCGGCCGCCGGCACGGTCCTGCCGTCCGCGCCCACTCGTCTCGATCTCCGGTTCAACGAGCGCATCGATCCTCAACTGAGCGCCGTCGTGCTGGTCCATGAGAACCAGCGGACCCTGCTGGCGCTGCTCGCCGCAGACGGCTCGAGACTCTCCTACACCCTGTCGCCCCTCGAACCCGGCCTTTATGTCGTCGACTGGCGTGTCATCTCTGCGGCGGACGGCCATCTCACGCGTGGGGCTTTCCGATTTGGCGTTGGTGAAGTCACGGTCCCGGCGGGGACGACCGGGGTAGCCGGCCCGACCTGGTTCGAGGTATTGGTCAGATGGGCAGGCCTCATCGGGATTTTCGTCCTCGTGGGCGGCGCGGTCGCGTTCCTGGCGTTGCCCGCCCCCGAGGTCGTCATACCCATGCTGCGCGCGAGCCTGTACCATCTGGCATTTGCTGCAACCATCGCCGTCATTCTCGCGGCGTTGGTCCAGGTCTTCCTCGACGCTGCGGCGATCACCGTCGAAGCTCCACTGATCGGCGTGTCGGGATCGTCACTCGTTCGCGTCGTGACCGCCTCGCACACAGGCCACGATCTCATCTTCAGGGTGACCGGAGCGGTCTTCTTGCTGCTGTTGCTGCGCCCCGCCCTGCCGCTGGAGCGCGAAGGTGTCGGCACGGTCGCCAGCGTGCTGTTCATCGGACCGACGCTGACCAGCCACGGCCTCTCAGTCGGTCTCGCCGGCGCGGCCGTCGGATTGATCCATCTCACCGCGGCCAGCATCTGGATCGGCGGGCTGGCCTTCTTCGGGGCAGTGTACCTGCCGGCGGTGCGGTCGGTCGCGCCCGACGCCGTCCGGCCTGCCGCCGTGCGGTTTTCACGCATCGCGCTCATCGCGGTTGGCGCGCTCGTCCTTACGGGCCTCATCCAGGGCTGGCTGTATGTCGGCGCGCCGTCGGCGCTCGCGAGCTCATCCTACGGCCGGACGCTGCTGGTGAAACTCATCGTCGTCGCGACGCTGCTGGCGATTGCTGCCATCAACCGGTGGGGTATCGTGCCGCGGCTGGCCGCCGCCGGATCGTCGTCGCGCTTGCTGCTCACGCTGGTGCGTTTCGAGACGATGCTCGGCTTCGCGGTTGCGCTGCTCGCGGCGACCGTCGCCATCTCGCAGCCTCCGAAGATCGCCGCCCAGGCGACCGGCTCGACGCCTGAGCAGGCGCCGCAAACGCTAGTGCTCGGCGGGACGGTTGATGATGTCACAATCAGGCTGTCGATCAGGCCACCGTAGAACCCGGCGCGGGCAGTCTGGGAACCGGAAACCGTCCTTGCAGCGCATTCTGCACAATGTGCTTCACTGTTGGATCGAAGTCGCTCCCCAGCATCCACTGAAGGTAATCAGGAAAGTCGGCGGCCACCTCTCGCAGCGCTCGGTTGCGGTGCGTTCCAAACGCCAGCACCGCCTCGCCGTCCCTCCAGACAAACTTTCCCTCGGGATCGATCGCATTGGGATCACGTGGATTGAACAGGTCGGACAGTTCTTGCGGTGTCCGCGGCAGGTCGGGATAGGCCGCAAGTTGTGCGTCGAGGATCTCCGCGCACGCCTCGACGTCGGCCTGAGCGGTGTGGGGATCGTGCAGGTCCCTTCCACAGTACTGGCGGTAGGCGGCCGACAGGTCACGGGGCACCCGGCGGTGGTAGATGACCTGCGCATCCACGACCGCCCGGCCGGTCAGGTCGAGGCGCAGCCCGGCCTGCGTCAGTTCCCGGAGGAGCATCGGGAGATCAAACCGCTGGATGTTGAACCCGGCGAGATCGGCGTCGCCGATGAACGCCAGCATCGCCGGCGCGATCTGCGCGAAAGAGGGTGCGTCTGCCACGTCGGCGTCGGTGATGCCGTGGACGCGCGAGGAATCGGGCGGAATCGGCATTCCGGGGTTCACGCGGCGTGTGATCGTCTCACGGAGGCCGAGAGGATGCACCTTGACCAGGGAGATTTCCACAACGCGGTCGACGGCAGTATTGACCCCCGTTGTCTCCAGATCGAGGAAGACCAGGGGGCGGATCAGAACGAGGTGTTCCATCGTGAACTCAAAGGTTCGCGCAGGCGGAGCGCATGTCCTCGCTGACGCCATCCCACCAGACGTCGGATCCCACCGCCCCATGTGATCAGAATCACCAACCGGCGGTGACCGGTGCAATCGTGCCTGTCATCTCGGCGCCCTATGGTGGATGTGGACGGACAGCCTGCACCAAAACCGCATCGAGGAGGGAACCGCGATGAAGACAGTCCAGGCGGTGTCGCTAGCGGTAGTCCTGCTCGTCGCGCTGGTGGGCGCGCCGGCATTCGCTCAGACCCCATCGCACCTTCAGGCCAAAAACGGGCTGGCGCTGATCGAGACTCCTGGCGGAACCGGCAGCGGCTTCGCCGTGTCACCCACGCTGGTCGCCACCGCGTGCCATGTAATCAAGGGCGCAGCGGCGATTCAGATCCACTTCTGGGCGGCGAAGGCGCGTACATCAGGCCGCACAGTCCTATGCGATGAGAAGTATGACATCGGATTCGTCTTGACGGCGGTGCCCTCCGGCACCGCCATCCTGGAGTTCGCGCCGGCCAAGCCGGCCCAGGGCGATCCAATCTGGGTGTGGGGTTATCCTCTGGGGACGAGCATCGCGCTCGAACCGTCGGTTAGCCGTGGGGGCGTGAGCGCTACCGAGACGGCGCAGGGATTCATCGCGCTCGACGTCACCGGGGCTCCTGGAAACAGCGGCGGTCCCGTGGTCAATGAAGACGGCAGGGTCATCGGCATCCTGGTAGGCTCCTGGATGGTCGGCAACCAGGGGCAGACCGGGTTCAAGTACGCGGCCCCGGGGACAGTGGCGGCCGGTCTGATGGCGGATGCGCCGGCGGCCCCGGCGCAAGCGACGGTGACCACCGGGACGCGCGCCTCTGACGCGTCAATCCGCCCCGGCGAGGGGATCGGCGGGGTGAAGATCGGCATGACCGTAGCACAGGCGCAAGAGGCGATCGGGCTCCCCCCGACGACGCGCAACGGCAGCGGGTGGTACACCTAGGGGACCCGGAAGATCATGGTGTTCTTCGACAATGGACGGGCGATGCTCATCGGTACAATGAGCCCGGACGAGGCCACGCCTGAAGGGATCCGGGTCGGCGCGACCGACGTAGACCTGATCAAGGCCTACGGTCGCCCTGTCTGCTCAGCCGTTCAGAGTTATCAGGGCAGTGCCTACCTGACCTGGATCTATGACGGGCTGTTCGTGTTCCTTGAGGGATCGCCTCGGCGGATCTCCGCGGTGGTAGTGATCCCGGACGGTGCGGCGTCGTACCTGTGCCGCTAGCGGCGCGTGGACCGACTGCAGAACAGAGGGCACCGCTTGCAGCGGTGCCCTCTGTGTTTCAGTAGGCGCGGGCATAGTAAACTATGGCGGTCGACGGCTTCCCGCACGCCAGGCACTCACCGTCCGGCTCGTCGTCGAGGGGGATGACCCGCGGCGAGGCACCGGTTCGCTCTCGGATCAGGTCCTCACAGGCCTGCGCCTGGCACCAGCCGGTCCGGACGAATCCCCGCCGCTCGCGGATCGCCTCTTCGAGTTGCTCGAACGTCGCCGCCTCCACGGTGTGGTCCGCGAGGAACGCCTTCGCTCGATCGAAATAGGCGCGTTGGACCTCGTCGAGCGCGGTCAGGACCGCCTGCTCGATCCCATCCCATGACACAGTTACCTTGCCTCCGCCGGTGCGTTTCACCATGACCGCCGCTTTGGCCGCGACGTCGCGAGGTCCGATCTCCAGACGGATCGGGACGCCGCGCATCTCCCACTCGTTGAACTTCCAGCCGGGCGTATACTCATCCCGATCGTCCAGGCGCACGCGCGCGACCTTCCCCAATCGTTCGGAAAACACCCGGGCCGCGGCCAGCGCCTGTTCGGGCTGCTTGCCCAGGATCGGCACGATGACTACCTGGATCGGCGCGATGCGCGGCGGAAGCCCGAGCCCGCGGTCGTCGCCGTGCGCCATGATGAGCGCGCCGATCAGGCGCGTCGACACCGCCCACGAGGTCGTCCATACGAACTTCTCGGTGTTGTCGCGATCGAGGAACTTCACCCCGAACGCCTTCGCGAAGTTCTGTCCGAGGAAGTGACTGGTGCCGGCCTGGATCGCCTGCCGGTCCGGCATGAGCGCTTCCAGCGTGTACGTCCAGTCGGCACCGGCGAACTTCTCGGATGCCGGCTTGCGGCCGACGAGCACAGGTATCGCCAGCACGTCCTCGAGCAACTGCCGGTAAATGTCGAGGATCGTCAGACACTCCTGGTCCGCGTCCTCAAGAGTCGCATGGGCTGTGTGGCCCTCGTGCCAGAGGAACTCGGTGGTGCGCAGGAACAGTCGTGTGGCTTTCTCCCAGCGCACGACGCTGTTCCATTGGAGCAGCAGCAGTGGAAGGTCGCGGTACGACTGGATCCACTTCGCGTACATCGGCATGATGATGGCTTCGGAGGTGGGTCGCACCGCCAGGCGTTCGGCAAGCTCCTCGGCGCCGCCGTGCGTCACCCACGCGCAATCAGGAGCAAACCCCTCGACGTGCTCGGCTTCCTTCTTGAGCAGGCTCTCGGGCACGAAGAGCGGGAAGTAGGCGGTCACGTGGCCCGTGGCTTTGAAGCGCTCGTCGAGCCAGCGCTGCATGCCTTCCCAGAGCGCGTAGCCGTAGGGCCGGATAACCATGCACCCCCGCACCGGCGAGTAGTCGGCCAGTTCGGCCTTCAGGCAGACGGCCGTGTACCAGTCCGAGAACTGCTCGGACTTGCTGGGGATCTCTTTGACGAACGCCTGCGCGTCGGTGGACATCGATCACTCCAAGTCAAAAGCCTCGCGTCCCCAAGGGACGGGAGGCTCCCGCGGTACCACCCTTGTTCCAAGTCTGGCACTCAACGCGCGTATCGGGCGCGCCCGGCGGCCTTCAACGGCCGCGGCTCAGGGATGGGATTCCCGTCATTGCCGTATTTGCTGAACTCTTCGTCAACTATAGTGGAATATCCGGCTAAGGACAACCGCTCGGATCCGTTGGTAGTGGGTCAATCTGATTCAGCCGCTACGCGACGAACGAAACGCGGTCTCTGCCGGCGGACTTGCTGTCGTAGAGGCGGTCGTCGACGCGCTTCAGCAACGTGTCGACGGTATCGTCCGGGCGCGCCAGGGTGGCGCCGATGGAAATGTTCACCTGGACAAGGTGGCCTGCCACGGCGAGCCCCGAGGCCGCCACGATGTTGCGCAACTTGTTGGCGACGGCCACTAACCCGGCAGCGTCAACGCCCAGCAGCACGACGACGAACTCGTCTCCACCCCAGCGGCCGAACGAGTCTGTAGCACGAATGTTCTTCTCGACGGTCCTTGCCACCATGTTGAGAACTTCATCGCCCGTGTCATGTCCATAGGTGTCGTTGATCGTCTTGAAGTGATCGATGTCGAACATGAGGGCGCCGAGGGACAGGCTGCGGTACTTGCGCTCGGCCAGGGCCGCCGCGATCCTGGACTCGACGTACCGGCGATTCCCAGCGCCGGTCAGTTCGTCCCGCACCACGGCCTCGCCGAGTTCAGCAAGCCGTCGCTCTGCGGCGATCATTGAGGAGTTGTCGCTGAATATCTCTACCGCGCCGGTGATCTCGCCGCCAGAGTTCCGGATGGGGGCGACGCGGACCAGGATGGGCACGCGGTGCCCACTGGCATGCCGCATGAAGATTTGTGCCTCACGCTCCATGCCGTCCTTCAGGGTGTCGGCCAGCGGGCATCCAGCGGTGCACAGGCAACGCCCCTCGGCGTCGACGTGCACCAGAACGTTGTCAGCGCACGAGCGGCCTGCGACGGCTTTGGGCGCGTACCCGGAGAGGCGCTCGGCGCCGCCATTCCAGTACGTGATTCGCCGCTCGCGGTCAACGAAGTACACGCTGTCATAGGTTATCCAGAATGCCCTTGAAGAACGTTTCGTCGTGTGTCATGTGACGTCACTGCCCCTGGGGACACGATCGGCGACGCCCTGGTTCACCAGGGTTATGCCCACGCGTAGCGGCGAGCAGACACGGGCATCAGCCTCGAGGCAGGGTGCTGCGCGCGAAGGCCCCACGCTGCGCCATGCCTGCCTACGTCTGGCGCCCTCCCAGCACTGCAAACAGACGCGCGTTGCCTGTCAACGCCTCGACGGTGGCTGATCGATCGTATGCCGTTCGACGAGCCCGCCGGCACGCGCCGGTCGCAGCAGCGATGCGACAACGGACCCGGCAATGAGTACGGCGACCACGGCCAGCGACGCGATGATGGGGATCTCGTAGAGATCGCCGGCGACCATCTTCAGGCCTACGAACGTCAGGACAAGCCCGAGGCCCACGTTGAGGTAAGTGAAGCGGCCCATAAACCCGGCGAGCAGGAAGAACAGCGCCCGCAACCCGAGGATCGCAAAGATGTTCGATGTATAGACGATGAACGGGTCGCGGGTGATGGCGAAGATCGCCGGTATCGAATCGACGGCGAACATGATATCGGTCGCCTCTACGACCACGAGCACCAGGAACAGCGGGGTGGCGAGCAGCCGACCATCCAGGCGGACGAAGAACCTCGGGCGGTCGTCCGCCGCCGCCACGGGCAGGTAGCGGCGGGCCAGCCGCAGGACCGGGTTGCGCTCGGGGTGGACATCCTGACCGCCGCGCAGAATCTTGATCCCCGTGAGGATCAAAACGGCACCGAAGACATAGATGACCCAGTGAAATGCCTGGAGCAGGGCAGCCCCGACCAGGATGAAGATCATGCGAGAAACGATCGCTCCGAGGATCCCCCAGAAGAGGACACGGTGCCGGTAGGCGGGCGGCA
>JBGPLF010000123.1:0-11877 GCA_041486265.1 bacterium
AGATCAGCGATGCCGCGCGGCTCTGCATAGGCGTTTGCGGACCATTCGAACCTCATGCGCGGGAGGCATGTATCCTCGTGTGAACTTAGTGTCTTCTCCGACGTCTGGAACTCTCCTGTACCGCAGCGTTTCCTCCTCGTCCGTTCCCGCGCCACGAAGTTCCACACCCCCTCCGGCTCGTGCCTACGCATGTTCCATGGCCAAGCCCGATTGCCTGCGTCGCGCGAACCCGAAAAACGCAAGGAGCGGGCCTGTCATGAAGGTCGTGGCCAGCGCCATGAGAACCAACATCGTGAAGATCCGCGGGGGAAGAATGCCCAGGTCATAGCCGATGTTGAGCACGATCAGCTCCACCAGCCCCCGCGTATTCATGAGCGCGCCAATTGAGAGGGAATCAGACCAGTCCATGCCCGTCCAGCGCGCCGCCAGGGTGCTCCCACCCAATTTGCCGGCGATGGCGACAGCAACGATCCCTAGGCACATCACCCAACTGCGCCAATCACTGAGCAGGCCAACCTGCGTGCGCAGGCCCGTAAATGCAAAGTAGAGCGGAAGCAGGAACACCGAGCTGAATGTCTCGAGCCGTTCCCTGAGAAATGCACGCAGTCTGGCATCGGAAGGCATGACCACGCCCGCGAGGAACGCGCCGAAGAGCGCGTGGATCCCAATCGCTTCGGTGTACAAGGCGGAGGCAAACGTGAAGGCCAACACGCCCGCGACCAACATCCTGCTCCGTGTGTCGTTCAGGATCCACTCCCCAATGAGACGCTCAACCTGCGGCCTGAGCAGGAAGAGCATCACGCCGATGAAGAGCAGCACCAGGGTGACTGTCAGCACCGAGCCGCCCATGCCGCCCGCCTTGACGATTGCGACGATCACTGCCAGAATGCACCAGGCCGTGACGTCATCCACGGCCGCACACGCAATGACGGTGTTCCCGAGGTGCGTCTTGAACAATCCGCGCTCAGTCACGATGCGGGCCAGCACCGGGAAGGCCGTGATGCTCATGGCGACGCCGATAAACAGGGCAAACGCGCTGAAGGCGATGTGGGGAGGCGCCAGAGTGGGATAGATGAGTAGCGAGAAGGCGGTCCCCAGGAAGAATGGGACAATGATACTGGCATGGCTAACCAGGATCGCCGCCTGTGCCTTTTCGCGGAGATGCTGTAGGTCCAGTTCGATCCCGACGGCAAACATGAAGAGGATCACTCCGACCTGACTCAGCAAGCTCAGGGTATTCAACGACGACGCCGGGAACAGGTACGCCTCTGCCCCGTGAGACAGCATACCCAGCAAGGAGGGCCCAAGGAGAATGCCCGCAACGACCTCCCCGATCACGGCGGGCTGCCCAATCTTGGCAAAGAGATCCCCCAACACTCTGGCCGCAACGACGATCCCAATCACCTGTAGCAGCAGAATGCTCAAAGGATGTCTCAGATTCTCAAGCAAGATGCCGCGCACCCCGCTCGGGGAAGCATCTGGCTTTTGTGGTGGCGCAGCCGCTGGGGCGCTCACAGCAGACTCCACGCCGTTGCCAGGGACAACGTTGCCAGGGTGAAGGTGTGAGCCGAGCTGCAGTATCAAGTAGATCCCAATCCCGAATACTGAGAGGACGGCGATATAGAAAAGCAGATTCTTACGCATGTGCCCCCAATCCATGACCCACCTCCGCGATGGAACCCTCGCGGCCGCCTACTGCCACTCGATCAAGGCGCCCGCCACCCAGGTGGGTTTCGGCTGACGGTAGAGCTCGGACGAGTCGCTGTACGTCAGCTCCAGGATGCGTCCCCGCGTGACGCCGCGGAGGTAACGGAAGACCTGCCCGGCGTCGCGCGCATCGCTCTTGGCCCGCACGCAGTGCTGATTGTAGCCCCAGTAATCCCCACGACCCAGGATCTCGATGCCCTCCTCGATCGTCCGGCGCGCAAGTTCGAGCCCGCCCTCGTGCGGGTGCCGTGCCGCCCCCGGTGGGTCGCCGTAGCCGATCCCGTGATGGAAGGCGTCGGCGGTGGACACGACCACGGCATTCTCGGCCAGCCGAGCAAGTTCGTCTATGCCGGGCAGCCGCTCGGGCTTGCCGCCAGCCAGGTATGGATAGCGTTCAACCACCTCAGGCCCTTGGACACCGCGGCGTTTTGTGTCGGCTGACCAGAAATGGCGGAAACTGATCAGAGAATGATCGCTTTGCCATTCATCCCGGCCGGGGATGCCTGGCCCCTGGATGCCCCAGAACGGCCACTGAGCCGGGTCTTCGCCGGCCGCCACACGCGCGCGGGCATCCTGCATCTCATCCGTGACGGCGTGCAGGACGCTCAGCACGATCACGCGATCCGCGCCACTATCCAGACAGGCGTGCACGACCGCCGCGGTCTGGTGGCCGCAGTCGAGAACGCTGATATGGGGGAAGACGAGGATGCCGCCAGCCCTCAGGGTGGGCGCCAGGTCCCACCGACGAGCCTCCTCCAGCTTCTCCACGGTGCCGCGTTCGCCCATGGCCTCGTGCTCGCTCCGATAGAGCGCGCGGATCGCCTCGAGCACACTATTTCGATCAGCATCCATGCTCTGGTCGCCCCTCCTCCAAACGCGCCCACGCGTGATCCGCGTCCACGCGACCGTCCCACTGCAGGTCGATGGCCATGACCTACACCGACACCGCTTCGATCTGAAGAAGCGTCACGGGCGTGGACACTCTAAGCGTGTTCTGAACCTCCGCAACCCTGTCGGTGGCGTGCATGAGGTCCCGTATCACCTCCTCGCCGGCGCGCGCCTCCACCCTGGCCCGGTAAGAGACCTGATTGGCGGGCGCGCCTTCCGCCCCAAACTCGCCGTCAACCTCGACCTCAACAAGGGAATGGACGTTGTCATTCGTCTGCAAGCTCACCTCGTGGTTGCCCTCACGATTACGCACAAGAGCTCGCATTCTCATAGGATTCCCCCGCCGTCAGCGCCGTCTGCGGTGGCCCGTGACGCATTCAGGGACGGCTACCGTCACCCTCAGTCCGGCGGCCACGCCGACATCGGGACATCTCCGAATAGAAGATCGCGGTAGCTCAAAGCGAGGCTCTCCCTTGTTTAGCCTTGGAGCCCGCAGCCTTGGGCGGCAGGGATCGCACATACGCGAGAGACCTTCCAAGCCAATCAGCCAATTGTTTCGGCGATCCCAGCACCGAAGCCGACACGACCGCGTATTCCCGCATCGGGCGACCAGGCATCGGCTCAAAGATCCCGGCCCCCGGCAACTTCAGAAAACTCTTCCGGTCATCATCGGAAAGCCTTAGAACCATGTTTTCCTGATGAAGACCGGCCATCATCTGACCGTTGACGAAGGCGGCTGGACAGCCGATCATCTTGCGCGTCTGCGCCTCGGGTACGGACGTCAGGGCTTTCTCAAAGGTTCGAATGAGTTCGGCCTGCGCAGGTCGCCACTTGGGCATTGCATGGGACTTCTTCGCAGTGGTCATGCTAGGCCTCCAGTCGGGGCCGCTTCTTCAACTACGCTGCGGCGAGACGGTACTCAAATAGTAGTGCCACAACATCCGGGCGGCCACCGCCCGCCAGGGCCGCCACGCCTGTCCTAACTGCTCTAGACGCTCCGGCGTGGGGCGCGAAGCGAGCTTCTTGAGTCGCTGTACAGCGACGGCAAGAGCCAGATCGCCGATAGGCCAGGTGTCGGGCCGTCTGAGCGCCATCAAGAGATAGATATCGGCTGTCCACAACCCAATCCCTTTGACCTTCATGAGCTCGTCTCGCACCCGCGAGTCTTCCATGCGCGTGAGCGCCGCCAACCTGAGATGTCGCCGGGCAATCGCATCCGCCAGGTACCGGCAGTAGGCGGTCTTTTGCCTGCTGAACCCAATGGTTCGCAACGTCCTATCGTCCAAAGCCAGAAACCGCTCTGGCGTCAGCGGCGACGCTGCAGCCTGCAAACGGTCAAAGGCGGCTCGTGCCGAGGCCAGGGACACCTGCTGCTCCAAGATGATGTGCACCAGCGTTGGAAACCCGGCGGCGCGGGCCCACAGGGGCGGCGGGCCATAGGTGCGCGCAATCCGCGCCAAATGAGCATCGCGCGCCATCAGGACGCGCAGCCCCTCGGTCAGGGTTTTGTTGGTCAGCGCCAGTCTTCGCCGGGAGAACACTTTGTACACTCAAGTTCAATTGGGTAAACGTGAACAGGTCATGCTGGGAGCTCGCCACCGTTGCATTCGCTGACGCTGCAGATTCCCTTCCTTCTGGGGCCTGGCCTGTGGCTCATGGCCTGCACGAGCGCGAGCAAGGCGCCCTCCGGCTCAAGCCAATGGCTTTGGGTTGAACCAGCCTCCATCGGGCGGCTGCAGAACGTCCGTCGCCTCTACCCCGACGTCGAGCGGGTCCACGGTCTCGACGATGTACCGTTCCCGATCCTCCTCCAGATTCACGTCATACGGCGTCACGGGCGTTGAGTCCGAATCGGCGAAGACACGCACAGTTGGCTGCCTGGTATCCCTTTCGGAGGGCAACCGGACCGCCGCAAGTTCTCCAGTGTTGAGTCGCACGAAGGTTCCCACCGGGTAGGCGCCCATCATGCGCAAGAAGACCCCTGCAAGCTCGGGGTCGTAGACGGTCCCGGCGCCCTCGAGGATGAACCGCATGGCATCGTCAGGGGCCAAGGGGCGACGATAGATCCGACGGGAGGAGGTCGCAGCGTCGAAGGCGTCGACGATCTGCACGAGCCGTGCCAGGACATGGGGGCGCTCCTTCGTGATCATCTGAGGATACCCCGAGAGGTCGTAGTTCGCATGGTGCTCGAACGCCACGACCATCGCCAGTCTGGCTTTACCCGGGAGGTTGCGCAGGAGCTGCGCTCCGTAGACCGTGTGCCGCTTCATGATCTCGCGATCCTGCTGTGTAAACTCCCCGGTCTTTCTGAGAACATCGAGCGGAATGCGAACCTTGCCAATGTCGTGCAGGAGCGCGGCGAGCCCGAGCGCCGACGTCAGTCCATCATCGAGCCGCAATCTGTAGCCCAGCAACAGAGAGAGAATGCAGACATTGACCGAATGGTGAGCCGTGTCCTCGTCATACTCCTTGATCGTCGCAGCGCCCATCAGACCAATCTTGTCGTTGGTGAGAAGGTTGATCAGAGAGCTCACGACAATATCAGTCTTGCGGAGGTCCAGGACGATGTCCCTTGACGCCTGAAAGTACAGCTCGTCTATCACGCGGAGGCCGGCGCGATACGCGTCGCGCGGATCGATCTGGAAGCTGGTCCGCGGGAGGACCATGCCCGGCTGCGTGTTGCCCACGACGATGTGGCGCACGCCATGGTGCGCGAGATAGCGCGCTGCACCGCCAAGTCCCTCAATCTCTGGAGCAGGCATGTTGAGCATGTCGATGAAGTGCCGCAGCTCGTCAGGTTCCAGCCCCGCCTGAAGATCAAGATAGAGGATCTTGCGCTTCTTGAGATCGACCAGCAGGGGGAAAAGCTGAACACTCTCCTCCAAGAGCATCGTGTTGCCCACGAAGAACGTTTCTTCGTGGATGAAGATCGCGAGCGATTGACGGCCAGCGAGAAGGCCTGTCACGATGTGAAGCATATCATCGATGAGCCGCCCGATCACCGGGTGGTTCCCGCCGTACAGCGCGGCGGTCCGGCGGACCCGAGACAGCCCCCGCAGCGCGTCCCTTGGCCGTAAGTGCACCGCCGATGGGTCAAGATCAGCGACGGCCGTGACCGGGTGAGAGACGCTCACCGGTGCGGGGACAACGCCCAACACACTCACAGCCGGCCTGCATCCGTCATCATCGAAGGCAGCGGCCCCTCGCGTGGGGAGCCGGCGGATTCGATCCTGACGAGGGCCTCTCGAGCGAGAGACCGAAGCCCGCGGCTCCGCGACCAGATGACAATACGCGTGCCGGCAATGCGCGCGAGCACCGGGAGCGCCTCCTTGGCGCGGACCCGACCCAGGGCGGCAATCACTTCCTGCTTGATAGCGCAGTGCCGATTCCATAGGTCCGGCCGCGCCAGGAGGTCGAGCAGCCTGGGCACAGCCTCACGCACCCCGGCATCACTCAGGGAAAGCACCGTCTTCAGCCGGATGCGCTCGTCAAAGTCGTCGAGGAAGGCAACGAGCCGGGTCTCAGCGTCATCGGTTCCGATCCGCACGAGGGTCTCCACGACCTCGCGGCGGACCCGGTACTCCGGATGGCCCATCAGCTGCCCGAGGTAGGCGATCCCCTCCGGTGTCCCCAGGTGACCAAGAATATGGACAGCGTTTCGGACTACGAACCACCGCGGATCTTGGATGAAGTGGCCCACCTCATCGACATGGTTCGCGGCGATCGCCACAATGACATCACAGAGCATTCTCCGCGTGCTCGCCTGCGGCTCCTCGCCAAGAATCCGCATCAGCGAACCCACGGCCTTGTCGGCCAGCATCTCGAGGCATGCCCTGATGGCTTCGGCGGACTCCGTCTGTGGCTCACACCAAAGGATCTCAAGCATCTGGCGGAGTGGCCCGTCCTTCAAAATAACACCGAAGAGGCCGGGGACCACTTTCCCGTGAGCGCTTGATCTGGAGGCGACATCCCTGAGCGCCTCCAATACCGTCCGCAGGAGCCGGAACTCGCGCTGCTCCACCAGCCAGGACAGGTGCGCCTCAAGGGATCCGGCAATTTGCGCGAGGTCTGACTCACCATCCTGATTCCGGAACGCATCGACCAGCGTACCGGTGACCTCGCGGGCCATCGACGCATCGTCTATCGCCGCAACCTCCCGCAGGTAGAATTCCGGCGAGTCCTCGCCGACGGCCACGCGACCCTCCCCAGTCACCTGCTGCCGGTCTGCGGAACGGGCCGCAGAAATGCGGGCCATCGCCTGAAGATCTTCAGGGGTTAGGACCGAGGCGACCTCCAGCTCGGCGCCATGACGTGCTCGCAGCGAACTCACAGGAACGATCCCCGCCAGCCTCTGGCCAGAGAGGTAGTCGAGCAGCAGCCGGGCCGTCTCATCATCGTCGGCGTGAGCGGCAAGCGTACGCTCCAGGGACGTCTTCAGAGGCTCGCCCAGGAGCAGCAGCGCAGCGGCGAGATTGATATACAGGCGTTCGTGATCTTCGACAGGTTCGTTGAGGATGAGGCGATCGAGGTTCTTGAGAAGATGGTAGGCTCGCTCAACCTGGCTTTCCGTACTGCCACCCTCCACCGCGCTGCTGATCATCGCGTGCAGCTTCTCGAGAAGCGATCCAATGGCCCTCGGCCCCGCGCGCAGAGTATCCATCACGGTCTCGCGATCCTCAGGCGAGAGCCTGCCATCGTTCAGCAAGTCCGCCAGGCCATCCCAGGACTGATCCGGAGACGTCTCGCCCGGCGACAGAGAAATCTCGCCGACCTTGACGGAGTGAACGCCAGCCTGCAAAACCAGATGCGCCACACCCCCTGCGGCCTCAAGATTCCCCCTGTCCATTCTCATGACGGCCAGAAAGACGTTCAGATCGTCCCACGTCGCGCCTGGCATGACCGTGAACCCTATCACCCTGCGGGTGTAGAGCTGAAACGCCAGGTTGGAGGAAGCGGCGTCCCTGAGTATCGACTTGTCAACAGCGAACGAGCGCTTGGATACACGGACCGCAAAAGGCCCGTAGGCTCCCGTGTAGCTGTGCAGGCCCTCGAGGAGTTCTGCAACGGCCCGGTCGGAAACCGGACTGGGGGGAGGATAAAGCACACGGATCTTCAGTGCGACGCTAAAGCGTCGCAACAGGGCGCTAGCAGCCTGCGCCTTTGGGTCCACTGTCGCTCCCCCTGCGGTTATGCCCGCGCCCTGTGGTAGCTAGTCAGGCGTAGCCGGGTGCGGGTCCACGGTGCCGGGCCATGACGGACTTGCCATCCCCGGCGTTCCCAATGAGAGTCCTACACCCCGCTGCAAATTGGTAAGGTAGGGGGGAGGCCCGAGCGCGACATCGGAGGGCGCCAGGACAGGCGCGCCTCCAGGAGGAACTCGCCCCCATGGACTATCAGGCCTGGTTCCAGTGCATCAATGGCTGCCCCGGCAGGTTCCCTCTGACGGAGATCATCTATCGGTGCCCGACATGTGACGATCTGCTGGAGGTGGGCCACGATCTGGAGGCGCTGCGCCATCGCGCCCCCTCGGCGTGGATCCAGCTCTTCGAGGATCGGTACCGCCGCAACACGTACCCCTACGGCTCCGGTGTCTGGGGGAAGAAGGAATGGGTCGTGCCGTCCATCGACAATGACAACATCGTGTCGATGTACGAAGGAAGCACGAATCTGTTTTGGGCCGACCGATACGGGCGGCAATTGGACGTCAAGGACCTCTGGGTCAAGCAGTGCGGAACGTCTCATACGGGTTCGTTCAAGGACCTTGGCATGACCGTTCTTGTCTCGGTCGTCAAGCAGATGATCAGCGACGGTCAAGCGATCGACGCTGTGGCATGTGCGTCGACCGGGGACACGTCAGCGGCGCTTGCCGCGTACTGCGCCGCGGCTGGCATTCCGGCTGTCGTGCTGCTCCCACGGAACCGGGTCTCCCCGGCGCAACTCGTCCAACCCCTCGCCAACGGGGCGCTCGTGCTCTCGCTTGACACGGACTTCGACGGCTGCATGGCGATCGTCAAGCAGATCACCAGAGACAAACGCGTCTATCTCGCGAACTCGATGAACAGCCTGAGAATCGAGGGCCAGAAGACAGTCGCCATCGAAATCGTCCAGCAGTTCGACTGGGAGGTGCCGGACTGGATCATCATTCCGGGCGGCAACCTCGGCAACGTCAGTGCGCTCGGCGGCGGCTTCCTGATGATGCACGACCTTGGGCTCATCCAGAGGCTGCCGCGGATCTGCGTGGCGCAGGCGCACAACGCCAACCCGCTCTACCGCTCGTTTCTCCAGGGCTTCCAGACTTTCGAGCCGATCGTCGCGCAGCCGACCCTGGCCAGCGCCATCCAGATCGGCAACCCGGTGTCGATCGGGCGCGCCATCCACACCCTTCAACGCTTCAACGGCGTCGTCGAGGAGGCAACCGAACAGGAGCTCGTTGACGAGTCCGCCCTCGCGGACCGAACCGGGATGTTCAACTGCCCGCACACGGGCGTCGCGCTCGCGGCGCTGCGCAAACTGGTCAATCGCGGGATCATCCGCCCAGACGAACGCGTCGTCGTGATCTCCACGGCGCATGGGCTCAAATTCGCCGACCAGAAGACCGGGTACCACACAGGAATCCTCCCGTCGGTTCGCCCCACCCATGCCAACCGGCCGGTCGAGCTCCAGCCTGATGTCGGGCTTGTTGCGGACGCGATCGCCGGGCACGTGGAGCGCGCGCGGCAGTTTGGACACCACTAATCTATGCACGTCGGAGTGGAGTCGCCGTCCCCGTTTCGCGCAGAGCGGTCAACAGCTCCTCGAGCGCTGGGGCTCCCTGTCCCGCCTTGAAAGCTGCAAGGCGACGATACAGCAGCGCAGCGGCTGCATGGAACTCTCCGGGCAGTCCGGCGTCACGGAACGTTGCAGCAATCTCGTCCATCTCCCCCTCAAAGCGCCACGCCTTCGCGGCCGCCTGCCGCAGGCGTTGCTCGACCTTGTTGGCAAAGGCCGGATCATCGCCGGCCCATTGCCGCTGCAGGTTCCCTCGGACGCCAAGCTGCTCAGCCGCAGCCAGGACGGCACCCAGGAGCGCGGTCGTGCCTTTCGAATAGGCTGCGTAGCACATCTTCAACGCTGACGCTTTGCCCGCATCAGCGCCGATGATGCGGGTCTCTAACGGACCGGCCGAAAAGCAAGCGGCAACCTCGCCGGCGCGCGGGCCCGACAGGTACAGCCGGGTCGTGCCTGGCGTCCAGGCGGGGCCGCCGATGATTCCTCCGTCCACAAACGTGACACCGGCCGCGGTCATTGCCCGGCTCATGTCCACCACCCGGCGCGGAGCAATTGCGTTGGCATCAAGGTACATGCCGGTGAAGCCGTGGTCCAACGTCTGCTGCGCTACGTCGGCGGCCGCGTGCGGCGGACAGACGCTCACGATGACGGAGCAGGTGGCGCACAGATCCGCAACGGTATGGACATCATGCAGATTGAACTTCGCCGCGCGTTCATGGGTCTGTGCGCTACGTCCCTCGGACGCCCAATAGACCTGATGGCCGCTCTTCTGAGCTGTAGCGGCAACTGAGATGCCCATCTCACCCGGATGTATGATCCCGATCTGCTGAATTGTCATGGCTGCTTCTCCTCAGAAAACCGTGTAAGGCCGGACATTTCTATGGAGGTTGCGCGCGGAAGAAGCCATCGTACACTTCAGCGCGTTCACCCTCGACCAGCCCGCCCAGGGCGCTGAGGCTGGTCAGGTTCCAGCGGAATGGTGGGTCCCACATCCTCTTACCGTGATCGCCTCACTCGTGCTCAACGCTGGCCGGGCTCTCCAGGTATCCCCCTGCCTCAGCCCGCGCCAACACAGCGAGGATCGTCTCGACCAGGTTGCGCGCCGACTCCACAGTAAGCTCCACCGCAACCCGGGCCCCCGGGCCCTGCGCCTCATTCACGAAGTCGATGTTCAGCGCATGTTCCAGCGGCGCGTTGAAGGGGTGGTCATACGACACGTTGGCCTGATGCACGGTGAACCACCCGGTCACCCCCTTGGCGCTCCCTTTAACCTCCACTTGCTTGACAATCATGGTGCACATTGTCGTACTCCTTTCTGTGCTCAACCGAGAGAACTACGCCGATCTCGCCGGGGTACTGAGATACCTTTGAAGGAAAGCGAAGACCTTCTGCCAGCCGTCCACCGCCTGCTGCTGCCGATAGGCAGGCCGGTCGTAGGAGAAGAAGCCATGACCCGCATTGGGATACATGTGGAACTCGTAGGTCTTGCCGTGCTTCTTCAGTTCCTGTTCATGCCGGGCCACCTGTTCCGGCGTGGGGCCTTTCTCCTCCTCGCCAAAAAGGCCCAGGAGCGGGCACGTCAGGTCTTTGGTGTAGTCGATCGGGGCCACGGGCTGCTTGGGCGTGAGCTCTTCTTTTGCCATCACCACGCGCCCACCCCAGCAATCCACGGCCGCGTCGAGTCCCTTGACGCGGCACGCGGCAAGGAAAGCGTGCCGGCCACCCGAACAGGTCCCGAAGACACCGACCTTGCCGTTGATGTAGGCCTGCGCGCGCAGGTACCGCATCGCCCCTTCGACATCACCCATGACCTGATCATCCGGACAGCCCCCCGCCGCCCGCACTTTGGCCGCCACATCCTCAGGGGTGCCGTGGCCGGCGCGGTCGTAGAGATTGGGAGAAATCGCGGCATAGCCGTGGTGGGCGAACTTGCGGGTGGCCTCACGGTACCATTCATCCCAACCGGGAGCGTGGTGGATCACCACCATGCCAGGGAAGGACCCAGGGCCTAAGGGCCGAGCAAAGTAGGCATTGATGACATCCCCGTTGGCGCCATGAATCGTGACGGTTTCCGCGAGCATGCCTTCGTACATGTTGGTTTGGTACATTGCTCCCCCCCGCTTCATCTTCTCCAGTAAACGTCTCGCACGAGTCGTACGTCCTACTCGGTCCGGCCCGAGTTCGGAGCTTAGCCGCCCGAGGTGGTCGCCCCCTCTTCCCCTCTTCCCCTCTTCCGCAATCTCTGGCGCGGACGGTTACGGGCCGGCGTTAGACAGCCGCTCGAGTATGGTGACCGTTGTGGAGCGAATCGAAGAGAGTCCGTGCGGCTCGGGTGACGTCCCCGACCGCAACATCGAAGGCCTGACGATTGGCCTGCGATGGTTCGTGATACCCACTGATCTTCCGAATGAACTGTAAGGCAGCGTTCCGCATCTCTTCGTCAGTCGGCGGGCGCTCGGAATACCGCAGTTTCTTGATGTTCCGGCACATGTTAGAAGTGACTCCCTCTCCCTG
>JBGPLF010000124.1:0-11813 GCA_041486265.1 bacterium
CACTGCGTGGCGAAGTACAGGCCGTCGGCGCCCGCCGCCAGGCACTCCGCCGCGAACTGCCCGGTCGTCTCGGTGATGATGTCCAACCCTTCGTGCATCTCGTCGACGGAATCGCGTACGTACCGCAGCAGCGCCGTTTCCCCGGTTAGCGTCCGCGCGATCGACAGCGGGCTGAAGATCGTCTCCAGGATGATCTCATCGGGAAGGGCCTTGCGAATCAGCCGGAGCGCCTGCAGTTCTCGTCCATACGCGCCCGTCGTGACATCGAGCCGCTTGAGTTTCGGCCAGTCCGTCTCCTTCTTGATCGGCCGGTCGGCGTAGTGGCGGACGCCCTCGCGGTTGAGTTTGTAGGTCGACCGCAGTCCCCACTCGTCGCCGTAGTAGCCGCTGGCCGGCGTCACCTTGAGAAAATCCCAGTCGTAGGCCTTGAGGAACGCCACGTGCGCCTGGGCGAACGTGGTGGCCCGCTGGTCATCCTGCGGGAAGTGCCGCCAGAGCGCCACCGGAGGACGGTCCACCGGCTTGCCGTCGATCGCGGCATACACCCGCTCCCGCTTTGTCACGTATCACCGCTCCTCTCATGATCAGCGTCAACCCTGCGGGCCCGATTTTCTGGGGCCGACAGGATCGCGCGCAGCGCCTCCATCGTGATGTTCCCACCACTGAGAATCAATCCGACCTCGCGGCCTGCGATGCGGTCCCGCAGGCGCCGCGCCGCCGCGACCGCCGCCGCGCCGGCATGCTCGGCCACCTGACGGGTTGTTTCGAGGAGAATTCGTATGCCCTCCTCCATTTCCTCGTCGGTCACCAGGACCATGTCGTCGAGCCGCGCCCACATCATGGCCAGCGTCAGTGAGAAGGGCGCCCGGGTGGCGAGCCCCTCGGCCTTCGTCCGGATGGCATCCGTGGTCACCCGGCGCCGTTCCTGCCAGGAGCGCGCGACCGCTGGGGCGCCGGTCGCCTGCACCCCGATGACCTCGAGACGAGGATTGACCGTTTTCGCCGCAATCGTGTGCCCGCTGGCGCCGGATCCGCCGCCGACCGGGACAATGATCACGTCGAGGTCGGGCACCTCCTCGACCAACTCAAGGCTCAGCGTCCCCACGCCGGCGATCAGGTATGGTTCGTTGCCGGAGTGCACGTATCGGTATCCCTCGGCCGCTGCGGTCCGCTCGACCCACTCACGGGCGTCGTCGAAGTCACGTCCGACCTCGACGATCTCGGCGCCGAGGTCCGCCATCGCCTGCCGTTTGACCGGGTTCGGCCGTTCAGGCATGGCGATGACCGCCCGCACGCCGAACAGGCGCGCGGCATACGCGATCGACTGCCCGTGGTTGCCGGTCGACGCCGAAATCACGCCGCGGCGGCGCTCGTCGTCGGTCAGGCGTGAGATCAGGTTGATGCCGCCGCGGACCTTGAACGCGCGTGTGGGGTTGGCGTTCTCGCACTTGACGAAGGCCCGGCAACCCAGCAGGCGGTCGAGCGCCGTGGACGTGACCAGCGGCGTCGGGCGCAGGTGCGGGGCGATTGCCCGGCGCGCGGCCAGAACGTCGGTGAAATGCGGCCAGGTGGACTCGGGCCACTCGTTATGATCCATACATCTGCCTGACCGGGAAGTCTTCGACCAGGTAAAAGCGACCTTCCAGATAATCCACGATCGCCAGCGCCAGATCGGGCGTAGTATCCACCTGATCCCGCGTGGCCGTGAGGTGCAGCAGGCGTGCGCGGAATGCCAGCAGGATGATCGGGTGGCTGACAATGAGGATCGAGCGCCCGTAGTACCGGTCGCCGATGGCCCGCAGCGCGCCGATCATGCGGTCAACGCCCTCGGCGAGTGATTCGCCGTCTTCCGCCGTGCCGTAGGAGGTAAAGAGCCGGTCCATCCACTCGGCGTAGGCAGCGTCGTCGCGAAGCGGAGCGGAGGTCCTGATCTCGTCCAGGGCGTCGCGCGAGGAGAGCGGTACGGCGCGGCGGCCGGCGATCGCCTCGGCGGTTTCCCGCGCTGCCCGCTGCGCGCTGGTCTCAATGACGTCGAAGCGGGGCAGCGTCGAGCCGGCCAGTTCCGCGTCGAGGCGGCCCGCCTCCGTGAGGGGCGGCTCGCCGCCCTCAGCCCGCGCCCAGTCTGCCGCCCCGTGCCGCAGCAGCAGCATCCGCGTCTGGATCGCCTCGGAGGCCAGGGTGTCCACGACGTTTAGAGCGTGACGACCAGCGCCTCCACGTCGCGCGGATAGGAAGTGAGACTCTCACAGCCGTCGCCGGTGACGACGACGGTGTCGGAGTGCCGGAAGCCGCCGACCTCTTCGACATAGATGCCGGGCTCGACCGACATCACCATCCCAGGCAGGAGTTCAGTGTCGTCGCCTGGGGCGAAGAACGGCAGTTCGTGGAAGTCGAGCCCCAACCCGTGGCCGGTGCGGTGGATGAATTGCGCGCCGTGCCCGGCGTCCTCGATGACGCTGCGCGCGGCCCGGTCAATCTCGCGGCACGGCACCCCGGGCCGGATCGCCCCACGCGCCGCGGCCGCGGCGCGCTGCATGATGTCGAACAACCGCCGCTGCGCGTCCGACGCCTGTTCAATGAAGATGGTCCGCTCGTCCTCCCCGTAATAGCCGTTCAGGGTGCAGCCGGTGCCGTGGATGACCACGTCGCCGGTCGCCAGTTGCCGGGCCGACGGGAGCGAATGCGGCAGGACGGTCTTGGGGCCCGAGACCGGACGCGACTCCACGCCGACCCGATAGTCGAAATGTCTCTTCAACCCCTCGCGCAGCATGGCGACGTTCCCCTCGGCCATGATGCCCACTTCGGTGTTGCCCGGCCAGCTCGCGGCAACCTCGACGCCCATCCCGTAGTCGGCGAGTGCGGACGCTTTTTGAATGAGATCGAGTTCCCCGGCGTCCTTTACCATTCGCAGCCGTTCCACAATCCCGCGGGTCGGCACAATGGGTGACGACGTCCGTGTCCGCAGGGTGAAGAAACCCTCCGCGGACAGGCCTTCCGCTTCGAATCCGATTGGGCCTTTGACGTTCAGATCCTTGAGGGCCTCCAAAGCCATCCCCAGCGCCAGGTGCAGGGGGGACATGCCGCCGACCCCGCCGAACAAGCGGTCGGAATACGTGCGGATCTCTCCGATCGAGGAATTGGCACGGGCATGGTCCTCTTCCAGTTCCGGGACGACCAGCACGGGGTTCTCCGCTACGACGACCACGATCGGACGGGTATATGCCACCGCCGCAAACTGGCTCAGGTAGTGCGTGTTGGCCGGCGTGGTGACGAGCAGCGCGGCCAGCCCCTGATCCCGCACGGCCGCGGTCACCTGGTCGAGGCGACTCATGACAGGTCACGCTTCATGTGGTGCATGTAGGTGACAAAGCCCATCGAATTCCAAAACGCCACGGCTTCCTCGTTCTTGACCGCCACGGTGAGTTCGACGGTCAAGACGTCGGCCTCTCGCATCCACGTCACCAGCGCCCCCACCAGCCGCCGTCCGATCCCCCGCCGGCGATAGGCTTCGCGCGTGACGACGTCATGGATGTACCCACGCCGCCGTTCCGCAAAGAAGCTCGGCAGCAGGGAAATGCGCCCGACCGCGTATCCCATCAGGCGGCCATCTTTCACGCCGACCACGGCCAGCGCGTCGTCGCGCCCAAGCAGGCCGCGGATGAAGTGACGATACTCTTCCTGCCAGCGTGCCGACGGCGCGAAGGCCGGGTCGAGGCGCGCGTGGTGAAAGGCGAGTTCGCCCCAGATCGCCACGATCTCCGGGACATCGCGTATGGTCGCCGGCCGGATTTCAGATGAGATTGGCACGCCGACAACGGTTCCATGGGAAGATGACATCGGTGTCCTCTGCCGTGTTATGGAAAGAGGTTCTGCCGGATCCCCCAGACTCCTCTGGGGATCGACCGCGCGCGGCGAGGGCATGCTATGGTGGGGCCAGACGGTCAGGGAGGTGCAGACGTGTCTCGCAGGCTCGCGGTGGTCTTCGTCGGGGCAGTGATCCTTGCAGCCGGTTTCGCCCTGGTGGCGCACCAGCCGGCTGCGGCGCTGGAGATGCGGAGCGGGCCGTCCGCCCGAGTGGCACAGCCAGAGGTGATCGACGACGACCTCTACATCGCGTCGGGACGCGTCGGCATGGATGGGCAGATTCGCGGTGATCTGATCGCTGCGGGTGGCAGGATCGACGTGCGCGGCCAGGTGGATGGAGGCGTCCTTGCGCTCGGCGGGACGGTGGACGTGCTGGGGCGCGTGGGGACCAGCATCCGGGTCGCGGGCGGGAGCGTCCTCATCGGCGGCGTGATCGGCCGCGATGTCGTCGTCGCCGGCGGCAACGTAGAGATTCTTCAGGACGCGCGCATCACGCGCGACCTCGCCGCCGCCGGAGGCACCGTGGTCCTCCGCGGCGTGGTTGACCGGAACGTGCAGATCGCCGGCGGGCACGTCGAGATCGCAGGGACGATTGGAGGCAATGTGCTGGTCCGCGCCAACGACGTCGTCGTGCTCCCCTCGGCGGTCGTGCGCGGCAACCTCACGTACAGCAGCGAGGTTCCGGCCCAGATCGCCCAGGGGGTGGTCCGTGGCCGCGTGACGCGGGAGCCTTATCCGGTCCGGCCTGTCCCCTCCCGTCAAGCCCTGCGGGGATTCCGCATCGTGCTCGGCATCGTGGACTTCTTCTGGATGCTCATCCTGGCCCTCGTGCTGGTCGCGGTGGCTCCAGGCCCGTTGCAGGCGACCGCCGACGCGCTGCGCGGCCGGATCTGGGCGTCGCTGGGATGGGGGGTCCTGCTCCTGATCGTGATCCCTGCGCTCATTCTTGGGCTTATCGTAATGTTGATCGGCATCCCCGTTGCGGTGGTGCTGCTGCTGTCGCATGTTCTTGCATTGTTCGTCAGCCACGCGGCGGTCGGACTGGCGATCGGCCAGCGCCTGCTTCCGCGCCTGCAGTCACGATACGGTGAGGTGGCCGTCGGGGTGGGGATCATCGCGGTCGCCACCAACCTGCCGGTCGTCGGGCTCCTCCTGCGCCTCGTCATCGTGGCGCTGGGCTTCGGTGCCGTCGCGCTGACCCTGTGGGGGCGGCGCGCACTAAACCTTCGCGGAGCCCCATCCGTCTAGACTCATAAACGCTTCGCCTCTTGCCGGGGAGTGACGCACGATGGCGCAAGAGACGCTTTCCAGGTTTGTCCCGTCGGCCTCCGATCCTTGGGATCGGGCCAGGGCCGCGCACCTCCTCAACCGGGCCGGGTTCGGCGGCCGGCCGGACGACGTCGAACGCTATGTGCGTATCGGCTTCGATACCGCCGTGGATGATCTGATGAACGTCGACCGCATCCCCGAGAGTGTTCCCGCCCCCGACTTCTCCAGCCTGCGCAACCTGTGGGAGTCCGTTGCGCGCCTCTACCTGAACCGCGCGCCGGAGCGCGAGCGCTTCGAGGCACGGGCCTTGGCGCTCCGCGCCGACAACCAGAAGCTTCAAGAGGTGCGCGAGTGGTGGGTCACCAGGATGATCCAGACCCGCCGGCCGCTTCAGGAGAAGATGGTCTTGTTCTGGCACGGCCTGCTCGTGTGCGGCCGCCCCGACGCCCGGCTGACCGAGAACCTCATCAATCAGAATGAACTGTTCCGGCGCAACGCGCTCGGGAACTTCAAGAACCTGATCGTAGCTACCGCCAAAGACCCGGCGATGCTGGAGTACCTGGACAACGAGAGTAACCGCAAAGGAAAGCCCAACGAGAACTTCGCACGCGAGTTGATGGAACTGTTCACAATGGGCGTTGGGAACTATACGGAACAGGATGTGAAGGAAGCCGCGCGATCGTTCACGGGCTGGACGCGCCGCGGGTATGAGTTCTTCAACGACGCGCGGCAGCATGACGACGGAGTCAAGACCTTCCTCGGCAAGACCGGCAACTTCGACGGGACCGACATCATCAACATCATCTTTGAGCAGCCCGCGACGGCGCGCTTTTTGCCGCGGCGGCTGTTCGAGTACTTCGCCTACCAGCGCCCGGATGAGAGCCTGGTAGATGAACTGGCCGAGGTCTTCCGGCGCGGCGGCTTCGAGGTCGCTCCGGTCGTCCGAACCATCCTCATGTCGAACGCGTTCTACTCGCCCCGGGCGGTGCGGACGCAGGTGAAGAGCCCGGCACACCTGGTAGTCGGCACGGCCCGTCTGCTCGACGTGGATGTCAGCCGGGCGCTGCTGCTGACCCGGGCAATGGATCTCATGGGGCAAGCGCTCTTTTATCCGCCGAACGTCGGCGGCTGGCCGCGCGGCGAATCGTGGATCAACACCGCGACGATCCTCGTTCGTTACAATTTCTCCGGCCTGATGCTGGCCGGCGGCATGCCCGGCCTGATCCGGCGACCGGCCGCGCGCCCGCCGCTGCCGGCCGGGGTGACGAAGGCTATCGAGGGCGCGTCCACCGCCGGGGACGTGGTGGACCGCCTGGTGAGCGGTCTGACCTACGGCGCGCTGGACGCCCGGCGCAAGGAGGCGCTGCTCAAGGCATTAGGCGCTGCCGGCCCGCAGTCGCCGTTCGTCTTGAACGGACCTGATCCCGAGGCGAAGTTCCGCAGCGCGCTGTACCTGCTGATGTGCAGTCCCGAATTCCAGATGGCCTGATGCCCGGGCGGAAACGAGCCACGGCGCAGAGGAGCGTTCACATGAGCCAGGGCATGACCCGACGCGAGTTCGTTCAGAAGGGTCTCACGATCATTGCGATGGGCGCCACGGCGCCGAGCTTCCTGACCCGCACGGCACTGGCGATGGGCAACCCGTTCGATATCGCCCAGGTGACCAGCCGGCCCGGGGTGCCCGACGACAACATCCTCGTGGTCATCCAGATGGGCGGTGGGAACGACGGCCTGAACACCATCGTGCCGTTCGGCGACGACGCCTACTACCGGGCGCGGCCCCGCCTGGCGATCCCCCGCAATGAAGTGATCCAGGCGACGGGCGACCTCGGCTTCCACCCGAAGATGATCAAGATGAAGGAACTCCTCGATCGCGGGAACCTGGCGGTCATCGAGGGTGTCGGCTATCCCAATCCCAGCCGCTCGCACTTCAAGTCAATGGAGATCTGGCATACCGCCGACCCCGAGGGTCGGACGCTGCGCGTCGGCTGGATCGGCCGGTACTTTGACAGCAAGTGCCCGGTCTGCGAGCAGCCGACGGTCGGGCTCAACGTCGGCCCGGCGATGCCGCTGGCGATGCGCGCCGAGAGCGGCACAGGTGTGACGCTTGAGACGCCCGACGCCTTCCAGTGGATGCCGACCCTGGATGGGATCGGCGCGCGTGAGGAGATGGAGATCTTCGGGATGCTGAACGCCCCCGCGAACAACGAACCCGGAACGATCGATTTCCTGCGGCACACCGCCATGAACGCGGTGCTCTCGTCCGAGCGGGTGCGGGATGCCGTGCGGCAGTACAAGGGCGGGATCGACTATCCCAACAACCGGTTCGCAGCGAACATGAAGCTCATCGCCCAGATGATCGCGGGCAAATTGCCGACGAAGGTGTACTCCGCGTCGCGGGGTGGGTTCGACACGCACGCCGCCCAGGCGGGCGTGCACGACCGGCTGCTCGAGGAACTCTCGACCGGCGTGGAGGCGTTCTTCCGCGACCTCGAGGCGCAGGGCAACGCCGATCGCGTGCTCGCAATCGCCTTCTCGGAGTTCGGACGGCGCGTGGCCGAGAACGGCAGCGGCGGCACCGACCACGGGACCGCGGCGCCGATGTTTGTCTTCGGGAAGAAGATCAAACCCGGGTTCCACGGCCGACAGCCCAGCCTCACGGATCTGCAAGATGCCGACCTCAAGCACAACATCGACTTCCGGTCGATCTACGCGACGGTCCTGGACAAGTGGCTCGGCGCAGAGCCGGCGAAGATCCTGGGGTCGGACTTCGAGCGGGTGCCGTTTCTGCAGTAGGCTCACACGCCCTTGTGGTACCAGCGGCGAGGGCAGGGGCCTTTGTCGGCGAAATGCTTCGCATGAACCTCTCAGCGCCAGCCGCCTTCGCCCTCGATGTCGCACGCGAGGCCGCCGACCTGGTCATGCGCATCCTGCCGGAGTCGCGGGCCTCCAAAGATATCCACTACAAGACACCAACCGATCCCGTCACGCGCGCCGATCGCGAGGCTGAGCAGTTGATCACCGCGCGCATCCGCGAACGCTTCCCGGAACATAGCATCCTGGGGGAAGAGGGCACCGCCTTCTCGGGCGGCGTGGCGGTCGGCCCCGGGACGTTGGGCGTCCATCCCACCAACGGCCCGCGCTGGGTGATCGACCCGGTGGATGGGACCTCGAACTTCGCGCACGGCATTCCCTGGTTTGCGATCTCGATTGCGCTCGAGGACCGGGGCGCCGTACAGTGCGGGGTCGTGGCGGCACCCATTCAGGGCGAATACTTCGTGGCCGATCGGGGCGGTGGGGCCTTCCTGGTGGAGCGGGACAGCACGCTGACCCGGTTGCGGCCATCCACAACGGCCGAGATCGGCAGCGCCATTGTCGCGACCGGCCTGCCCAGCCATCCACATCGCAGCCGCCACGTGCCGACGATCCCGCCGGTGATGATGCGGGCGCTGACCGTGCGTGTCATGGGCTCGGCGGCCATCCACCTAGCCTACATCGCGGCCGGCCGGATCGAGGCGTTCTGGGAACCGGGGCTCAGCGCCTGGGACGTTGCCGCCGGGATACTCCTGGTTGAGGAAGCCGGCGGACGGGTGTCCGACTGGACCGGCCGCCCGCTGCGCGCGATGGACGATCCGCTGCTGGCTTCAAACGGGCCGCTGCATCCGGTGATGATAGAGCTGCTCAGGCCTCAGGCCAAAGACGAAAGCCCATCTGGACAAAGTGGTCGTCGAAGGCGAACGTGTCGGTGAGCCCCAGTGCGCGCATGATGACGAAGCTCGTGCAGTCGGTGAACGAGAAATCCTCGTCCTGATGCAGCACGAACAGATTCCAGGCGTCGCCGCGTACCTGCGAAGACACCTCCGCCAGATCCACAACCCGGCTGCTTAACAGAAAGTCTCCGAGCCGCCGCGCGGCGCCGTGCCCTCCGCGGGCCCGCACGAGGGTGATTGTCTCGTCGAAGATATAGTCGGATGTGACCAGGCGGGCCGGCCGGCGCTGCAGGTCTTTCCAGAACCGCTCCGCCTGAGCGTGCGCGTCATCCGGCAGGTGGTAGAGCGCAAACCAGGCAGAGGTGTCGACGAAAAGTCTCACCTTCTCGTGCTCCGTCTCGTTCCCGTCTTCCGGGAGCGCGATGCCTTTTTCTTATCCCAACGATACAGGTAGGCGTCGTGCCTGGTGGCAATGTCGGTCGGCGATCCGGGCGGCCCTTCAATCGCGTGGGCTGGAAGACTCCAGATCGGGTCGCTCGGAACCGCTTCGGACGCATCGTCGTCGGCCAGATACCGTTCCACGGCTTCGCGGACCTGGTCAGCCATGGACCTCTTGAGAATCCGTCCGCGACTTCTCAGGCGATTGTGTAGATCCTCCGGCAGGTAGATCTGAGTGCGAACAGCCATTGGGGATCCTCAGCGTTATGATGTATATACATTATACATCAATCTGCCGACTTGGCTAACCCCCTGTGGCACGCCTGGCCTGAGCCTCCGCCCGCTTCGGCGGCGCGACGACGAGCCCGCGGGCCACAGCGTAGAACTGTATGATCGCCCCGCCGATGAGCGCAGCGTAGATCGCCCAGAAGCCAACGATCGTCAGCACGCTCGAATCCCCAAGGATGGAGGCGGACAGACCGGGGTCCACCATCGCGTTGTAGGATGCATACACCGTCTCGATCAGCGGGAGGGCGATCAAGAGAACCGCCCACCAGCGGCCGGGCGAGGTCGGGGAGCCCACGATCCACGACGGCGCCGTCAGATCGAGGTCGACGCCGCCCAGCGCCTTCCGGTAGTGCAAGATCCTCCGGAGGCGGAAGAGCACGGTTAGCGCAACCACCCCGGCCAGGATCGGAAAGAGGCGGATCCACTCTTCCGGACTAAGAGGAATCCATCCAAGCCTGGTGCCAAGCGCGGCCAGCCGGTCTCCAAGTTCGTGCTGCGTGGCCTGGAGCGCCGCGAGGCGTGCCTGCAGGACCTGCTGGCGGCTCCTCATTGCCGACGCCGAGCCCAGCCGGCTGTCGAGCGCGCGCAGGGATTGGTTGATGCTCCGCGTGACCTCCAGAGCCCGGGGCGAGGCCGCGCCGAACGTGGCTCCGCCGTTGAGTTTCTGCCAGAAGCTGGGGGCATTCGCAAAGGCGTCGCGCAGGACTTCATTGAGGGCCAGGACGTTGCGGCCCAGGTCCTCCTGCGCCACCTTCAGGGCGTCCTGGATTTCGGGCGGAGGATCCTTCAACGACCGCAGCGGGTCCATCGCGGCGTCGAGCGATAGGCTCAGCGCCTCGACCTGCCTGCCGATCTGCTGCCGGATGGCTTCCTCAACCGAGATGGATTCATCCGACGGTGTGCCCGAGACCGACGGCGTGCCTGACGCGGGCGGCGCCCCTTCCTTGGGCAGCCGGATGCTGGTCTTGTAGGGGTCTCCCCCGGGTCCAACCACTTCCCGTCCCCTGGTCACCAGGTTACCGACCACGCGGCCCAACTCTTCAGGCCCCGCCTGCATCGCGCGCCGGAATTGCATGAGCGCCCCGGCGGCGGCGGTCGCCGCCTTCTCGGCCTCCTCCGTCGCCGTGACCTGCTGCTCGGTATCAGTGATCCGCGCAGCGATCACAGGCATCGCGCCGCGGACCTGCACGAACGGCCGGAGCAAGAGCATATGCAGCGCCAACAACCCGATGAGGACGACCGTGAAGAACCGGTGAAAGTTGCGCACCTCAGCAGCGTAGGCGTTGATCCCCCGTTCCCGATCTGTGGGCTCTGGCACTATTGGCCTCCACGACATGGCGGTCGTTGTGTCATGCGTGCGGTGAACTCTTGGATGCGGCAGCACGGAACGCCTTCCTCGGGGCGTGGTTTTCCCGGCACCCGTTGATGGTCCGGAGGGCGGCACACGTTGACATGGGGCGGTACCGTGTCGTAGCCTGTGACTAGACCGACGCGTCGGTCTAATGCGTCACCGTACGATCTTGAAGGGTGGCGATCCACGGTGGCGGTCCAAAGTCGAACCCGGTCGGCTCCCCGTCGGAGCTCCCTCGAATCCGCGACCCGGGACCGCCTGATGCAGGCGGCGATGGGCGTCTTCGCCGAACGAGGGTATCACGGCACCACGGTGGACGACATCGTGGCCGCGTCGGATTCCTCCAAGGGGGCGTTCTACCACTACTTCCCAAGCAAGCAAGGCATTTTTCAGAAACTGCTCGACCAGCTCGCCCAGATAGTCGAAGCTGGCGTCGAGGCCGCCATCGATCGCGCGGAGGGCGCCCTTGCCAAGGTGGAGGCCGCGCTCCGCGTGGTGCTTGAAGTCGCCTCGACGCGGCGGGACCTGGCTAGGATCTTGCTCATCGAGGCCGCGGCGCTGGGCCCGGAGTTTGAGCAGAGCCGCCTGGCGATTCATCGGCGGTTCGCCGCGCTGATCCAACGACATCTCGACCGCGCAGTCGCGGACGGTGCCGTGCCGCGGCAGGACACGCAGGCGGCGGCGATGGCGTGGATCGGCGCGATCAACGAAGTGGTCACCCAGGAACTGGCGCGCGACGGCGATCTTGCCGGCCGGCTGCCCGCGCTCCGCCTACTGCTCTTGCGCAGCATCGGCGCGATGATCCGCGATGAACGGGGGTAAGGTGCCATTCTCCCACCACGCTCGCCTCGGGCTCGCGGATCCGGCACTCGAGTCCGCAGAGCCGGCGCTCG
>JBGPLF010000125.1:0-11807 GCA_041486265.1 bacterium
GACCCACGCGTCCGGTATGCGTGAAGTCTTCCGATATTTGCGCCGGAGCCCGCTTGCGCTGGCCGGAGCCGTCGTGATCGTCATTTTCGTCGCTGCGGCACTTGCGGCGCCCATGCTCGTCTCGCACACCCCGGTCGCTCAGGAACTCGCACGCCGGTTGGGCCCGCCTGGCGCAGGCTACCCGCTGGGACTTGATCAACTCGGGCGGGATATCCTCAGCCGCCTCCTCTACGGAGCTCGGGTCTCCCTCACGGTGGGGGCTGTCGTTGTCGGGCTCGCTGGATCGTTCGGGACGACGGTCGGCCTCGCCGCTGGATACTTCGGGCAGCGCGTCGACGAGGCCTTGATGCGTGTGACCGACATCTTCTTGGCCTTTCCCTCGTTGATCTTGGCGATGGCGATTGCCGGGGCGCTGGGTCCGAGCCTGACGAACGCGATGATCGCGATCGCGGCCGTGACCTGGCCGGTCTACGCGCGCTTAAGCCGCGCCCAAGTCATCCAGCTGCGCAACCGTGAATTCGTCGAGGCCGCGAAGGCTGTAGGAGCCACCAATGGGTGGATCCTCTTCCGCCATATTCTGCCAAACTCGCTTGCCCCGCTGGTTGTTCAGGCGTCCTTCAATATGGGAGACGCCATCCTGACCGCGGCGGGCCTTTCGTTCATCGGCTTCGGCGCCCAACCGCCAACGCCTGAGTGGGGCGTGATGGTGAGTGAGGGTCGCGACTACATCACGACGCAGTGGTGGGTCTCGACATTTCCGGGTCTCGCGATTCTACTCGCGGTCACGGGGTTCAATCTTCTGGGCGACGGACTGCGGGATCTGCTCGACCCCCGCCTCAGGCGTGCGTAGACGAGGGCCCCCCTTGTCCATGACGCCGTCTGGAGTTATGGATGCACGGCTCGCGTCCAGGGTCAGCGCCTTGGCAAGGTAGTCCGCGGCCTCCGCTTGCTGGCCGGCTTCGTTGAGCATCAAGCCCAGGTCAGCCGAAGCGGACGCTGCTTCTTTTGTCATACCCAGGCGAATGAGGGCGTCCACGGCGTCGCGGAGCAGGTCGGTCGCCTGCGGCACATGGTTCTGTGCGCGCAGGACGCGGGCAAGCGTCACCTGCACAACGGCCTCCCGAGCCTGGTCTCCCGCGGCTTTCGCATCCGCTACGGCCCGGCGGGCCGCTTCGGCCGCTTCGTCCCATCGGCCGAGAACGAGGAGTACCTGCGCGAGTTCGTCGAGTGTCGCGCTGCGTCCGCGCACGTCGCCCTCGCGCTCCCTGATGTGGAGGGCGGTGTTGAGCACTGAGAGGGCCTCGTCGTGGAGCCCCTGCGCGCGGCGAGCGAGCCCAAGGTTGCTGAGCACGCGTCCCATCTCAGCGAGGTCTTCTATCTCTTCGAAGACCGCGTAGGCTTGGCTGAAGAAGTCCACCGCCAGGTCAAGCTGCTGCCGGGTCCACGCCACCATGCCGAGTCCTGTGAGCGCACGGCCGCGCAGCTTGGGGAGCTGCACCGCTGTCGCAAGCTCGAGGGCCTGCCGATACGCGGTCTGGGCGCCGTCGATCTGGCTGGTTCGCCACCCGACCGCGCCCAGAGAGAGAAACGCCCATACCCCTTCTTCCGAGCGGACGGACTTCGACCAGCGCATGACCTCGAGGGCGTGTTCGAGCGTTGCGGTAGCGGATTGGAACTGTCCCCGGCGTTCGTCGATGATGCCCTTGACCGCTAGTGCACGGCCTAGCGCGATGTCAAGGTGCTGGAGGCGCGCGAGTGTGACCGCCTCATCGCCCAGCCGGGCAGCATCTTCCATAAGACCGGTCGCCATCGCAACGCGAGCACGAACAAGTATGGAGTGCACTCGCAGCTCCGCCGGCATGTCGGGCGTGAGGACTTCCGCGGAGCTCACAAACTGCAGGGCCTCCGCACTGTGGAGGGCCGGATCCATGGTCCAGGCCAGATGCAAGAGGTTGAGAGCCGTTTCAAGGCGAAGGTCGGCGGGATCGAAGAGCAGGGCGGCGACCGACGTGTGTGTCCGCTGCGCAAGCGCGATTACCGTCTCTACTGAAGGATACGAACGCGCACTTTCCAGCAGGCTGACAAAACTCTTGCTGAGGTCGGGCGCGGCAAGTTGCTGCTGGCTGAGCCCGGCCCGGGTCCTCGCCGCCTTGAGGCGCCGACCGAGTTCGCGCAGCCACTCAGGTTGCCTTAAGCGAGGTAGCGCAGAGGAGGGTTTAGCCATTGTGAACACAACTTACCACGGCATGCCCTCGTAGGCAAGATGAACAGGAGCCCCCGGCTTGGCACCTGCTCGGGCATCCAGGCCGCCCTCCTCTGCACGCGATCACCAGATCAAAGGTGACTACCCACCGCCAGGGGCGTCACCGTCCGCGATCTGCACGTTCGCATGTCCACCGCCTGGAATGGTGAGCGGCGAGGCAGCAATCAGCAAAAGGGCGGCAACGGCCGCCACGACGAGACAAAGCGCTCTGTTCATGGTCATCCTCCTGCGCCAGTGGCGTTTTTTTGGGGGGCTCCGGTGGGCGGTTTCGCGATTTACAATAGCTATTCCTTTTCCTAGCTCAGCTACATTTACTGAACATATAATATTATGTAAGTTAGGTGGGTGTTTCGCTTACGGGGTAATCCGATTGTTACAGTCAAGGAGTAGCGTGGAATCACGATGACGGGGAGCCGAGGGAGATACGCGATGATTGTGCTGGCATTCGCGGTCGCGGTGCTGCCCGCGACGCAGCCGGCCTGGAGTCAGCCGCGTCCTGATCTGTCGCGCATCCACATCCTTGCTATTGCACCATTTGCGGATGAGGCCTCGCTCTCGGGGCCCCTGGCCGAGTGGGGCGCCGCGCGCTTGAGCGAGCTGGCTGCCAAAGGTCCCTTCCAGATCGTTCCGGCCTCCCGGGTAACTGAACAGATGAAGCGGCTCGGGGTCACCCCCGCAGACCTGATCAGTCCTACCCAGACAGTGGCCGTGGGCCGGCAGGCGGGTGCTGATGCTGTGCTGACGGGGCGGATCACGCAGTTGTTTGTGGAGGGTCACGGCCGGCCCACGTTGTTTCCTCCGCGCCCACTGGATCGAGTTGATACCCGGGTGGACGTGGACATCCGGGTCCTGGAGGTTACCACGAGGCTCATATTGTTCCAGGATGGGTTCATCTGTGATGTTCCTTCTGTCCCGGTCACGGCAATGGAGTGCGTGCTGCGCGACGTGGTGTCCCGCCTGGGTCTGGGTGGCACTCGATAGGCGCTAGGGCGCCACTTTGAACAGCAGGCCGAGCACGTAGGTAGCGCCCCCAACGATCACGCCTGCCACGGTCATCTCCAATCCAGAGGACCACCAGCTGCGCAGGGTGAACAGCGACTTGGCGGCTCCGACCACGAAGTGCGCCACCAGCGAGACCGCGGCTGCCCATAGCACGGCGGCGATCCCGCTCAGAAAGAAAAAGGGGATAACCGGCACGAAGGCACCCAACGCCGTGCTCACGCCGGCGGCAAGAGCCGCCTGCACAGGGTTCCCACCGGTGCTGACTCCGCCCAACTCTTCGTTTGTGAGCGTCCGCAGCATGGCGTCGGGGTCACGGCTGAGCTTCTCAGCCAGTTCGTCCGCCTCGGCCTTCTCGAGTCCCTTGAGCTGATAGAACAGCGATAGTTCCTCTCGTTCCTCTTCGGGGTACTGCTCCAGCTCTTTGCGCTCCCCCTCAATGTTGGCCGCAGCTACCTCTGCGGTCGAGCGCTCAGCGAGGTAGGCGCCCGTCGCCATCGAGAGGGCGGAGGCGACGGCTCCGGCCAGACCCGCCGTGAGGACAAATGAAGATCCTCCGGTTGCTCCCGACACCCCGGCCACGATGCCGAAGACAGCGGCTAGCCCGTCGTTGGCCCCATAGACCGCCCCGGAGACCCACGATGATCCCGTCCGGTGCCACGTCTCTCGAGCGAGGAGGCGTTTGAGGTGCCCTTCGGGGCTCTCGGCCATCACGGCGGCATGAGCGTCCGGCCGCATATCCTGGACAGCAAGGGCGTGTGACCGCTCATCTTTCCGGAGCAGCGTGAGGAGCCCGTCGGTCTCTGGGTCGCCGGTCGGTCGTCCGTACAGACCGGCGGCCTCCTGATCCTCGAGGGCTTCACGCCACGCGAGCACTTTCTCCACCGGGGCAAGCCTGATCTGCAGACGTGTCCAGGGGGAGAGACGCACGGAGGCAGAGTCGGGAATCGCTACCCCGAGCTCCCTGAGCCGCGCTTCGATTCGCGTGCGGTGCCCCCCCTCGGCCTCCGCCATGCGCTTGAGGATTGCCGCTCGCTCAGGATCGCGCTCACGCGCCGCCACCGCCTCGTACACGGCGCGCGCTTCAGCCTCCCCACGCCACGCGGACAGGAGGCGGGCAACTGCTTCTTGGACGCTGCTTCGATCAGACGGAGTCACCATGCGTGTCCCCTCCTAGGGATTGATTCCACGTCGCACGGGGCTGTCCCCACTTTACGCTGCATCCCCAAGCCTCTGTCCCGGAATAGCGTTGCCATCATGCCGGTTAATGAGTGGAAACGGTTGAGCATCTGAGAGCCCTTACGGTCTGTAGGAGGTCCAATCGTGCCCCACGTGAGTGGGTCTGTTACGATCCACGGTCCCATTGAGAAGGTTTACGCGTACCTCAGCGATCTCCCGAGGATGTCTGATTGGTGCGCTCCTGTCGTTGAAGCGCGGTGGCTTCAACGAAGTCCCAACATCATGGATTCCAAGGCGGAGATGGTCGTCAAGATCGCGGGCCAACTCATCCCCTCGGAACTGGTTGTGCTCAAGGCGGATCCTCCGTATCACTTCTCGGCGCGGGCCATCACGGGTGTCATGGGCACCTACACCTGGACGCTTGAGCCCGCCCCAGGCGGGACCAGTGTCACCCGGACCATCGATTGGGCGCTCCCGCCGAGCATCCTCGGGCGTGAGATCGACGCTCTCTATTTCGAGCGCACGCAGAAGCGGACCGTCGACCAGGATCTAGAGAACGTCAAGACCGTGATTGAACGAGAGCTGATATGAAGCGACGAGCTCAGGCGGACGGAAGGAGCGGAGGAGGATCAATCCGATGACAACGTTGCCCCATACCCATAGCTCTCCTCCATCACCTCAACCCGTCCGCTTCCTGGTGTTCTCCGCATCGCGGCGGGCGGCGTCCCTCAATACCCGGCTGGCGCGGTTGGCCGCCCGCACCATTGAGCAGCACGGGGGGATCGTGGACCTGAGGGCGATGGAGGAATTCGACGCCCCCTCCTACGACCAGGACGTTCAGGACAGCGAAGGGTTCCCGCCCGGCGCGGAGGAGTTCCGACGTCACCTCGAGGCCAACGACGCCTTCGTTATCGCCGCCCCTGAGTACAACTTCTCCATGCCGGGGCTGCTCAAAAACGCGATTGACTGGGTATCGCGCTACAGGCCGCAGCCGTTCAATGAGCGGCATGGCTTGCTGCTTTCGGCGTCGCCATCGATGGCGGGTGGGAACCGGGGCCTGTGGGCGCTCCGCGTGCCTTTGGAGCACCTTGGCGCCCGGGTCTTCCCGGACATGTTCTCGCTTGCGCAGGCGCACCAGGCCTTCGACGCCGACGGGCGGATCGCCAACAAGCAGCTCAGCGACTGGTTCGAGCGCAACATTGCGGCGTTCATGGACCTCGTTGAAGCCGCGAAGCACTACCCCTGCGCCAAGAAGGCGTGGATCGAGTTCCTTGGCGAGCAGCCGACCGCGGCCACGGCGCGCGTCGAGTAGCAAATGCGCCGGGTGATTGATACCATCACGCACTGAAGGAAGCCTGCGCTCAACAGGGACATTGCTCCGCGCCCGTCGAACTCGTCGTCAACTCGGTGGAGGGTTTCATTGGTCACGCCTGCGGAACGTGTGTTTCTGATTATCGCCGACATTTCCGGCTATACGGATTATCTCGCTGGCAGTGAGATCGAGCACGCGCAGGACGTCCTGGCCGATCTTCTGGAGACCGTCGTCAAGGCGATGGGGCCGGTGCTGCGTCTGGCCAAGCTGGAAGGGGATGCGATCTTCTCCTATACGCCTGAGGCGGCCATCGACGCGACGATGCTTCTCGACACCCTGGAGACCTGTTACTTTGCTTTTCGCCGCCGCATCCAATCGATTCACCGGGCCACCACCTGCCAGTGCAATGCCTGCCGGACAATCCCCAACCTCAACCTGAAGTTCTGTGCACACCACGGGGCGGCGGTCCGGCACCGCATCGCCGGACACGAGGAACTGGCAGGGACTGATGTCATCCTGGTGCACCGCCTGCTTAAGAATGCGATCGCCGAGAGGTTCGGTCTTCACGGGTATGCGCTGCTCACGGCCGCCTGCGTGGATGCGCTGCGCATCAATCCCGAGGCTCTTGGGATGACGGCCCATGTGGAGGCATATGAGCGCCTGGGTGAAGTCCGGATGGTCGTCCACGACCTGGAGGCCCGTTGGACGCGGGAGCAGGAGATCAGGCGGGTCTTCGTGCAGTCCGACGGGGCGGACGTCAGCATGCCATTCACGTTCCCTGCCCCCCAGGCGCTGGTCTGGGAGTACCTGACCTCTCCCATGAAGCGGCCGCTCTGGCTTAAAGGCGTCACTCGCCTCGAGACGGATACCGCAGATGGTCGGGTCGGCATTGGCTCGACCCTGCACTGCGTCCACGGACAGCATTCGCATATCGAGGAGATCCTTGACTGGCGGCCGTTTCATTACTTCACGTGGGAGACGCCGTTCCCGGGGCTCGGCGACCTGATCGCTACCATAGAGTTGACTGCTGTCCCGGAAGGCACGGTGTTGCACTCCAACGTGCGTTTGAAGCAACCTACGCCGAAGGAGATGGGGGAGCAGGTCGTTCAAGACTTCCTGGAGAGCTTTGAGAAGTTGGCCAGTATGCTGAAGGATGAACTGGCAGCGCGCGAAGAGCCGGAGGGGGTGCGGCAGGCGCGGACCGAGTTGGTGGAGGCAGCGGCCCGCGCGCGGGACAAGCGCGAGGGGTCCACGGCGTGAGAGGCAACCTCAGGAGAACCGGAGGTGAGATAGTTGCATATGCACTGGACTTGTCAGGCCGGGCACGTCGTTCACGGCGACGGTGAGGACGAAATCGTGACGCGGGCTCAGGAGCACATGAAGAAGGAACATGGCAAAGACATCTCGCGGGAGGAAGTGCTCCGGACGGCCCACGCGCACCAGCACTAGGCTCCGCCGTGGACGGCAGCTCTATTTTTTGACATATTGATGCACAGCTGATATGCTTTGATGCATGCGGACGACGATACGCCTGGACGAGCAGTTGCTGGCTGAGGCCAAGCAGTTTGCAACCCGGACGGGTCGCACGCTGACAGCGGTGATTGAGGACGCGCTGCGACAGGCTCTCGTCGATGCGAAGCGGTCAAGGAAGAGCGCGTCGGGTAGGATTCCGACGTTCCGCGGCAACGGGCTTCAGCCGGGCGTCGACCTCGATGACACCGCCGCGCTTCTCGACCTCATGGATGAGCCTCGGTGATCCTTATCGACGTCAACGTGCTCGTGTACGCGCACCGAGAGGACGCCCCCGACCACATGGCCTACCTGAAGTGGCTTCAGGAAGCGGTGAGGTCCGAGGCCCCCTACGGGGTGTCTGACCTTGTCTTGAGTGGGTTTCTGCGGGTGGTCACTCATCCTCGCGTGTTTAGAACGCCAAGCCCGATGAACATGGCCCTCGCGTTCGCCAACGCGCTCCGTGAGCACCCAAACTGCGTCTTCATCTCACCTGGGACCCGGCACTGGGAGATCTTCACGAACCTCTGCAGGAAGACCGGCGTCAAAGGCAATCTGGTGGCGGATGCGTATCTTGCGGCGCTCGCTATCGAGTCGGGGAGCGAGTGGATCACGACGGACCGGGACTACAGTCGGTTTGCAGGGCTTCGCTGGCGTCACCCGCTCGTTGAGACGAACTGATTACTCCCATCCACGTCCGCAGGGAGCGTGAACACGAATTGACGGCCTGGTGGGGCTGGCTACAATACACCTGCGAAGGCTATGAGCCGGATGACGATCGACAAGCTCGCGGCGGTGATTCTGGATCACGGCGTCCGACTCGAACGCCTGGAGAAGCGACGCCGCCTCTAGGCTCTCCCGTTCGATGGCAGGCAGTCCTTGGCCCGACTCAGCCGAGACCGAGATGATAGCGTCCCTCGAGGTCGGCCGTCTCCGCTTCGACTTCGGCCGCCGGACATACATCATGGGTGTCCTCAACGTGACTCCTGACTCCTTTTCGGGCGATGGGGTGATGGAGGTCAAGGCAGCGATCGCCCGCGGACGGGCGCTTGCGGCCGAGGGCGCCGACATCCTCGACATCGGGGGAGAGTCCACCCGCCCCGTGGCAAGCCCTGTCGGTCTTCAGGAGGAACTCCGCCGTGTCATCCCCGTCATCGAGGACCTCGCGGGAGAGCTCGATATCCCCATCTCGGTGGACACGACGAAGGCGGAGGTGGCGCGGCAGGCCCTGCGCGCCGGCGCCGCCATGGTCAACGATGTCAGCGCGCTACGGGGAGACCCTGAGATGGCTGCTGTCGCAGCGGAGGCCTCCGTACCGGTCGTGTTGATGCACGGGTACCCCGCACCTCAGGCCACCCGGGAAGCCCCCGTGCCCGGGGACATCGTGTCCGGGGACGTCATATCGGAGGTGCGAGCGTTTCTCGCCGAGCGAATCGAGGCGGCGGTCGCCGCGGGGATCTCCCGAGACCGCATCCTGATCGATCCCGGGTTTGGCTTCGGCAAGACGATGCGACAGAATTTAGCGCTCCTTCGGCGGCTCGGAGAACTGCGCTCCCTGCAGCGGCCGCTTATGATTGGGACCTCACGGAAAGGGACGATCGGCAAAGTCCTGGGGGACCTCCCCGTCGAAGAGCGGCTCGAGGGAACGGCGGCCACCGTGGCGGTGGCCATTGTACAGGGAGTGGACGTCGTCCGCGTGCACGATGTGCGCGCGATGGTCCGCGTCGCCCGAATGACCGATGCCATTGTGAGGGACGAGTCATGACTCCAAGAATCGCAATCGTCACGGGCGGCAACCGGGGTCTGGGGCTGGAGACCTGCCGCCAACTGGCACAGCGAGGAGATCGGGTAATCATCACCAGCCGCAACCAGGCGAAGGGCCGGGCGGCGGCCCGGGAGTTGAAGCGCGAGGGGTTGGAGGTCATCCATCTCACGCTCGACGTCACGAGCCTCGAGAGCGTCGCGCGCCTCAAAGACGCGGTGATGGCCGAGTTCGGTCGCGTTGACGTTCTGGTCAACAATGCGGCCCTGGACCTCGATGAAGGTCAGAGCGTGTTCGGGGTCGGGCTCGACACCTTCCGCACGACGATGGAGGCGAACGTCTACGGTCCGATCGCGTTGTGTCAGGCGTTCGTTCCGAGCATGATCGAGCGCGGATACGGACGGGTCGTGAATGTGTCCTCCCGCAGCGGGCAATTTGCCAGCATGACGGCCGACACGCCGGCCTACCGGATGTCGAAGGCGGCCCTCAACGCGCTCACGGTAATGGTCGCGGATGCGGCGCGCGGCACGAACGTCCTGGTGAACAGCGCGTGTCCTGGATGGGTGCGGACCGACATGGGTGGACCAGGTGCACCCCGCTCGGTCGAGCAGGGTGCCGACACGATCGTGTGGCTGGCGTGCCTGCCCGACGGCGGCCCCACAGGAGGCTTCTTCCGGGATCGCAAACCAATCCCATGGTAGGTGGGTAGCGTGAAGATCAGCAAGCACCCGGGCCTCATTGTGCGAGAGGAGAGGCCCGTCAATGCCGAGGCGCCGCTCGCGCTGCTTCGCCAGGATTTCGTCACACCGGCCGGGCTCTTCTTCGTCCGCAACCACGGCGCCGTGCCTGATGTGGACCTCTCACGCTACCGTCTCTCTGTGACCGGCATGATCACGCGGCCCCTGAGCCTGTCGCTGGCCGAGATCCGCAGCACGTTTCCGAAGATGACCGTCACGGCCGCACTGCAGTGCGCCGGCAACCGCCGCAATGACCTTCTTGCCATCGCTCCCATTCCGAACGAGGTTCCCTGGGGCGCCGGCGCCATCGGGAATGCTCAATGGGCCGGCGTTCCGCTGCGGGAGATCCTGCTGGCCGCCGGGCTCGAGGCAGAAGCCGCGCACGCCGCGTTCACCGGACTGGATGAGACCGAAGGGAACGGCGCGCGGTTCGGGTTTGGTGGTTCCATCCCGATCGCGAAGGCGATGAGCGGGGAAGTCGTGCTCGCGTATGAGATGAACGGCGAGCCGCTGCCGCCCGTGCATGGTTTTCCCCTGAGGGTGGTCGCCCCAGGCTATATCGGCGCCCGCAGCGTGAAGTGGCTCGCGGAGATTGCGGTCCAATCGCAGCCGTCGGCCAACTACTTCCAGGCGCATGCCTACAAAATCTTTCCGCCGCACGTTCACGCGGAGAACGTGGACTGGGCGAGCGGGCTGATGTTGGGCGAGTTGTCCATCAATGCCGTCATTTGCCGGCCGGCTGAGGGCGAGACACTGCGGCCCGGCCGCATCCTGGTCCAGGGATACGCGATTGCGGGTGGCGGCCGATCTGTCGAACGGGTGGATCTCTCCACCGACGACGGCGAGGCGTGGGTCACGGCCAGATTGCTCGGAGGTCCCGATCCGTGGAGCTGGCGCTTCTGGGAGGCCGAACTGGATCTTGAACCTGGCGCCGCCTGCCTCGCCGCACGGGCTTGGGATTCCGCCGCCCAAACTCAGCCAGAAGATGCGCGGAAGATCTGGAACTTCAAGGGCTATGCGCATAACGCCTGGCACCGGGTGAACGTGAAGATCGGCGTGTGATAGATGGCGGTCGCGCTGGACGTGACATGCCGATCTCAGTAGAGTGAGAAACGTGCACAACAAGCCTCGAGGCCGTCCCATCGCCGCGGACCGGCCGCTGCTGATTATCTTCCTGATCATCCTGGTAAACCTGCTGGGATTTGGGATCATCATCCCGCTGCTGCCCTTCTATGGGACGTCGCTGGGCGCGTCGCCCTTCACCGTGGGGCTGCTGTTCGCGTCGTTCTCGATCGCGCAGTTGCTCGCCGCGCCCATCCTGGGCGATCTCTCGGACCGCTACGGCCGCCGGCCGGTATTGCTCTTCAGCCTGATTGGGACCGTCATCAGTTTCGCAATGCTCGGCGTGGCCCGCTCGGTCTTTGTGCTGTTTGCCGCCCGCATCATTGACGGTCTCTCGGGCGGAAACATCTCGACGGCCCGGGCCTACATCGGCGACGTCACGACGGTCGAAAACCGGGCTCGGGGCTTTGGGCTGATCGGTGCGGCGTTTGGACTCGGATTCGTCTTTGGGCCGGCGCTCGCCGGCGCCCTCAGCCACATCAGCTACTCTGCGCCCGCGTGGGGCGCCGCGGGTATTGCCGCTGCCGCGACGGTGCTCGCCTGGATCTGGCTGCCCGAGACCGTGCACCGCACGCAGGCGCGGCGCGCCTCACCGTGGCGCGAGTTGCGTGGCATCCTGGCGCGGCCGGTGATCGGCCGGCTGCTGGTGGTGGACTTCCTCTACTGGGCGACCTCCGCCGTGTATCAGACGACCTTCGCGTTGTTCGGCGCCCATCGCTTCAACTTTGGCGTCCCGCAGACCGGGTATCTGCTCGGGTTTTTCGGAATGGTCGGCGTCGTCGTGCAGGTTGCGCTTGTGGGCCGGGTGGTCCGCCGGTTTGGCGAGCGCAGGACGTTGACCGGCGGTCTGGTCCTGGCCGGCGCCGGGTTGCTGGTTGCCTCAGGCATGCACCAGGTCGCGCTGTTTGTGGTGGCAATCCTTCC
>JBGPLF010000126.1:0-11709 GCA_041486265.1 bacterium
CGGTGACATTCCTAGAGTGCGAGGTAAGCGCCGGTCGTCGGCGCGAGCCGAGCGGTGAAATTCCTAGAGTCCGAGGTAAGCGCCGGTCGTCGGCGCGAGCCGAGCGGTGAAATTCCTAGAGTACGAGGTAAGCGCCGGTCGTCGGCGCGAGCCGAGCGGTGAAATTCCTAGAGTACGAGGTGAGCGCCGGTCGTCGGCGCGAGCCGAGCGGTGAAATGACCCAGAGTGCGAGGTGAGGCGGACCGATGATCTTCCACGACTACTACACGAATATCCCCCGCGCCGACGTCGACCGCTTCGTGCAATCGCAGGAGCTCGGCCGCCTGATCACCGTCGGCGAGGACGCCACGCCGCATATCGGGCTCTACCCGTTCATCTACGCCGGCGATAGCGTCGATCTGCACCTCGTGCGGGCCGACGAGCAGATCGCCGACCTCAAGCAGCGGCCGCGCTGCCTCCTCGAGGTGGATGAGGTTCTCGGCGTCATCCCCTCGTACTGGGTCCACGCGGAGTACGGCGGCTCCGCCACCGCCTACCACCGCACGGTGATGTTCGAGTGTGCGGGGACGGTGCTCGAGGAGCCGGCGGCGGTGGCCGCGCAGCAGGTGAAGCTCCTGGCGCGGTATCAGCCGGAGGGGCGCTTTCGCCCGCTCGACATCGCCGACCCTCTCTATCGGGGCGCCCTCGACCAGCTCGCCGCGGTGAGGCTGGCCATCACGCGCTGTCGCGTCAAGTTCAAGCTCGGGCAGAACCGTCCGGTCGCGGCCCGCCAGAAGGTCATCACCGAGCTTCGAAAGCGCGGCCGCCCGGCCGACGGGCGCGCCGCCGACGCGCTGCAATGGACGATCGACCAGGGGCGGCCGGACGGCGGCCAGCGGGCGCCGGCCTCGTGAACCGGCGCCGGATCCTCGCCCTCGGCCTCGGCGCGCTCGCGCAGAGCGCTCTCGGGCTCGGACTCGTCTCGACGGTGACGGCGGAGCCGGTCCGGTTCCGGATCGAGCCGGAGGCGAGCGAGATCACCTTCAAGGCGACCTCCCGGCTCATGAACGCGGACGGGAAGTTCCGAGCCTTCGCGGGCGATGTCGTGATCGATCCCCGGGACCTTGCGACCGCCCGCGCCACCCTCACCGTCGACGCGGCCTCGATCGATACCGGCATCGCGATGCGCGACAACCACCTTCGCAGCGAGGACTTCTTCGACGTGCGGCGCTTCCCGAGCGTCACCTTCGAGAGCGTGCGCGTCGAGCCCGGACCGCGCCCGACCGTCGTCGGGTTCCTCACCATCCGCGGGGTGAGGCGCGAGCTGGCCGTCCCGGTCGACGTGCAGGTCACGGAGGCGGCGCTGGTCGTCGAGGGCCAGTTCACGATCAAGCGCACCGACTACGGCATCGCCTACCAGTCGCGCATCAACCCCGTCGGCGACGCCGTGCACGTCGCGTTCACCTTCCGCGCCCGCCGTGGGCGCTCATGAGCGGTACGATCCTGCCGGCGGCGCCAGCGTCGGCCGGCGGGCCCGCTGAGCGCCTTCTCCCCACGCTGGCCACGGCCTCCGCCCTTCGCTTCACGATCATCATTCCACTGGAGTTTCACCGCGGCCGGGTGGAAGTCTGCCTGCGGCGATGGACGCGGGAGCAGACCTATCCGCGAGACCGCTATGAAGTCGTGGCGGCCGGGTGCCGCGACTCCCTGGACCGGAACGCGCGGTCACGGCTCGAGCGAGAGCTCGGGCCGCACGACCGACTGCTGCTCGGTGACGAGCCCCACGACATGGCGCTGGGCGTCCGCGCCGCCGCCGAGGCGCAAGGGGAAGTCCTCGTCTTCACGGAATCCCACTGCCTGCCCGAACACGACGCCCTCTCCGCGGCCGACGACGCGCTTCGAGGGCACCCCGAATGGGCGGGATTCTCGGCGCAGTCCCTCCGCATCACCCACAACCGCCTGTCCAGCGTCGAAGCGGACCTCTACGAGGCTGACATACGCTACGGAGTGGAAGCGCACCCGTGGCGCAAGATCCTCGACCAGTTCTTCGTGGTCCGGCGGGACGTGTACCGTGACACGGGGGGATTCCGCCCGGAGCTCGGGCACTTCGCCGAATGGCATCTGGCCGCGCGCATGCACTCGAAGGGCTACCGCATCGGGTATGTGCCGGAGATCAGAGTGTGGCATTACTACGTGGGGGATTGCCGCGAGCTGGTCACCTTCTCCGCCGACTTCGCTCGGGGAGAGATGACCTATCAGGCGGAATTCGCCGAGGATCCCTGCCGCGCGTATTTCCGGGAGCTGCCCGAGTGGTCGACCCGTCATCAGTGGTCTCCGACCTGGGCGCGCCGCGCCTTGCCGCTGGCCCGGCGGGCGCACTCGAAGACGGTGCCGGCGTGCCTTCGGCCCTCCGAGCTGGGACATCGCTGTCGCCTGCTGCTGGCGTGGGCTGCGCGCGCAGGCGGCGGCTGCGGGCCGGCGCTCCTGGGCGCCTCCCTCCGATTTCAGACAGCCTTGTGGAGTCTGCGCCTGGCCATGTTGCTGCGGGCGAGGGAGGGCCGTCTCCGGGCGGGGTTGCTCCGATTGGTGGACGCGACCGTCCGGCGGGAACGAATGCGCTTCGTCCGGGACTGGCTGGAACGGGCGGCCGCTCCGGGCGCGGCGCCGGCTCCCGTCCCCTCCGCCTCGTCGATCTGGCGACCCGACAGCTCCCACACCTTCCGATCGGCCGGCTTCTATCAAGCCGAGGCATGGGACGGGCGGCGCTTCCGATGGTCCGCGCCGATGGGCATGGTCGAACTCTCTCTGCAGCCTGGGATCTATCGTGTCACCCTCGAGTGGCTGTTCATCAGGAGCGTCGAAAACCTGATCGTCTATCTGGATGAAAAGCCCCTGGCCGCCACCCGGAAGGGTTGCTGGGCGAGCGGCGTCTTTCGGGTGGTCTCGACGCGGCCCGTGCGGTTCTCCTGGACCTGGGAGCCGTGGGCGCCGCCGGGGGACTCTAGGCTGCTCCGCCTGCCACTGGCCTCGATCTGCTGGACTCCCGACGACGACGAAAAGGAGTCGCCGCGACCATCGCGGTCGGCGGCGCCGCTGTCGGCCATTCCACCCCGGAGGACGAGCATGAACGTCACGGCGAACGGCATCAGCATGCACTACACGCTCGAAGGACCGGCGACGGCGCCGGTCGTCACCCTGAGCCACTCCCTCGCCACCGACCTCACGATGTGGGAGCCTCAGGCCCGTGCCCTCGCGGCCCGTTATCGGGTCCTGCGCTACGACACCCGCGGTCACGGCGGGACCGACGTCCCGCCCGGCTCCTACTCGCTGGAGCAGCTGGCGGACGACGTGAGGGCGCTGCTCGACGCCCTCGAGATCGACCGTACCCACTTCGTCGGACTCTCGATGGGCGGGATGATCGGCCAGACGCTGGCCCTCAAGGCCCCCCGGCGCCTGACGAGCCTGGTCCTGTGCGACACCTCGAGCCGGGTGCCGCCGGAGGCGAAGGCGATATGGGACGAGCGTATCGGCATCGCCGAGACCCAGGGGATGGAGCCGCTCGTCGAGCCCACTCTCGCGCGGTGGCTCACGCCGCCATTCCGCGAGCGCCGGGCGGACGTCGCCGAGACCGTCCGTGGCATGATCCGGCGCACCCCGCCCGGCGGCTACGCCGGATGTTCCCACGCGATCGCGGCGCTCGACCTGACCGATCGCCTCCCCGCGATCAAGCTGCCCACCCTGATCGTCGTTGGCGAGGACGACCCGGCTACCACCGTGGCGGTCTCACGGGTGATCCACGAGCAGATCAACGGGTCTCAACTGGTGATCCTCAAGTCGGCGTCGCATCTGTCGAATCTCGAGCAGCCGGAGGCCTTCACGGCCGCGGTCACCGAGTTCCTCGACAAGCTGGGTTGAGAGAATCTCGGGGGATGGGCTTGACAGGCCCGACCGGGCGAGCGATTCTCCGGTCAGACCAGCGGACCAGAACACCGGCCGACCACTAATAACAGCTAATCACAGCATCGCGCAGCGGGCCCCGAGGAGGCGTGGATGGCAGCCCTGATCTGTGAAGTCGTCTACCGCGGTATCTTCCAGAAGAACCTTGCCGCGCGCCTGACCCGCGGCATCGTGCTCTCCTCGCGCAAGTCCGGGCGGTGGGGGATCGCGTTCGGCCGCTACGGCGACAGCCCTCAGCGCAACGGCGTGCCCGCCAAGGACTTCGCCATCGTGGCCGACAGCAAGGAAGAGCTCGAGCAGAACATGGCGCGCTACGAGCCCAAGCACGTGGACGTCACCATCTGCGTCGACGACACGCTGTCGAAGGGCGTCGAGTCCTGGGCCTGGTACGGGCTGCAGCCGATCAATCGCCTCACCGTGCCCAACGGCACCCTGCTGATGACCTCGCTCCAGAGCTTCGACAGCCTCCTGCGCGACATCCACAAGAAGGAGGCGCCGTACACGCTGAGCCTGCTCCGCGCCAAGGCCTCGTTCTCGGGCCTGTGGGTCTACAAGGAGGACCACACCGAGGTGCGGATCCTCGGCGCCCTCGCCAGGATCGCCCCGTCGTTCCTCACCCTCGACGGTGTCTGCGAGGCCATCAAGGAGATGGAGTGGGGCTCCGACCTCAAGGTGGAGTCGGCCCGGAAGGCGTTCAACCGGCTGGAGAATCGGCTGATCAAGATCACCGAGGGTAATTCGGAGATCCCGTACTCCTTCGAGATGCCGAAGTGGTGGGAGATGCGGGAGGGCGTCACCATTCCCGCCATCCCCATCGGCAAGCCCAAGGAAGAGGGCAAGGGCTACGTCCCCGAGCGCAATCCGTACTTCAAGAAGTTCTCCACCCGCACCATGCGGCCGGTCATCGACTTCGACACCTGCGTGAAGTGCACGCTCTGCTGGATCCAGTGTCCCGACTCGTGCTTCGACGTCATGCCGGACGGCACCTACGACGCCAACATGGAGGCGTGCTGCGGCTGCGGCGTGTGCGAGGCGGTCTGCCCCGTCGAGAACTGCGTCACCATGGTGAACGAGTCGGTGTTCGAGGACAACGCGAGCCAGTGGGAGATGTGGCGGGCCGACAAGGCCGGGTACCACGTGTGGATGGCGGACAAGATCGGCGACAAGAAGGCCACCGTCCGTTCCCACGGCTTCCGCTTCCGCGGGCAGTACGAGCAAGAGCTGCAGGCCGACCTCGACGCGGGCGGCATCGAGATCACGGCCGGGATCCCCGGCGAGAACGCCGAGCACAAGACCGTCTGATGACGTCCGGGAAAGACGCGCGCGGGGTCCGCGACTCGGATCGCGCGACTGGATCGGTGAGACGTGGGATTCCGGCGGGGCGCGGGCGTGGCGAAGCCCGGGTGCCCGCGCCCTTCTAGCCCTTCTAAAGGAGACAGTGATGGCGGTAGCGACACGGCCGGCGCCGGCCGCAGCGGAAGAGGACAAGGAACTCCTGATCTCGGGCAGCGAGGCGGTGGCCGAGGCCCTGACCCTGGCCGATATCGACGTCGTCACGGCCTATCCCATCCGGCCCTACGACACCGTGATGCAGGCGATCGCCAAGAAGATCGCCAACGGCCAGCTGGTGGCCGAGTTCATCGTGGCGGAGGGCGAGCACAGCCAGTTCGAGATCGTGAAGCACGCCTCCACCGTCGGCGCCCGCGTCTTCTGCGGCTCCTCCGGTGTCGGCTGGATGTATGCCATGGAGTGCCTGGTGGTGACCCCGCCCCTGCGGGTGCCCATGGTGGCGCTGGTCGGCAACCGGGCCCTCGACGACCCCGGCGCCTTCGGCGTCGAGCACAACGACGCCCTGGCGGTCCGGGATCTCGGCTGGATGCTGGTCTGGGTGGATAGCGCACAGGAGGCGCTCGACACGGCGCTGCTGGCCTGGCGGATCGCCGAGGACCGGCGCGTGTTTCTGCCCTGCGCGCTCGGCTGCGACGGCGCCTTCCTGACGCACTCGCAGTCGCTTGTGAAGATCCCAGTCCCAGAGAAGGTGAAAGAGTTCCTGCCCCGGTATAACCGCGGCGAGTTGACGCTGCATCCCGACAACCCGATCACTATCGCGCCGCAGGCGAACGAAGACTGGGTCATGGAGATCCGCAAGCAGAACGACGCGGCCATCCGGCGCGCCCCGGGCGTCATCGCCGAGGCCTACGCCGACTTCGAGCGCATCTTCGGCCGGAAGTACGGCAACCCGTTCTTCGAGGAATACGAGACCGACGACGCCGACGTGGTCCTGCTGGGGATGGGCACCATGTCGATGCCGGTGAAGGTCGCCATCCGCAAGATGCGCAAGGAGGGCAAGAAGGTCGGGTTCGTCCGCCTGCGGTGGTTCCGCCCGTTCCCGACCGAAGCGCTGCAGAAGAGCCTCAGCCGCTTCAAGGCGGTCGGGATCATCGACCGCGACTACTCGTTCGGGTCCCCGTACTTCAGCGGGGTCGTGGCAAACGAGGTCCGCACGGCGATGTACACGGCGGAGAAGCGGCCGCCGATCGTCGGGTTCATCTGCGGCCTGGGCGGTCGCGAAGTCACCGTCCCCGCCGTGCGCGAGATGACGGAAATGACGTTCCGGGCCGCGTCCGGCGAGCGGCTGAACGACACGTACTGGATCGGGCTGCGCGAGTAGCGGCGGGGGTGGAGAGAGATGGCTGACGCGATCGACACATATCCGGTTCCGGTTCTTGACCCCTTCAAGGGCGTGAAGAAGGTGCCGCTGGAGGAGTACTTCACCTCCGGTCACCGGACGTGCCAGGGGTGCGAGTCGGCCCTGGTGATGAAGCTGATGGTGAAGGCCGCCGGCCCCCGCACGGTTGTACTGGGGAGCACCGGCTGCATGTACGTCGCCAACACCACGTACTACAGCACTTCCTGGGTCGTGCCCTGGATGCACACGCAGCTCGGGTCGAGCGGATCGGCCGGGCTGGGCACGGCGGCCGCGCTCAAGGTGTTGATGCGCAAGGGCAAGATTCCCACCGAGCCGATCAACGTCATCGCCTTCTGCGGCGACGGCGGCGGCGCGGACATGGGCCTCTCGGCGATCTCGGCGGCGTTGACGCAGGCCGAGTACAACTTCCTGATCCTGCTCTACGACAACGAATCCTACGCCAACACGGACATCCAGCTCTCTGGTGCCACCCCCTGGGGCGCGCACACGACCTTTAGCCCGCCGGGCAAGATGAAGCGCATCATGCACAGGCGGTGGAAGAAGAACGTCGCGGGGATGCTGGCCGCGGGACATCCCGAGTGCAAGTACGTGGCCACGGTCTGTGCCTCGTACGCCGTCGAGATGATGAACCGCGTGCGCAAGGGGCTCTCCATCGGCGGGCCGACGTTCATCCATTCACTGGATCCCTGCCCGAAGGGCTGGGACTACGACCCGATTCAGTCGCACGAGCTCGGCGAACTGGCGGTGAACTGCGGGATCTGGCCGCTGTACGAGGTGGAGAATCACACGCTCAAGCTCTACGGGCGGTCCAGGGGCATCGCCGAGGGCCGGTCGAAGCGCCTGCCGGTCCGCGACTACCTGAATCGCCAGGGACGGTTCGCCCACTTCACCGGCGACGATATCGACTACTTCCAGAGCAAGATCGACGAGATGTGGACCAGGTGGTTGGTCCCTGGCGTGATTCCGTTCGCCAGCGAACTCCACAGGGATAAAACACCCGCCTGATCTCGTGAAGGCTGACGCGCGCAGCCTGACTGCGTAGGTGGCTGGCTGGATTGCAGGAAGGTGCACGACGAGCGGGGCCGCAACTTCGACTGGCCCCGCTCGATATTGTTGACCTCCAAGATCATGATCCATGCTCGAGGCACATCAAAACGTCCGGAAGCGAAGGAAGTTTGATGCACCGTGTGCAACCTTGTCCCACTACGACGGGTGCCGCGTTCTCCCGGGAGAGGAGACGCATCACGAGGAGGTGCCGGGAATGAAGCGTCTGGGACGCACTGCGGCCGCAACGGTCATTGCTGTGCTGGTTTTGGGAGTGGCCGTCACCGGGAAGGCGGCCCCAGCATGGGAGCCATCAAAGCCTGTGGAGTTCGTCGTGCCGGCGGGAACCGGAGGCGGGGCGGACCTCATGGCCCGGTTTATCTCGGCGATAATCCAGAAGAACAACATGGCTCCGCAGAACTTCCTCGTGGTCAACAAAGCCGGCGGGGCGGGGGCGGAGGCGTTTCTCTACACGAAGTTCAAGAAGGGTGACCCCCACGTGATTCTGATCACACTCTCCAGCCTCTTCACGACGCCGATGCACACGGGCATTCCGTTCAACTGGAAGGACCTCACGCCGATCTCGATGATGGCTCTCGATTACTTCATCCTGTGGGTCAACGCCGAGACGCCGTACCAGACGGCCAAAGACTACGTTGAAGCCGTAAAGGCGAAGCCGGGACAGTTCAGGATGGGCGGCACGGGGTCGTCTCAGGAGGATCAGATCCTCACCATCCAAATGGAGCAGGCGTTTGGGCTGAAGTTCACCTACCTGCCGTTGAGCGGCGGCGGCGCGGTGTGCGCGAACCTGGTTGGGAAGCAGGTGGACTCGACGGTGAATAACCCGTCGGAGTGCGTCGGCCATTGGAAAGCCAACCGCGTCCGGCCGCTGGCGACGCTCTACCGCGCGCGAATCGACCTGCCGGAGTGGCGGGACATTCCCACGATGCAGGAGGCCACGGGCCAGGCGGTCTCGTACCTGATGCTGCGCGGGATCTTCACGACGCCCGGCGTGCCCAAGGAGGCGCAGGACTACTACATCAACCTGATGCGGCGCGTGACCCAGACCCCTGACTGGAAGAAGTACGCCACCGACAACGCCCTCAAGACGCAGTTCATGGCGGGACAGGACTATGTGACGTGGCTGGAGCAGGCCGAGGTCCTGCACAAAGACCTGATGACCAAGGGCGGCCTGCTGAAGGGCCAGTGACCCGGAGGCGCGCATGCGGAAGGCCGGGATTCTAACGGCGCTCGGATTTGTCGCGTTCTCGATCGCCGTCATGGTGCAGGCGTGGCAGGCTGGCATGGGCTGGCGCGAGGGGCAGCCCCAGGCAGGGTTCTTCCCGTTCTGGCTCGGGCTGATCCTGGCTGCCTGCGGGGTGGTGGTCCTGGGCCAGGGCCTGGCGGCCTCAAAGGAAGCCGTCGGCGCGTTCTTCCACGACCGCACGGCGCTCACGTCTGTCCTGAAGGTGTCCGTCACCGGCGTGGTGATGCTGGCGCTGACCTACCTGGCGGGTTTCTACGCGGCAGCGATCGTCTATCTCTTCGTCTACACACGGTTCGTCGGCAGGCACCGGTGGCCGGCGGTGATCGTGATGAGCCTGCTGATTCCCATCGGCAGTTACATCCTGTTCGAACGGACGCTGAAGATCCTGCTCCCGCGCGGGATATTTGCCGTGCTGCCCTTCCTGCAATGAGTCGGGCGGAAAGCGAAGGCCGCACCGTATGACAGGCGGGTTGCACGACCTGGTCTATGGGCTGGGGGTCGCCTTCCAGCCGATCAACCTGATCTTCGGCGTCGCGGGGGTCATCGCCGGCACCGTCATCGGCGTGATCCCGGCCCTGGGCCCGACACAGGGCGCGGCTCTGCTCCTGCCGGTGATCTTCCGGCTTCCGGCCCACACCGGGCTCATCTTCCTATCGGGCCTCTACATGGGGGCGATCTATGGAGGGTCAGTCACGTCGATCCTGTTCAACATTCCCGGAACGCCCATGGCGGTGGCCAGCGCCTTCGACGGGTACCCGATGGCGATGAAGGGTCAGGGCGCCCGCGCGCTGGCCGGGTCTGCATTGTCAGCTTTTGTCGCGGGATCGGTCTGCATTATCATGTTCACGTTGTTCGCCCGGCCGCTGGCGGAATATGCGCTGACCTGGGGCCCGCCGGAGTACTTCTCGGTGCTGATCCTCGCGTACGCCGCGCTCGTCGGTCTGGGCGGGTCGAGCGTCATCAAGACCGTCATGTCGGTGCTGTTCGGGCTCATGCTCACGACGATCGGCACGGACAACATCACCGGGTCGTTGCGGATCACGTTCGGGTCGATCGACTTGATGGCTGGGGTCAAGTTCCTGGTCGTGGTGGTCGGCGCGTTCGGCATCGGCGAGCTCCTCCGGGCCGCGGAGGAGAACATCATGACGAGAGGCGCGGTGCATGCCCGCGTGAACTGGCGGGACGTCCTAGATGCGTTGAGGGAGATGGCTGGCTACTGGAAGACGTTCATTCGCTCGACGCTGAGCGGCTTCTGGATCGGTGTGCTGCCGGGTACCGGTGCCACGCCCGCGTCGTTCGTGGGGTACGGGATGGCCAAGCGGTTCTCGAAGCATCCCGAGAAGTTTGGCACCGGCATCCTGGAGGGTGTCGTGGCCCCCGAGGCCGCGGCGTCCAGCGCCGAAATCGGGTCCCTGCTTCCGATGGTCACCATCGGCGTCCCCGGCTCGCCCACCGCCGCGGTTATCATGGGCGCGCTGTTGATCTGGGGTCTGCAGCCCGGCCCGCTCCTGATGAGGGACCATCCGGAAGTCGTCTGGGGCTTCATCGGCAGCATGTACTTCGCCGCACTTCTCTCGATGTGCCTCAACCTCTTTGCGATCCCGCTTTGGACGCAGATCCTCCGGATCCCGTTCACGGTTCAGGTGCCGCTGATCACGCTCCTGTGTTACATCGGCGGCTACACCGAGAACAACACCTTCTTCACCATGGGAATGGTTCTCGTGTTCGGGCTGATCGGGTTCCTGTTTAAGAAGATGGACTACCCCCTCGCGCCTCTGGTGGTCGCCGTTGTGCTCGGCAACGACACTGAGGATGCCTTACGGCGCAGCCTCATCATGTCCCACGGCAGCTTCGGTATCCTGTTCACGCGGCCGACGTCGCTGGCCATGCTCCTCCTGGCGGCGATCCTGTTCGTGCTGCCCCTGTGGGTCAGCATCCGAGGCCGGCCGCAGCCTCCGAAGGAGGCGACCCGCTGATGGGGATTGTCGCCCTGACTCGTGAGCTCGGTAGTCTGGGTACATATATCGCGGAACGCCTGACCCAGCGCCGGGGGTACCGGTACGTCCGGCAGGAAATTCTAGCCGATGCGGCCCGGTTCGGCGAGGTCAGCGAGGAGCAATTGATTGGGGCCGTGGAGGGCAGTCCGGGGGTCTGGGAGCGGCTGTTCGAGCCGGGCCGGCGGAATTACCTTCACGTGGCCTCCGCGGTGTTGGAGTTCGCGGCTGCGGACAACGTGGTGCTGCTGGGCCGGTGGTCCACCATGCTGCTCCGGGGCGTCCAGCACGCCGTCCGGGTGCGTGTCTGCGCGCCGCAGGAACTGCGGGTGACGCGCCTGATGGAGCGGATGAAGATCTCCCATGCCGAAGCGGCGGCGCTCAGCCATCGCTATGATGAAGGCGTGAGGGCCAGGTTGCGCCAGTTCTTTGACGTGGAATGGGAGGACAGCGATCTGTACGACCTGGTGATCAACACGGAACGCGTCAGCGTTGACCAGGGGTGCGACCTGATTGAGCGCCTGCTCGATGCCAGGGAGTTCCAGGCCGACGACGCGTCGCGACAGAAGGTCAGGGATCGCGCCCTGGCGGCCCGCGTAGCCGAGGCGATGAAGATGGATCCGCGTGCGGCGCGCGCCGATCTGACCATTATGGCGCATCGGGGTGTGGTGACGTTGCAAGGGCTTGTGTTTTCCGTCGAGGAGCGTGAGGCCGCCACCGAGGCGGCGCGGCAGACGCCGGGCGTCAACGCAGTGAAC
>JBGPLF010000127.1:0-11624 GCA_041486265.1 bacterium
GACGAAGAGCGCGAGCAGCAGGTGAACGAGGACAAACACCGCTCCGGTGATGATGAGCGTGCTATAGAAGAGCCGGTCGATCTCCCCCCCGTGCTGGGAAGCGAGTGCCGGAAGCCACCAATGCCCCCTGGCATACAGCGTCGTGCCGACACCGCCGATCACGACCATGATCAGGATCAGGAGACCGACGAACAGACCAGTCCTGCGCGCGTCTTGCTGCTGTGGAACCTCAGGCATACAGACAACCTCGACTCAGCTTGCGCATGCGATACGACATTTCACGGTGTATTGGCTCCCTGCAGTGTAGACTCCTTCGGGCGGTTCGTCAAAGCCCGAACATTCGGCGCAGACAGCTAGGCCAGCAGCCGGTCCAGCGCCATCGCCGCGAACAGCAGCCCCAGGTAGAGGATTGAGTACTCGAACAGCGTCCAGGCCCTCCGGGCTGTGGTCTCCCGCACCAGGCGCACGGCCAGCGCCAGGAACGGAATCGCCAGGACGACGGCGGAGACCAGGTAGATGCGCCCGAGCACTCCCATGCCTGCCAGGACGAGCGTCGTCGCGATCAGCGCCAGAGTGTACAGCAGCATCTGGCGGACCGTCTCCGCGTTGCCACGGACCACCGGCAGCATCGGGATGCGCGCGGCCCGATAATCCTCTGAACGATTGAGCGCCAGCGCCCAGAAGTGGGGCGGCGTCCACAGAAACACGATCGCGAACAGCAGCAGCGCCGGGATACCGATCCTGTCCGTGACTGCGGCCCAGCCCACCAGCGGCGGGATCGCGCCGGCTGCGCCGCCGATCACGACGTTCTGCGGCGAGCTGCGCTTCAACCACATCGTGTACACGCCCACATAGAAGAGAATGCCGAAGAGGGCCAGCGCGGCGCTCAGCCAGTTCACTGCCAGGCCCAGCACGAGCACCGCCGCCAAGGATAACAGCACGCCGAATCTCAGCGCCTGAGGCGGGCTCACACGACGCGCCGGCAGCGGGCGATTCCGCGTCCGGTGCATGATCGCGTCCACGTCCCGGTCCCAATAGCAGTTGATGGCGTTGGCCGCTCCCGCGGCAAGTGTGCCTCCCAACAGCGTATAGACGGCGAGGGCCCACCCGAACCATCCGCCGGCCGCCACCACCATCGTCGTAAGTGTCGTAACCAGCAGGAGCAGGATGATCCTCGGCTTCATCAACGCCAGATAGTCGGTGACGGCCGCTCGCGGGCCCGCCGCGACCGCGGCGAACGGAACCGACTCTCGCACCCGCACCCGCACCGTCAGAACCACCAGCGTGACCAGAAGGGCCTCGGCGCCGGCCAGGTGGGCGATGCGGATCGGGATCGGCAATCGCAGCACGACATTGAGCGCGCCGAGGATAACCTGCACGATCACCAGGAGCACCGCCAGCGCGGCGGCGACCCGGCTGACGCGGTCGGGGCTCCTCTGCGCCCGTGCGGCTACCACTGCCACCACGACGGCAACGAAGAATCCCAGCAGGCGGTGACTGTACGCGAGCACAACCAGCGGATCGGCGGTTGGAACCGGACGCCCGTGACAGAACGGAAAATCAGGACAGGCCAGACCCGCCCCGAGGGCACTGACGTATCCGCCCATCACGATCTGCAGGAAGGTGACCACCAGCGCGACGTGCGCTGCCCTGCGCAGACCCGGCGAGACGGAGAGAGCGTCCGCGGGATCGGGCTCCCAGTACGCCCGCGCTGTGAACATGACGAGTAGCGCGAGAAACGTCATCGCGGTTGCCAGATGCGCGCCGACCACGATGGGCACCAGGGCCAACAGGACCGTGGCACCTCCCAGTCCGATCTGCGCGGCCAGCACCGCGATCAGCACTACCATGAGCCGCCTGAATGCGGGAGCGCGCACAAGCCGCCAGACCATCGCGGCAAGCGCGAGCATCATCAGGCCCACGGCCGACGCCAGCAGGCGGTGGGCGTATTCAATGAGGACGAGCGGTTCGAGAGGCGGGATCAACCGGCCGTAGCAGAGTGGCCAGTCCGGACAGGCAAGCCCGGCGCCGGTCGCTTTGACGGTCACGCCCGCGATCAGCAGTAGCCCCGTGCAGATACTGACCGCCAGGGCGAGGCGGCGGACGGCTGGACTCGCAGGGCCGGGCGACGATGTCTTGCCAGGCGAAGAGATCTCCCTAAACGACGACATGCTCATCAACAAAGAGCGCCCCTGACTCTCTCGTGAAGGTCGGAAGATCGGCGCTCACCGCGCGCCCGCCCTCGGACCGCACGGCCGCGACAAACGCATCCCGGCTGTCAAAGACGAGTTCGGCGACGCCATCGAACGGCGCTTCGCCCCGGGGCGCGGCCACGGCGTTCACAACGTAGCCGCGTAACCCTGGATACGATGCCTTGACCAGCGGGGCGTGCGTCTCCAACCAGTATGTGCGAAAGGCCTCGGGCGTCAACTCTTCTCGGCGCCGGAGCCAGACCAGCACCTTGAACATCGGCCCTCTCATCGCCGGGGATATACCGGTAGTGTGCCACGCGGCTCGTGCCGCGTCCAGCGGCAAACCCAACCGGTACCCGACAAGAATCATCCCGCCGTCTCCGCTCCTGGGAGTTCTGGCGGCGACCAGCCGATCGCCTCCTCCAGCCGGCGCGCGACTGCGAGGAGCAGACCCTCCGTGAACGGGCGGCCGGCCAGCTGCACCGCGACCGGCAGGCCATCGCTGGTCAGGCCCGCCGGCAGCACGATTGTGGGAACGCCGATGAGGTTGAATAGCCGCGTGAACCGGCCCATGACCCCGCGGATCTCGGTCCATCGCGTGCCACGCGGATCGACGTCGGCGATGCGCGGGGCCCCGATCGGTAGCGCCGGGCTGAGCAGGACCGGGTCATCCGACATGACCCGGGCCATCTCAACTTTCGCGCGAGCCATCACCGCCCGGGCCTGGTCGACCTCCGCGGCGGTCACGACTGCGGCCTGTGCGAGGTTCGTGCGCACATCCGGGCCGTACTGGCTCTCCCGACCCGGGAACGCGGCACGGTGAAACGCCGCGGCCTCGGCCCGCAAGATCGTCAACTGCGCCTGCTGCCAGGCGTCGAGATCGGGCAACTCGACAGGCCGCACGTGCAGGCCGCTTCCGGTGACGGCGCGGGCGGCGTCATCGACGGCGCGCGCCGCGGCCGGATCCAGATCGGATTCGAAGTACGAGCCAGCCAGGCGCGCCACGCGGATCCCCACAGGCACAGAGCGCATCTCCTCGGTGTACCGTGAAACCGGTTCCCGGCTGCACTCAGGGTCGGCGGCATCCGGGCCGGCCATCGCGTCAAGAAACAGTCCGGCGTCCTCCACCGTCCGCACCATGGGGCCGACCGTATCGAACGACCCTGACAGCGGCAGGACCCCGTGCCGGCTGACCCTCGCAAACGTCGGCTTCAATCCCACGATGCCACACAGCGCGGCCGGGATGCGGATCGATCCCCCGGTGTCGGTCCCCACTGCGCCGGCGGCGAGCCCGGCAGCCACAGCCACGCCCGATCCCCCACTTGACCCACCCGCGATCCGTTCGATGTCCCAGGGATTCCGCGGCGTGCGACCGTGCGGGTTGACGCTGGTCATCCCGAACGCAAACTCGTGCAAGGTAGTCGTCCCCATCACGACGGCGCCGGCCGCCTCGAGGCGCCGCACGACCGTCGCGGTCTCCCGCTCCGGCTCGGTCCCCAGGAACGACGAGCCCGCGGTCATCGGCACCCCGGCGATCGTGATCAAATCTTTGATCGCGACGGGCACGCCGTGCAATGGACCGCGCAGGCGTCCCCCGTGCGCTTCGGCGTCAAGCGTTCGCGCGGAGGCCCGGGCCCGCACGGCGAGTACGCGCACGTACGCCGCGACCACGGGATCCACCGCCGCAATGCGCGCCAGGTAGGCGTCCACAGCATCGGCGGACGTGAGCCGGCCTTCTCGAATCCGGGCGGCGAGCATCGACGCCGACAGGCGTGTGAGCTCACTCATGGGCGAAGCACCGGGCAGAGCATGTTCGGCCCGCGGCGTCATCCTCCTCCCCCCGGGAGGCGAAATGCTGTAGGATTCGGCCGGGCGGGGCTTGAACTATTCGTCACATTCCGCAACGGAGGCACAGTATGTCCAACCGTCCCATCGAATCGCTGCTTGAAGAGAACCGGTCCTTCGCGCCGCCTGAGACTTTCCGGACCCGCGCCACGATCAACGACGCCGCGATCTACGAGCGGGCCCGGAGCGACCCCGAGGCCTTCTGGGCTGCGGCCGCCGACGATCTGCACTGGTTCAAACGGTGGGATAAAGTATTGGAATGGACGCTCCCCAATGCCAAGTGGTTTGTCGGCGGGCGCACCAACATCGCTTACAACTGCCTGGACCGGCACCTGCGAGGGGCGCGCCGCAACAAGGCCGCGATCATCTGGGAAGGCGAGCCGGGCGAGGTGCGGGTGCTGACCTACTGGGACCTGGCCCGTGAAGTCAACCGCTGCGCCAACGCGCTCCTCTCGATGAGCGTCAAGCGTGGCGACCGGGTCGCCATCTACATGGGGATGATCCCGGAGCTGCCGATCGCCATGCTGGCCTGCGCCCGGATCGGCGCAATCCACACGGTGGTCTTCGGCGGGTTCTCGGCCGAGTCGCTGCGCGACCGGATCAACGACGCGCAGTGCAAGCTGGTGATCACGGCCGACGGCGGCTACCGGCGCGGCCAAATCGTCCCGCTGAAGCGCAACGTCGACCAGGCGATCACCGAGACCCCGACAGTACAGCACGTCCTGGTCGTGCGGCGCATCGGCGAGGCAGCCCAGGTCCACATGGTCGAGGGCCGCGACCGGTGGTGGCACCGCGCGCTCGATGGCATGCGCCTGGACTGCCCGGCGGAGGAGATGGAGAGCGAGGACCTGCTCTACATCCTGTACACGAGCGGGACCACCGGTAAGCCGAAGGGCATTGTGCACACGACCGGCGGATACATGGTCGGGACATACCTGACAACCAAGTGGATCTTCGATCTCAAAGAAGACGACGTGTTCTGGTGCACCGCCGACATCGGGTGGGTGACGGGCCATTCCTACATCGTCTACGGCCCCCTGGCCAACGGCGCGTCGGTAGTCATGTACGAGGGGACCCCCGACTGGCCTGAGCGGGACCGCTTCTGGGCGATCGTCGAGAAGTACGGCGTGACGATCCTCTACACCGCGCCGACCGCGATTCGCACGTTCGTCAAGTGGGGCACCGAGTGGCCCAAGCGGCATGACCTCTCGACCTTGCGCCTGCTCGGCACCGTTGGCGAGCCGATCAACCCGGAGGCGTGGATCTGGTATCGCACCAACATCGGCGGCGACCGCTGCCCGGTTGTCGACACCTGGTGGCAGACCGAGACCGGGATGATCCTCATCACGCCCCTGCCGGGTCTCACCACGCTCAAGCCCGGTTCGGCGACACTACCCTTCCCGGGCATCGACGCGGCCGTGGTCGATGAGCGCGGTGCACCGGTGCCTGTTAACACCGGGGGCTACCTGGTGCTGCGCAAGCCGTATCCGGCTATGCTGCGAGGCATCTACGGCGATCCCAAGCGCTATCAGCAAGTCTACTGGGACCGGATCCCGGGTGTCTACTTCACCGGCGACGGCGCGCGCCGCGACGATGACGGCTACTTCTGGCTGCTCGGCCGCGTGGACGACGTTATCAACGTTGCCGGGCACCGCATCGGAACGATGGAAGTCGAGAGTGCCCTGGTCTCCCACCCCAAGGTCGCCGAAGCCGCCGTCATCGGGATGCACCACGAGATCAAGGGTCAGGCCCTGGCGGCGTTCGTCACGCTCAAGGAGGGTGGGATCACCGACGAGGCCACGATGGACGAGCTGCGAGATCACGTTGCCGAGAAGATCGGCGCGATCGCGAGACCCGACCGGATCATGTTCACGGCCGAACTGCCGAAGACCCGCAGCGGCAAGATCATGCGCCGCCTGCTCCGCGACATCGCCGAGGGTCGCATCCTGGGCGATACGACAACCCTCGCAGATCCGACGGTCGTACAGACGCTCCGCGAACGCTACGAGGAGGACTCGTCGCAGAGCTAGAGGGGTCAGTTCACGGGCTGGTCGGGCATCAGCATCTCGCGCAGCCGGTGCAGCCCTGAGGCCAGCACGCGGGAGACGTGCTTCTGCGAGATACCAAGTCGCTGTGCGGCTTCGGCCTGCGTCAGATCAGTGAAGAAAATGTAGAACACCACGCTGCGCTGGAGCGGGTTGAGATTTTCCAGCGCGTCGATCAGCATCATGCGGTCTTCGAGCGGGAGCACCAGCCACATGTCGGCCCGCTGGTGTGCGCGTGTCAGGTCCACCCTGGGCTGGCCGTCCTCATCCTCGGCGTCGAGGGAGAGCGTCCTGACCACCTGGCGTGTCTTCAAGATCTCGGCCAGCGACACGATGTCGAGGTTGAGCCGCTCGGCCAGGTCGGTGAGGCCGGGGTAACGACCGCGCTCGCAGACGTGCTCCCCGACGGCCTGGTCGATCTGCCCATTGAACCGCTCCAGCCAGCGCGGGCGCCGCAGCAGATTGTAGTGATCCCGAAGGTAATGGCGGATCTCCCCCCGGATGAAGTGGCGGGCGAAGACTGAAAACGGCGTGCCGCGCGCGGGATCGAAGTGCTCAATCGCGTTGAGGAGCCCTATGAACCCGACCTGGATCAGGTCCTCTTCCTGGCCGGGGTTCCTGTAATCGGAGGCGATGCCACGCACCATCCCCTCGCAGAGCCGCACCACGGCCTCGCGCGCATCAGGATCACGCGTCGCCGCGTAGACGCAGGCAATGGCATGTGGGCTCTCAGTGTCGGTCTGCATGGACACAGACCGACCTAGGGACGGCACATCGTCACCTCCGATCCTCTCCCCGGAACTCTCACCGGGGGTGTCGGTGCCGTAGGTGGAGCGTCCAGGATCATTCGCGGCCGGGGGCCGAATCCCTCCCACGTCTACCGCAGCCCATCCAGGTTGAAGGCCCGGTGAACGACCCGGACCGCCTGCTGCACGTCGTCAGCCGAGATGACACACGACACCTTAATCTCCGAGGTGCTGATCATTTGAATGTTGATGCCCGCGGCAGCCAGGGCGCCGAACATCGCCGCGGCCACCCCGGGGTTGCTGGCCATCCCCGCGCCGATGATCGAGACCTTGGCCACGCCCTGGACGGCCACGACCTCGCCGCTGCCGATCTCCCGCCCCACGGCGCGCGTCGTCTCTTCGGCGGCCGCGGCTTCAGCTTTCGTCACCGTGAAGGAGATGTCGGCATTCCCGCCGCGGCTGGCCGTCTGGACGATCATGTCCACGTTGATGTGCCGCTCGGCTAGGGCCGAGAAGATCCGGTGGGCGATGCCCGGCAGATCCGGGACGTTCGTGATGGTGATCCGGGCGACGTCGGCATCGTGGGTCACGCCTGTGACAAGACGGGTGCGCTCCACCTGTGGGGCCTCCTCTATGATCGTGCCCGGCGCGTCGCTCCACGTCGACCGGACGTGCAGCCGCACCCGATTGGACTTCGCGTACTCCACCGAACGGGTCTGCAGGACGACCGCGCCACTCGATGCCATCTCTAACATTTCATCGTACGAGAGGTGGGCCAGTTGCCGGGCCTCCGGAACGATTCGAGGATCGGCAGTGAACACTCCGGGGACGTCCGTATAGATCTCGCAACTCTCGGCGCCCAGCGCCGAGGCCAACGCGACCGCCGAAAGATCCGAGCCGCCCCGGCCCAGCGTGGTAATCTCGAAGTCCGGCGTCACGCCCTGGAAGCCGGCGACGATCACGATGCGGCCCTGCGCGAGTTCGGCGTCGATGCGGCGCCGGTCCACCTCCATGATTCGCGCCTTGGTGTGCACGCCGTCGGTCAGGATGCGGACCTGGCTGCCGGTCAGCGAGATCGCCTGTTCATCCAACGCCTGCACCGCCATCGACAACAGCGCGATCGACACCTGCTCGCCCACCGCCATCAGCATGTCCAGTTCGCGCGCCGGCGGGTACAGGCTGATCTCCCGGGCCCGGGCGATCAGGTCGTCGGTCATATCGCCCGGCGCGGATACGACCACGACCATGTCGTGGCCGGTCTTCCGCGTGGCGATGACCCGGTTGGCGACGTGACGGAGACGCTCGGTCGTCGCCACCGAACTCCCACCGTATTTCTGGACGATCAGCCCCACCGGACTCCTCCTTCACGTTTGAGCGTCGTGCGCAGCGCTTCGATGTCGCCGTCCCCGCTCACGCCTCCTATGTGGCGATCCGGAGGACCGCGTGGACACGCGTCACCACGTCGAGACGCCGCAGGCGGGCCAGGACACGCTGCATGGCGGCTTCCTGCGCCTCGTGCGTCACCAGCGATACGTCGGCGGTCACGCCCCGGCTCTTCTGCACGATCGACGCGATGCTCACCTGCTCTTCGCCGAATGCAGCGGCCAGGCGGGCAAACACGCCGGGCCGGTCGGTGACTTCCAGAAATACGCAGTAGGCGAGCACGACCTCAGAGATCTCGCGGATCGGGCACGTTCGGAATCCCGTGTGCTCGACCCGGCCTGCCGACCCGCGCCGGAGATTCCGGGTCGCGTCGATCAGGTCCCCGACTACCGCGCTGGCAGTCGGACCTCCTCCGGCCCCGCGCCCCTCCAACACCACCGGCCCCACGGGATCGCCTTCGATCATCACCGCGTTGAGTTCATCCTTGACCCCGGCCAGGGGATGAGCCGCCGGCAGCAGGGCGGGATGCACGCGCGCCTCGATAGCGCCGCCCACCTCCCGGGCGACGGCCAGTAGCTTCACCACGTACCCGAGGTCGCCGGCGTAAGCGATCACGCGCGCCGAGATGCCGCTGATGCCTTCTCGATAGACGTCGGAGCCCGCGACACGGCTTGCAAACGCCGCGGAGGCCAGGATTGCCAGTTTGGCGGCGGCGTCATGGCCATCAATGTCATCCGTGGGATCGCTCTCGGCGAACCCGTGCTGCTGCGCATCGACGAGGGCTTCCCCGAACCCGACCCCGTCCCGCGCCATGCGCGTGAGGACATAGTTCGTCGTCCCGTTCAGGATTCCCGTGATCTGGTGGATCCGATTGGCCGCCAGCGATTCCCGGATGACCTTGATGATCGGGATCCCGCCGCACACGCTTCCCTCGAAGAAGAGGTCCGCGTGCGTCACGGCCGCCGCGCTCAGCAACTCGTCACCCCGAGACGCCATCAGTTGCTTGTTCGCGGTGATCACGGACTTGCGGCGCGAAAGCGCGCTCGTGATGTAGGTGCGAGCGGGCTCGATCCCGCCGATCACTTCGATCACAACGTCCACGTCAGGGTCTCCGACCACCAGGCGCGCGTCCCCGACGAGCACGCCGTCCGGCACGGACACGGTGCGCACTCGACCGGGTCGCGCCACTGCAACCCGGTGGAGGACGATGGGCATGCCGGCGCGCGCGGCGATCTCATCACCGCGGCTCAGCAGCAGATCGGCCACCGCCCCGCCGACCGTCCCCAACCCCAGGAGTCCCACGCGACATGCGCGCGCCATTACTCCCTCCGCAGCGCTGGCACAGCCATCTCAGAGGCCTGCGCTCCGTATCAAGGTTGGCGGGCGCGCCGCGAGAACCTTCTGTTTCAAACCCTTCCGCTGCGGGAATTACTGAGGTATCCTCAGTTGTTGAGTGTATAGTCAGGACGGCAGCGCCGGGTTACGCTTCGACGAACGAGCCATTCAAGGACGTGCACCGCCAGTCTCATGGGACGCCATCCTTCACGCCGGCATACTTCGCCCGAGGAGGCGCCAGTCGGACGTCAGATCCGGCAGCGCCGGCGTGAGCTTGGCCTGACCCAGGCGCACCTCGCCGGTCCCGAGTACACGAAGAGCTTCATCAGCCAGCTCGAAGGCGGGTATGCCGATCCCTCGCTGGATACGCTGCGGTTTCTCGGACGGCGCCTGCAGATGGCGGTGTCCACGATGGCGGGCGACGCTGAAGACCAGCGCCTGGCGACCGCCGGCGGCCTGCTCGCCTGGGCCCGCGAGCGGATGCACGCCCGGGATCACGCGTCGGCACGCCGCGCTATCGAGGTGGCGTCCGATATCGCCCAGGCATCCGCGTGGGACCTGTACATCGCCGACGCCTCACTGCTCCTCGCCGAACTCGAACTCGAGAGCGGGCACCTCGATCGCGCCGCCGCCGGGTTGGACCAGGTCGACAGTCTGGCGGGACGCCTCGGCCCGAGGGTGCAGTCCCGCAAGGACTTGATGTCGGGACTGCTGGCGATGCGCCGCGGCGACGCCACAGGAGCGGTCACGGTCTTTCGCGCGGTGTTGGGCCGGGTCAGGAAGGCCACGCGGCACCCGGATCTGACCGCGCGGGCGCTGCTGGGATTGGCCGCGGCGGCCTCTGCCTTGGGCGATCTCCGCCAGGCCCGACGGCGCCTCCAGTCGGCCATCACCCTGACGTCGCGGGCACAGCTCGACGCCCTTCACGGCCGCGCCCTCGTTCGCCTGGGCGTCCTCTGCCGGCTTCAAGGCGCGGGAGGAGAAGCCCTGACGCACCTGACGTCGGCCTGCCAGATTCTGGAGCGCGCCGGCGATCCTCAGGCGCTGATCGAAGCTGAGATTCGGTTGGGTCGCCTGCTCCTCGAACGCGGCCAGGCTCCGGAGGCGATCGCGCCGTTGCGCCGGGTGGTGGAGCTGGTCCACCGGCACGGCGATAGCCAGGCCGAGGCCGATGCGCTTGTGCTCCTTGGCAGGGCGGCGCTGGCCGCGGGGGACCCCGTGCTCGCGCTGCGTTCCGCGGACGACGCGGAGGCGCTCGCTGACGCGCTGGGAGCCACATCGATGAAGAGCCGCGCGTGGAGTGTCAAAGGACGAGCGCTGCTCCAGCAGGGCCGGTCAGCCGACGCGGTGCGGCTGCTGACGGACGCGGTCGCGCAACTGGTCGACGGCGGGACTGCCGACGAAGCGGCCGAGGCTGCGACTGCGCTGGGACAGTTCCATCGGTCGCGCGGCGAGCACGACCTGGCGGGACGGTATCTCAGTGCGGCCCTCGCTGCCAATCGCCAGTCAGAGAGTGGCGACGGCTGGGTCGTGACCCCGGTCGCCTGACAAAGGAATTCGGCGCGCGTCACGGCCCGTCACGGAACCAGGTAGAACCAGCTCTCGAAGTCGCCACCCGGCCGGCCATCGCCTGATGGCAGGCGAAGGTCGGTGACGCGGCGGCCGGTGGGCTCGGTCTCGGCAATTGGCACACCGAAGGCATCGCCGTCGAGAGGACGGGTGCCCTTCACGTCGAGGATCACGTTGCTCTTGAGGACCACCCGGCAGCGCAACCGTGGAGGTTCAAGATGGAAGAGCGGCCCTTCCTGGCCGAGCCAGAACTGCAGCGCCTGAGGCGGGATCGGAAGCGGTTGAAATAGCCACCGGCTCTTTGTTACGGTTCCCTCCTGGAACGTGCCCGGCACAACGCCCCCATGAACGATCAAGGACAGGTACCCCGCGTAACCCGGCTGAGGCCCGGGGAGCGTCGGGAGTTGTTCCTGGTGAGGGAACTCGAGGGTCACGACAAGTGTGTCCAGGCCAGGCGAGGCGTCACTCATCTCTTCGGAGAAGACAACCATCAGGCCCTTCAGGAACTC
>JBGPLF010000128.1:0-11527 GCA_041486265.1 bacterium
ACTACTTCGACCTGAAGGGAGGGACTGCCCAGTACCCCCTGCGCTTCATGCTATCGGTGTGTCCAGTGCATCAAGACAAGCAGGACAAGATTCCTGCGGTCAGCCACATGGGGACCGGAAGGTTGCAGACCATCCGCCGTGAATGGAACCCGCTCTACTACGACATTGTCAGTCGTTTCGGGCAGGCGACGGGGATTCCGGTGCTGCTAAACACGAGCTTCAATCTTCGCGGTGAGCCTATCGTGACGTCGCCGGAGAATGCAATCAATACTTTCTCGGCGAGCGACATCGACCTGCTCGTGCTGAATCATAGCCTAGTCAGGAAGAAAACATAACCGCCTCCTGTCCGCCGAAGCGTGAGACGATAGGGTTGCGGGGATGATTGCGGACGTGTTCAAAGGTTTCACCCCGGAAGGAACACGGTGAGCGGGACGGCGCTTAACGCTCCCACCCTCTAGCGCCGCCGCACCCAGGAGTCAATTTCCTCGATGATGCTCCCTGAGACGTGTCCGGGGCGATCGTACTCCGCGGGCGTGCTTGACGCCGCCGCCTGTGGCCGGCCGACAGGTCCGACGCCGGGGGGCGTCATGATCCCGAGGTAGTGCGCGAAAAACCGCCGGAGGACGCGCCGCCTGGCCATCAACGAGGCTGCCCTGCCGAGCCAGCGCTGCGGCAGGCCCAAGAGGAGAAGATTCCCCCACAGCAGCCCTCGATACCGGCGGCGGTCGGCGGCGCAGAATGCCTGGTACGCCCGCGTCGCGCCCTCTAAAGTCATCACACCGTCGAGCACCGCCTGGATGAGTTCGCCGCACCGCGCGCCCGCCAGCACCGCCGTCCGGATGCCCTCGCCCGAGAGAGGGAGGCAGTGGCCGGCTGCGTCTCCGACCACGAAGATGTTGTCAACGGTCCCCGAGGTCCATCCTGTCGCAAGATATCCCCCGTGCATCCCGTCGGGCCGCGCCCCAAACCGGGCCATGAATCGCTCAAGCGCCGGCCGCAGTTTCGTGCGGCCCCGGTACGAGAGCACACCGAAGCGCGTGCCGCTGCCACACGGGAACGCCCAGGCGTACCCATCGCGGACTTCTGGGGTGAAGTAGAAGTGCAATCCGGGCTCGACGTGACGTGGGATCTCGGACTCCAGCCCAAACGCCGCGTATCTGGGCCGCCCGGGCCCGGCCAAGGCGGCGCGCGGGCCCGTCGCGTCGACGAGCACACGTCCCTCGACGGATCCGGCCGTGGTCAATATACGGCGCCCCTCGTGGCCCTGCACCGACGCCAGTCGAAACTCCGAACCGGCGCCCACGCCGGCCTCCGCGGCCGCTTCGAGACAGAACCGGCGGTAGTCGAAGGTGCAGAAGGGCTCCGGCAGCGGCCATTCGGTGCGACCGCCCGGCGTGTGGATGATCAGGGCGTGGTGGATCTGCTGAATCGACGCCGAGGCGCCGGCCATCACGGCCGTTCTCACGGGCGCCGCGCAGGCCGACGTCACGCCGTCGCCGATTGGCATCCGGTCGAGCAGGAGCACCCGGCCTCGCAGCGCGCGCGCCACCGCCAGACCAGCAAAGGATGCCCCAGCGATGACGACGTCGTAGGGCTCGCGGCTTGCGGCAGGCCGGCTCACGGCTCGCCGCTCAAAGGGGCGCTACTCGACGGGCCGGGCATGCTCGAACTTGACGACGCCTTGATACGCCGGAACCGTCAGGACGTTGCGCTTGTCAATCATGATGGAGAGCCCGAGCGCGCGCAGGCCGTCGACGAGGCCGCCGCGGATGTTCAACGCGCCTTCGAGCGTGGCGGGGTCGCCTAGGGCGACAATCGTGAATGGCCCGGTGAGCCGCTGGAGGTTGATCACAACCGTCCCGCCCACTTGGCCAAACCCGGTGGTCGCGGTCACCCGCTGGCCATTGACCGCCACCGCCTCGGCGCCGGCCGCCCAGAGTTCGTTGATGACCGCAACGAGATCCTGATAGCTCACGACGACCGGATTGCTGCCCTTCGGCTGCGTCTTCGCATCGTCTACGAGCACCGTGACGCCAGGACCCCGCATGGCCTTGAAGCCGGCGGTCATGCGCAGGCTCTCCAATTCCTTGCGCATGGCGGCGGTCAGGGCGCGTCCCTCCGCGGTGGCGCGCTCGTATCCCGCCAGGCGGTTCTGCATCTCATCGAGTTTCCCCTCGAGCCCCAGCCTAGCCTCACGTTCCTCCCGCAGCAACGTCGCCAACGCGTAGACGTTGCGGGTCGGCACTTCGGGTTGCGCGCGCAGCAGGCGTCCGGCCTTCAGCTGGACGACGAAGAGGAATCCGAGACCGAGGAGGATCACCGCGGCCACCATGTGCAGGCCGGTGACCGGCGTGCGGGGACGAGCGCCGGACGACGAGTTCACCGGGGCGCCTCCCGTGCGGCTTCGATCCGCTCGAGGAGCCTGGCGACGCCCGCCTCGCCGACAAAGATCCCCGCATGCCGGCCGGCCACACGTCCCTGAGGATCGATGAACACCGTCGTGGGAATACCGGTGATGCGATACGCCTGCATCACGTCTCCGCCATCATCGAAGACGGCCGGGTACGTGATGCCGTGCGTGATCAGAAACCTCTGGGCGTCCCGGTACTGATCTTGAATGGCCACGCCGAGGAAGACGATGCCGTGTCCCTCGACCTTCCGCCAGGCTCGCTGCAGGTCGGCGGCCTCGAGTTCGCACGGTCCGCACCACGACGCGAAGAAATTGATCACCACCGTCTGCCCGCGGAAGTCGGCAAGACTAATACGCTCTGCGCCGCGCAGGGACGGCAGCGTGAGTGGCGGCGCCAGCTCGCGGGGAGACGCCGGCTCAACGGGGATCGGCGGCGATTCGGCCCGCTGGGACGTCGCCGACCGGACGCCCAATGTGTAGGCCACGATCGCCACGGCCAAGACGAGCAACGCGACGGCCAGGATCAGCAGCGCCGGAGCAGGCTGCAGCGCCGGACCCGGCTGCCGATCCTGGGCAGGCTGCGGTGCCTGAGCCGGCTGTGGTGCGTCAAAGGGCCCGGGTGGCGGGACGGCGGCAAGCCCGTGTGGCGGATCAACCGGCGCCGGTGGAGGCGCAGACGTGAGCGGATCACTCATGAGGTGCCGGGATCCATGAAACCGTACTCGGGCCCAGGAGTCCTTCGATCTCGTCGACGACGGCCTGGCTCGCCTTCACCCGGAGATCGCCCGCCTGCATGCGCACCTCTCGTCCGTCCGCGCGCACGGTCAGCAGGACCGGGCGGTCGCCGCGGTGGCGGGCCAGGAGCTCGCGCAACTGGTGGAGACCGTCCTCGCCGTGACGGTCGGCGTCGAGCACGACGTGCAGGCTGGCATCGCTGCGGGCCGCCGAAGCCGCAGCCGGCATCACGGCGGCCGACGCCGCATCCGCGGGGGATGCGTCCGCAGGCGGGGCCGTCGCAAAAGGCGCTTCGTCCAGCGGGATGATGCCGTCGGCAAGAAGTTTGACCTGCTGGTCGGCGACATCCAGGCGGCCACGCACCACGACGATCGCGTCGCGTCGCAAGGTCAGGTGACTCTGCTCGTACGTCTTGGGGAACACGATGACTTCCACGCTGCCTGTCAGGTCTTCCAGCGTGAGAAACGCCATGGCCGAGCCGGTCTTCGTCGTCGTCCGCTTCAGCGCGGTCACCAGCCCGGCGACGACGACCTCGCTCCGGTCGCGCAATTCCGGTAGGTGGCCGACCGTCGCCGTGATCCGCGCGGCCAACCGGTCGCGGACCTGGGTGAGGGGATGGTCTGAGATGTACAACCCGAGCATGTCGCGCTCCATCGCGAGCAGCTCGCCTTTGGAGAACTCCTCAACCGTCGTCGCGCTTGCGGCCGGCGCCGCCGGGGCGTCGCCCAGGCCGAACAACCCGGTCTGAGATTCGGTCCTCGCCCGAGCCAGGCGCTGGCCGCTGGCCAGCGCCGTGTCGATCTCCAGCAGCAGCGCCGCGCGCGGCCGGCCGAGCGAATCGAATGCTCCGGCCTTGATCAGACTCTCCAGCACGCGCTTGTTCACCGTACGCGTGTCCACCCGGGCCAGGAGGTCGGCCAGCGATGCAAATCGCCCGCCTTCCTTGCGGGCGGCGATGATGGACTCGACCGCGCTGCCACCGACATTCTTGACCGCGGCGAGGCCGAATCGTACCGCGGCGCCCACGACGGTGAACGTGTCGAACGACTCGTTGATGTCCGGGGGCAGCACCTTGATGCCCATGCGCTCGCACTCGGCCACCGCGCCGGCCACCTTGGCCATCCAGTCCTGCCCCAGCGCCTCAGTCGTGAGGACCGCAGCCATGTACTCGGCGGGAAAGTTGGATTTCAAATATGCGGTCTGATATGCAATGAGCCCGTAGCACGCCGCGTGCGCGCGGTTGAAGCCGTAGCGCGCAAACGGTTCAAACAGTTCGAAGATGGCCTCGGCCGTCCGTTTGGGAATCCGGTTCTTGCGTGCGCCGTCGAGGAATCCTTCTTTCTGGGCCTCGAGCTTGTCCTTGATCTTCTTGCGGATGGCGTAGCACAACACGTCGGCTTCGGCCAGGGTGTACCCGGCGACGGCCTGCGTGACGGCCATCACGTCTTCCTGGTAGACCATCACGCCGTACGTCTCCGCCAGCACCTGCTCCATCAACGGATGCAGGGTGGTGATCTTCTCGTGTCCGTGCTTGCGCCGGATATAGGACGGAATGTTGGGCATCGGGCCAGGGCGGAACAGCGCCACCATCGCCATGATGTCCTCGATCCGCGTCGGCTTCAATTCTTTGATGTACCGCGTCATGCCCGCGCCTTCGAGCTGGAAGATGCCAACGGTCTCACCGCGGGACAGCAGATCGAACGTGGCGGGGTCGTCGAGCGGGATCGACTTCAGGTCGACCTGGACACTGCGGACCTTCTCGATGATCTTCAATGCCCGGTCCAGGATCGTCAGGTAGGAGAGGCCGAGGAAATCCATCTTGAGCAGGCCGATCTTCTCCACCGCGTCCATGTCGTACTGCGTCATCACCAGGTCACCCTTGGTGGCACGCTGAAGCGGCACGAGATCAATCAACGGATCGCGCGAGATGATCACCCCGGCCGCATGCGTGCTGGCGTGGCGAGCCACGCCTTCAAGCTTCTGCGCCAGGTCGACGATCCGGCGGACGCTGGGCGTTTCCTCCGTCGACCGTTTCAGTTCCGGATCGGCCCGCAGCGCCTCGTCGAGGGAGGCGTTGAAGGGGATCAGCTTGGCGATCCGATCCACGTCGGCATAGGGCAGGCCCATGACGCGGCCGATGTCGCGCACGGCCTGGCGCGCGCCCATCGTCCCAAACGTGATGATCTGCGCGACGTGGTCGGCGCCGTACTTGTCGATGACGTAGCGGATGACTTCGTCGCGACGGCTGTCCATGAAGTCGACGTCGATGTCCGGCAGCGTGTACCGCTCGAGATTGAGGAAGCGCTCGAATGGCAAACGATAGTGAAGCGGATCGACATCGGTGACGCCGAGCGAGTACAGTACCAGGCTGCCCGCCGCCGACCCGCGCACCGTCGTCAGGATGCCCCGGCGCCGGGCGAAGGCGACGAAATCCCACACAATGAGGAAGTACGCCGCGTAACCGGTCTGCGCGATCACTTGAAGTTCCTGGTCGAGCCGCCCGCGCTGTACCAACGTCGGGTCACCGTACAGGCGGCGGAGTCCATCCTCGCAGACGCGCCGCAGGTACGAATCGGCCGTCTCGCCCTCGGGCACAGGGAAGTGCGGCAGCTTCGGCTTGCCCAGTTCCAGGTCCACCGCGACCCGGCCGGCGATCTCCAGTGGTGACCGCAGCGCCTGCGGGACCTCGGCAAACCGCGCCGCCATCTCCTCGGGGCTCTTCAGGTAGAATTCCGGCGTGGCGCCCATCCGCGGCTTGTTGGACGCGTCCAGCGTCACGTTCATCTGGATGCACATCAGCGCGTCCTGCGCCTCGGCCTCGTCGCGATGGACGTAATGGACGTCGTTGGTCGCAATCAGGGGCAGGTCGAGATCCCGGGCGAGCTGCAGCATCCCCTTGACATTGCGCTGCTGCTCCGGCAGCCCGTGGTTCTGGACCTCCAGGTAGTAGTTGCCGGGGCCGAAGATGTCGCGGTAGGTCGCGGCGACCTCGCGCGCGGCGGCCATGTCGTCGCGGAGAATCGCGCGCGTCACCTCACCCTGCAGACAGCCTGACAGCGCGATCAAGCCGCGGCGGTGCCGGGTCAGCAGCTCGCGGTCCACCCGCGGTTTGTAGTAGAACCCGTCCAGGTGCGCGATCGTCGTCAGCCGGATGAGGTTCCGGTAGCCGTCCAGGTCGGTGGCCAGCAGGACCAAGTGATACGGGTTGGTGTCGAGCTTTGGATCGCGGCTCGTGTGGGCCCGCGGGGCGACGTACGTTTCGATCCCCAGGATCGGCACGAGGCCGTGCTGCCGCGCCTGGAGGTAGAATTCGATGGCGCCGTACATCGTACCGTGGTCGGTGACCGCGATTGCCGGCATCCCCATGCCGGCGGCTGCGCGCATCAAGGGCTCGATTCGGGCGGCCCCGTCCAGCAGGGAGTACTCGGTATGCAGGTGACAGTGCACAAAGGGGTCGGGCATGGGCTCAGGGGCATTGTAACATAGGCGGGAATGCTGGACCGATGCTAGCCGGATCGCCGCAGCGCGGCGACCACGTGCACGTGGCTGGTCTGCGGCAGCAGATCAACCGGCTGCACGGAAGCTACCTGATACCCCGCCTGACGCCACCGGACCAGATCGCGCGCGCAGGTAGGCAGCGAGCGCGCCAGGTACACGACGTGGGGAATGCGCGCCGACGCGACCGCTTCCACCAGCGCGAGATTCAAGCCGGGGCCCTCGGCACTCACCACCACCGCGCCCGGCTTGTCGGCGGCGACCCTCCCCAGCACCGTCAGGGGATCGCGGGTCGTGAACGCGGCGTTCGTGATCCCATTCCGCGCGGCCGCCTCCCACGCGTCCTTCAATGCGACGCGCGTGGGGACCACACCGGTGACGCCTCCTGCGACGGCGGCCAGCGCGAAGACGATTAGCGGGACGGACGCTGTCAGGTCGAGCGCGGTCTCATCACGCTTCAGCGCTGCGGCGCCTACAACGGCATCAATCAAATACGAAAGCGCCAGCGGATGCGCCGGCAGGTCTGTCGTGGACCGCAGCTTTACGCGAAACCCGGCGATCTCGTCCTCGATGCTGTCGCGCCCCCAGAGCAGCCGCACCCTCGGGCCCAGCAGATCCGCCGTCGGGCGCGGCTGGACCGTGCTCAGGATACCGACCAGCCCGGGCACGCGATCGATGAGCGCGTGAACCACCGCCGTCGGATCCGGCAGCGACGCCGCGGTGGACAGCGTGAGCAGCGCCTGGCCGGTGGCGAACGAGACCAGGCCGAGCAGGCCACGCATCAGGCCGGTGCCGGTGGCCCGGTCATACACGGGCAGGCCCAACAGCCGCACGGCGTGCCGGGCGGCATGCAGGATCGCCTCATTGGCCGGGTGCTGCACCGGGCAATGGGCGATGTCGATGACGTGCGCCGATCCCGCGGCGTGATAGCCGGCAACCGCTACGCCATCGCGCTCAGCGAAGACGGCACGGATCGTGTTGCGATACGCCCAGGCCTCTCCCCCCACGGCGTCAGCGACGAGATCGCGGCGGACTTCCGCGTATTCTTTGAGAAAGTCCTTGACGAGTCGCGTCTTGAGGCGGCGCTGAAGCGGGGGGATCAGGTGCTGCCACTGGCAGCCGCCGCAGCGCCCGAAGTGCTGGCACCTCGCCTGGATCACCTCAGGGGACTTGCGCATTAGCGCGACCAGCCGTCCTTCGGCGTGCCGGCCGCCCTTGGTGACCTCGACGATCGCGTCCTCGCCCGGAATGCCGAAAGGCACGGAAAGGGCAACGGGACCCAGGCGCGCGACCGCCGCGCCGCTCAGGTCCAGCGTGGAGAAGTGGACCGTGAGTCGATCGCCCACATGGACCATACCCAGCCCGCCGCCCCTGGGATGGCGGGTGGGGGGTTCGGGCCGGGGGATCAGGCGGGTGGTGCGCGCGCGCCCGTCGCCTGCAGGTGAAGGCGCGCGCCGGCTCATCGCCCCAGACGCTCCCGCAGCAGCCGGTTTGCGGTCTCGGGGTTCGCGCGACCGCCGGTGGCCTTCATGATCTGGCCGACCAGGAATCCCATCGCGCGCTCTCTGCCCGCGCGGATCTCGGCGACGGGTCCGGGATGCTCGGCAATGACGGCGTCGACGATACGCCGCAGTGTCTCCTCGTCGCTGATCTGCCGCAGGCCTCGCGCGTCCACGATCACCACCGGATCCACGTTCTGCGCGATCGTCTCGATGAGCACGTCCTTGGCGATTCGCCCGGTCACGGTGCCGTCGTCCACGAGGCGCAGCAGCGCGGCCAGGCGCGCGGGCGTGAAGGTGGTCTGATCGAGCTCGACGCCGTGCTCGTTCAGGTACGCCGTGACCTCGCCGACGAGCCAGTTGGCGACGAGCTTCGGCCTGGGAAACTGCGCGACGGCATCTTCGAAGAAGCGGGCCATGGCCGCGGTGGCCGTCAGGAGGTCGGCGTCATAGGTCGAGAGCCCGAACGCCACCACGAACCGATCCCGGCGCGCCGCGGGGAGTTCGGGCAGTTCGCCACGCACCCACTCCAGCCAGGCACCGTCGACCTCGAGCGGGACGAGATCCGGTTCCGGGAAGTACCGGTAGTCCTGGGCCTCTTCCTTGGATCGAGACCCAAAGGTCACCCCGCGCCGCTCATCCCAGTGCCGCGTCTCCTGGACCACGGATTCCGCGCGCGCCAGGAGGTCGGCCTGCCGGCCGACCTCGAACGCGAGTGCCCGCTCCACCGACCGGATCGAGTTCATGTTCTTCACTTCGCTTCGTGTCCCAGGCGGCCCGCCGGGCTGTTGGAGCGAGACGTTCGCATCACAGCGCAGCGTTCCCTCCTCCATGCGACCGCTCGAGACCTCAGCGAACTGCAGCAGGCGGCGCAGCGCCAGCAGGAACTCCCTGGCCTCAGCGGGCGACCGGGGATCGGGCTCGGTGACGATCTCCATCAGCGGCACGCCGGACCGGTTGTAATCCACCAGGCTCGCCGCGCCGGCATCCAGCATCGACCCCGCAGGCGTGGTGTGCACGAGCCGCCCCGTGTCCTCTTCCAGGTGGACGCGCCGGATGCGGATGCGGCGGCCGCCGTCCCGCCCGATATCGAGCGTGCCGTTCGTCGCCAGCGGCGGATGCTCGGCATACTGGTACTGCGAGATCTGATAGTTCTTCGGCAGGTCCGGATAGTAGTAGTTCTTGCGGTGGAACTGGCTGCGGGGATGCACGGGGCACCCCAGCGCCAGGGCGGTGCGCAGGCCCAGGTCCACGGCCCGCTTGTTGAGCACCGGTAACGACCCGGGCAGTCCCAGGCATATGGGACAGATCAGCGTGTTCGGCGGCGCGCCGAAGGTCACGGCGCACCCGCAGAACATCTTGGAAGCGGTCAGGAGCTGCACGTGAATCTCCAGCCCGATCACCGGCTCGTACGAGATTGCGTGTGAATCCCCCATGGCCTAGGCCTCCGGGGGCCGTTCGAGATGCCAGGACGTCGCCTGCTGGTAGGCATGGCCGGTGCGCAACAGCGTGGCCTCGTCGAAAGCCCGGCCCACGAGTTGCAGCGCGATGGGCAGCCCACGGTCGAACCCGCAGGGCAGGGCCAGCCCGGGCAGGCCGGCCAGGTTCACCGGGATCGTGAAGATGTCCGACAGGTACATCTGCAGCGGATCGTCGGCCTTCTCGCCGAGGGCAAAGGGCGTCGTCGGCGCGACCGGCATGACCACCACATCGACGTGCGTGAACGCGCGCTCGAAGTCCCGCGCGACCAGCGTGCGGACTTTCTGCGCCTTGATGTAGTAGGCCTCGTAGTATCCCGCGGACAGCGCGTACGTCCCAAGCATGATGCGGCGCTTCACTTCGGGCCCGAAGCCGTGCCGGCGCGTCTGCGCGTACATATCGATCAGGCCGTCACCCTCCACCCGCAGCCCGTAGCGGACGCCGTCGTAGCGCGCCAGGTTCGATGACGCCTCCGCCGGGGCGATCAGGTAGTAGGCAGGCAGCGCGGCGTCGATCGTCGGCAGGGTAATCTCTTCAACCGGTAGGCCCAGATCCTCAAAGGTCGCCAGCGCGGCGCGCAGCGCCTGCGCCACCGAACGATCCACCCCGGGACCAAAGGCCTCGGCGGGTACGCCGAGGCGGATCCCCCGCGCCCCCTGACCCAGCGCCGCCGCATAGTCCGGCACGGCGACATCGGCCGAAGTCGAATCGAGAGGATCGCGCCCGGCGATGATCCGCAGCAGCAGCGCGCAGTCCTCGATGTCGCGCGCGAAGGGACCGATCTGATCCAGCGAGGATGCAAACGCCACCAACCCGTAGCGCGACACCCGCCCGTAGGTCGGCTTCAGCCCCACCACGCTGCAGAACCCGGCGGGCAGCCGGATCGAGCCACCGGTATCGGATCCCAGCGCCAGCGGCACGTACCCGGCGGCCACGGCGGCGGCCGATCCGCCGCTCGACCCACCGGGAACGCGCGAGCGGTCCCAGGGGTTGCGCGTCGGGCCGAACGCGGAGTGCTCGGTGGAGGAGCCCATCGCGAACTCGTCGAGGTTGGTCTTGCCGAGAATGATCGCGCCCGCCTCGCGGAGCCGCGTCACGACGGTCGCGTCGTACGGTGGCCGCCAGCCATCGAGGACACGCGATCCGCAAGTGGTCGGCACCCCGCGTGTACACATGTTGTCTTTGACGGCCACCGGAATCCCCGCGAGCAGCGGAAGCGCCTCAGGCGGGGTGGTTCGGGCATAGCGGGCATCCCACGCGATCGCGTCGGCCCGGGCGCGGTCGGCATCCAGATGGAGAAAGGCGCGCAGGTCGCCGTCGCGGCGCGCGATGCGGTCGAGCGCCGCGTTGGTCACCTCGGACGGCCGGAGCCGTCCGGCCGCGTAGGCAGCGCGCAGCGCTCGCGCGGTCTCGGGAGCAGGCGGGGTCATGCGGCCCTGATCTTACTCCGACTCGAACACCGGCGGCACACGGAAGAATCCCTGCTCGTGCGCCGGCGCCTGGGTGAGCACTTCGTCACGGGGCAGCGAGGGACCGACCACGTCCTCCCGGAGAACGTTGACGATGGGAACCACGTGCGAGGTGGGCGGCACGTCCTCAATCGGCAGCGCGTCGAGCCGCGCGCAGTATTCAAGGATGCGGGCGAGCTGCTCCGCAAAGCGCATGCGCTCCTCGTCGGTGAGGGCCAGGCGCGCCAGCCGCGCCACGTGCTGGACCGTCTTGGGATCAATCGCCATCGGTCACCTCAGGATAGTGAGCTCAGTCCAACGGCGTCAGTTCCAGGTGTTGCGTGTGGCTGGGCACCTTCTCGAGCGGGTGTGTGGCGAGGCCGCGCGGTCACCGAAGCGACCGTGTGACGAGGCCGCCGTTATGGGGACGATGGTAGAGGCCGAGCCTTCGGTCGCAAGGG
>JBGPLF010000129.1:0-11439 GCA_041486265.1 bacterium
CCCCCAGCTTCGGAGGCGGACGTCAAGGAACGATAAGTTCTTCTTAAAGAAAGGGTGAATGTTTGGTTAACGCCGGCCGGGCGCATGGGCCTCAAGCGAACGCGCTCCAGGAATGCGGGAGGGCGGGGCCTGCGCCCCGCCCTCCCGTGTGACCGTGCTGGTAGAGTGTCAGCCGATCGACTGGATTCCTACTTCAGCAGCGCGCCGGCGTGCTCGAGCACGATCTGGGTCGTCCAGGCCGCCGCCTTCGCCTTGTCCATCGCCGTGGCACTCTTGCCCATCGTGGCGGTATCGCGCGCCATCTCAAACCATGCGGTTGCGGCCATGTACTTGCCGCCGGCCATCTTGGCGTCGTTGACCATCCCGTTGCCCATCTTGGCGCAGTTGTCGCCGGCCGAACCATCGTACAGTGGGGATTTGCCGCCCTCGACGCAGTTGATGACGCCCTGCATCTGCATCTTGACGTCGGTCATGGCCGACATCGTCTGGGCCTTCTTCGACATGTCCAGCGCCGCCTTCCACTGCGCTTGGACCCCTTCCGCGGGGCTCATGTTGGCGGCCAGCGACACAGTCGTCACCAGTCCCACCGCAACGATCAGCAACGCCACTGCCAGGAACCTTCGCATGCCCATCATCTCAGTTCACCTCCGTAGATTGATTTCATGCCTTAGACTAGCGACCGACCTCAATGTTACGGTATGACCACTGTAAAGATTTGGTTAAGAGGCCTTGGCTGGGGCCGGATTCGGACGGGAAGATGCGTCGAGCGTCAGCCAGACGGTCGTCTCGCCCCTTTGGCTGTTAGCGCCTACCTCACCCCCATGGACACGGGCTACCTCTTTCACGATGGCAAGCCCGATCCCCGCGCCTCCCGATGTGCGCGACCGGGACTTCTCGCCGCGGTAGAAGCGCTCGAAGATGTAGGGGAGGTCTTCCGCAGTGATCCCCTCTCCACTATTCGTCACAGCCAGACGGACGGATTGGCCCTCATCGGCCACCCGGACCGTCACCCCTCCGGCGGAGGGGGTGTATTTCAGCGCGTTGTCGATCAGGTTATGAAGGGCCTGCGAGAGCATGTCCGGGTCGGCTTGCACCGGCCCGTTCACCGTCACGTCACTGTGGAGCGCGATGCCCCTCGCGGCAAACTCCCCCCGGCGGAGGTCTAGCAACCGGCGCACGAGCGCGCCGACGTCTACCGCCACAGCTCGAACACGAGGCAATTGGGCGTCGAACGTCGAGAGTTCGTGCAGGGCCTCGACCAGGCGCACCAGGCGCATGACCTCCTCGTGCAGCATCCCGATGGTCTCGGCCGAGGCCGGGGTAACGTCGTCGCGAACGGCCTCCAGGTAGCCGCGCAGGTTGGCGAGCGGCGTCCGCAGTTCGTGGGCGACGTTGGCCACCAAATCCTTGCGCAGACGTTCAAGCGTCTCCAGCGCCGCCGACATCTGGTTGAGCGACTCGGCCAGCCCCCCAACCTCGTCGGACGAGGTGACCGGGGCCCGGGCCGCATAGTCGCCCGAGGCGATACGCGCCGCCATGGCCCTCATCCCTCGCAGGGGGCGGACGACCTCGCGGAACAACACCAGGCTGAGCAGCAGACCGATCCCGCCGGCGATCAGGCTGGCCTCGATCAGGGATCGGGTCATGGCCGCCACGAACATGGCGTGCATCCCTTCGACCTGGATGTGGAACTCGGCCATGAGGTTGGCAAAGATGACGTCGGCCAGCCGACCGATGCTCATCGCTGCCGCGGCGATGGCGATGCCGACGACCAGGATGTTGATCCCCACCAGTTTCCAGAGCAGGCTGCGCCGCATCGCCGGATTCAGAGGAGCTTGTAGCCGATCCCGCGCACGGTGGCGATGAAGCGCGGGCGGGCCGGGTCGTCGCCGAGTTTCTCCCGCAGTTTGCCCACATGCACGTCGATGGTCCGGTCCACGACGTCGGCCTCGCTGTAAGCGTAAATGCGGTTCAGCAGCTGGTCGCGCGAGAAGGCGCGTTCCGGGGCCTCGAGAAACGCCTGCAGCAGCTTAAACTCGATCGGCGTCAACCGGACCTCTTTCCCGCCGACGAGCGCGCGGTGTCGTTCGAGGTCCATCTCGAGATCGCCGTGGCGGAGCACCTTCCGCGGGCCTTCTCGCGTCGCGCGCCGGAGGATAGCCTTCACGCGGGCCACCACCTCCCGCGGGCTGAAGGGCTTGGTCACGTAATCGTCGGCACCTAGCGACAATCCGAGCAGTTTGTCCACCTCGTCCACCCGGGCCGTGAGCATAAGGATCGGCACCTCGGAGGTCGTGCGGATCCTCCGGCACACCTCGATGCCGTCGAGATGGGGGAGCATCAGATCGAGCACAACCAGGCTGGGCCGCGAGCGCTCCACCGCCTCCATCGCAGCCCGGCCGTCGTAGGCCGCGACGACCCCGTACCCTTCCCGCTCCAGATAGAGCCGGAGCAGGTTCACCATCTTGGGGTCGTCCTCAACGACCAGGACGGTCTGCGGCATCAGGATCCTGTCCGGCGGAAGGGTCCGCTAGCGCCCCGTTACCGACTTGATGGCCGCCACCAGTTCGTTTTCGCTCCGCGGCCCGAACGCGGACTGCAACAGCGTTCCGTCTTTCGAGATGACGGCCCAGTACGGCTGGTAGGTAAAACCGTACAATTTGGCGATCTTCCCATCACCGTCCCAGCCGTTCGGAAACGTGAGATTGTGCCGCTGCACGAAGCCATAGCTCTTTTCCTTGCCGTCCAGCACGCCGATCCCGACGAACTCCACACCCTTACCCTTCCATTCTTTGTAGAGACGCTCCCACACGGGGGCGTGTGCGTTGCAGGTTGGTCACCACTGGGCCCACAACAGCAGGATGACCGCGGTGCCCTTCAGATCAGCCAGGCTCAAGGTCTTGCCGTTGAACAACCCGAGGGTGAACGCCGGAGCTGGCCCGGCAGCGGCCTGGACCGCCGCGGGCGCGACGATGAGCACGGCCAGCAGCAGCACAATGACCACCAGGCCAACCAGTGATGTGCGCACCTTTGTCCCCCCTTCCACACCCGCTCTGCTTTCCCGTTACTACGCTGGCGTCCTGCGAACTATTCGCACTGCAAGGCACATGGTGTAGTGGTAGTATGGCACGGAGCACGTAAAGAAACTGTGAAGGACGGCCGGGGACTCCGCGCCCGGCGCGCCTTAATAAGGAGGATGAGGAGATGAGCGATCTTCAGCGGTACATCGTGGAGGAATGGGCCGAAGCTTACCACCAGGGCCGGATGGCGCGTCGCGAGTTGTTGCGCCGAATCGCTTTGATGGCCGGGGGCGCAGTCCTCGCGGCTCCGCTGCTGCAGAGCCTGGGCCTCACCGCGTCGCCGGTTGAGATCGCCGAGGCGGCCTCGAGCGCGCCGATCCTCGTCGCGCAGCAGCCGGGGGTCACGGTGCCACCCGATGATCCCGCAATCGAAGCGGGGATGGTCAACTATCCACTCACGCAGATCCAGGCGTCGGGCATCGGCTACCTGGCGCGGCCAAAGAGCGGCGGACCGCACCCCGGCGTCATCGTCGTCCACGAGAATCGGGGCCTGCTGGAGCACTACAAGGACGTGTGCCGGCGTTTCGCCAAAGCGGGCTATGCGGCCCTGGCCGTGGACTTGGCGGCGCCGGCCGGCGGCACGGCACGGTTCAGCGACTCGGCCGAAGTCGCAACGATTCTCGGCCAGATGCCCCCAGATCGACTCATCTCGATGTGCAACGACGCAGTGCCGCGAATCAAAGCCACGCCGGGAGTCCGGCAAGAGCGGATCGGCGCCGTCGGCTGGTGCTTCGGCGGCGGCATGATCTGGCGATTTGCGACGTCCAACCCGGAGTTGAAGGCGGCGGTACCGTTCTACGGATCCAATCCGCCGCTCGACGACGTGCCCAAGATCAAGGCGGCGGTGCTGGCGATCTATGGTGGGCTGGACGATCGGATCAACGCCGGCATCCCGGCGATCCGCGAGGCAATGGACAGGGCGAAGGTCGTGTACGAGGTCCAAATCTATCCCGGTGCGAATCACGCGTTCTTCAACGACACGGGGCAGGCCTACAAGAAGGACGCGGCTGACGATGCTTGGCGCCGCTCGCTGGCCTGGTTCGATCGGTATCTCAAGACCTGACGTCCGGGTGGAGGACCTTCCAGAGGCCCATCGAACACTGCTCTCCACGACCCCCCCTGCGAACCGAAAGAGGTAAGACCTCAACGGCCTGGGAGGCGACATGACAGAGGAAATTCCTGGGCCATCGGAGGCCGAACAGGAGTTCCGATTCAGGCCCCCGACATTCTACGGTGCGCCGCTCTGTCAGCGGCCCGGGGATCTGCGGGCCGATGTGGCCTTCCTCGGTGTCCCCTTCGACCTGGGCACGACGCTCCGGCCCGGCGCGCGGTTCGGCCCGTCGGCGATCCGTACGGCGTCAGGTTGGTGGCCATACGCCGACGACGACGGCATAAAAGCGGGTGGCTGGTACGACCTTGACCTCGGCCGCTGGATCCTCCAGGGTGTGACGATGGCCGACTGCGGGGATGTGGAGATTGCTCCCGCGGAGATTGCCCTCAACCTGGGCCGAATCACAACAGCAGTCTTGGCCATCCTGCGGGCCGGCAGTTTCCCCGTGGTCGTCGGCGGCGACCACGCCATCACCTTCCCGGTTCTCCGGGCTTTCGGCGAGCACCGCCCGCTGCACATCGTCCAGTTCGATGCCCACCAGGATTTTGTTGATGAGCGTCGGGGCACCCGCCTCGGTCACGGCAATACGATGCGCCGGGCATCTGAGCTCCCCTTCATCGAGAGCATCACACAGATCGGGATCAGGGCGCTGCAAAAGTATCGGGAGCCGCTCGACGCCGCTCGGGCCTACGGGGTCCAGGTGATCACAGCCTCGGAGCTGCGTCGGCAGGGCGCACAGGTGGCGGCAGCGGCGGTTCCCAGGGGAGCGACGTGCTATATCAGCCTGGACATCGACGCGCTGGACATAGCGCTGGCTCCCGGCACCGGGACGCCCGAGCCGGGAGGCCTGACCTATGCTGAACTGCGCGACACGCTCCGCGCCATCGTCAACCGCGGGCGTGTCGTCGGGCTGGACCTCGTGGAGGTCTCGCCGCCGTACGACTGGGCCGAGGTCACGGCCCGCTCAGCAGCCCGTGTCATCCTGGACGCGTTAGAGGCCGTCTTTGCCGATGGATCACGCAGAACGACGGCAGTAGGAACCACGAAGCTCGATTCAAAAGGGGGGAATGTGGGATGAACGATGCGGAACGGGCAGGAAGTATCTCGAGGCGAGCATTTCTGAGGGCCGTCACCCTCGGCGGCGCGGCGATGGGCCTGAGCGGCGCAGCCATCGAACACCTGGCCAGGACGGCGCGCGTGCTCGCGGCACCGGCGGGCAAGGACACTCTGGTCATTGCGACCGATCTCGAGGTCCAGACCTTCGATCCCCACATCGTCTACGACAACACCGTGCGCATCACCCGGGGCACCTATGAAGGCCTGGTCACGCTCAAGGGAAGCACCCCTGAGATCATTCCCAGACTGGCCACCGAGTGGTCAAGCACCCCGGACGCCAAGCAGTGGACGTTCAAACTGCGCCCGCACGTGCTCTTCCACGATCGGACGCCGCTCTCCGCTGAAGCCGTCAAGGTCTCGTTCGATCGTCTCATCAAGATCAACCGGGGCTTCGCGTGGGCCTTCAAGACCGTCGTGGCGAGCGTTGAGACGCCTGACGCGGCCACGGTCCGCTTCAACCTGAAGGGCTCGGATCCCGCGTTTCTGGCGAAGCTGGCCGCCGTGTCCGGGGGGCTCATCGTCAGTGCCAAGGCGGTGAGCGAGCACGCCAAAGGGAACGATCTCGCGCAGGCCTGGCTCAAGGAGAATATCGTCGGCACTGGACCCTACGTAATCGAACGGTGGGATAGAGGCCAGCAGGTGATCCTCAGGCAATTCCCCGAGTACTGGGGTGGCTGGAAGCCTAATCAGTTCAAGCACATCGTCTTCAAGATCGTCAAGGAGACGTCTACCCAACGCCTGATGCTGGAGCGCGGCGACGTGGATGTGGCGACAATCGTCGCCCCCGACATGATCGACGCGCTGGAAAAGCGCCCGGGGATCAAGATCGAAGAGAGCCCCACGATGCGGATCTTCTACATCGCGATGCATTCCCAGCGGGATCCGCTGAAGGACGTCAAACTCCGCCAGGCCCTCTCCTATGCATTTGACTATGAAGGGGCCCGTCAGGCCATCTTCAACGGGCGGCTCGCACCGCTCAACGGCCCGCTCCCCGACAACGATCCGGCGCACCTCAGTGCATCGGACAAGCCTTATCACTTCGATCTGAAGCGGGCGAAGGAACTGCTGGGCCAGTCGATCTATCCGAATGGTGGTTTCAGTCTGAGCCTGTATCTCTTTGAGGGCGACCCGACCTTCCGGAAGGCGGCCGAGATCCTGCAGGCCAACTTGAAGGAGCTTCGGATCGATGTGAAGATCCAGGAGTTCGCGTCGTCAGTATTGCTGGAGAAAGCAGGAAAACCGGAGACTGCCCCCGACCTGCTGCCCGTCCGCAACTATCCGGACTACGCCGATTCCTCCAGCATGATCAGCTCGACCTTCGGCAAGGACTCGTGGGGAACCATCGGCTGGAATTTCAGTTTTTACGCCAATGATCGTGTGGAGAAACTGCTGGCGACCGCGAATACCACGACCGATCAGTCAAAGCGCCTGCAGATGTTCCGGGAAGCCCAGCGCATCATCGTCGCCGAAGCGCCGGCCATCCTCATCGGCACCTTGTTGAACCGCATCCCGGTGCGGGCGAACGTCCAGGGGTACGCTTTCAACCCGCTGCTGGGCAACACGCTCAACCTGTACGAGATGTCGAAGAGCTGACGGCTTCGAGCCACGTGGCTCGGTACATTCTGAGGAGGCTTGCCCTGCTGCCGCTCCTACTGCTCGGGGTGAGCCTCCTCCTCTTTATTATCACGCACCTGATCCCGGCCGATCCCGCGAAGCTGATCGCCGGCCCGCACGCCGGGCCCGAACAAGTGGCGGAGGTGCGCAGGGTCTTCGGCCTCGACCGGCCGCTCCCCGTGCAATACGCGCGCTTCCTCTTCAGCCTGCTGCATGGCGACCTCGGCATGTCCATCCGCACGGACCGCGCTGTGCAGGCCGACCTGGGCGAGTATTTCCCTGCGACTGTCGAACTCACCGTGATCGCCATGATGGCTACCATCGTCATCGGCGTCCCGCTGGGCATCGCGGCAGCCGTCTGGCGGGGAGGTCTCTTCGACCTGGTGGCGCAGGTCGTCAGCCTGAGCGGGTTGTCGTTCCCAATCTTCTTTTTCGGACTCGTGATGCAGCTCGTCTTCTCACGGTGGCTTGACTGGCTGCCACTGGGTGGGCGCATCGCGTCAGACGTCGCGCCGCCCGCGGGGCCCACCGGCCTCTATCTGATCGACGCGTTGCTTGCCGGCAACCTGGCAGCCTTCGCGAGCGCGCTGCAATACCTCGTCCTGCCGGCCCTCACCCTGACCCTGGCGTCCCTCGCCCTGGTGGTCCGGATGACGCGATCGAGCATGCTCGAGGTCCTGTCGCAAGACTACATCCGGACCGCGTGGGCCAAGGGCCTGGTGGCGCCCAGGGTCTACCTCCGGCACGGTCTGCGCAACGCGTTGATCCCGGTTGTCACCGTGCTGGGGCTCTACAGTGGCGGCCTGCTGGGCGGGGTGTTCCTCGTGGAGTTGATCTTCGCGTGGCCCGGAGTGGGGCTGTACAGCGTGGATGCCATCCTGGCCCTCGACTATCCGGCGATCATGGGGACGGCGCTGCTGCTGACGGTTGTTTTCATCAGCGTCAATCTGTTCGTGGACGTGGCCTATGCGCTCCTCGATCCGCGGATCCGGTATTAGCTTTACCGGCCACGCGCTGCGGTTTCTGGCGCGCACGCCGGCAGCCTGGGTGGGTGCGGCGATCCTCGCCTTGCTCATCTTCCTGGCCGCTGTCGGCCCGGCGCTTACACCCCTCGACCCGCTGCGGATCGCGCCCACGCAGAAGCTCTATCCTCCGTCGAGAGATCACCTGCTGGGCACCGACGACCTCGGGAGGGATCTCCTCAGCCGCCTGCTGGCCGGCGCCCGCATCTCGGTCACCATCGGGTTCCTGGTCCTGGCCATCGCAATGGGATTGGGGGTCAGCCTCGGGCTCATCGCGGGGTTCTGGAGCGGGTGGGTGGACGAAGTGGTGATGCGGACGACCGACGTGTTCCTGGCCTTTCCACGCCTCGTATTGGCCCTGCTCATCGCGGCCACGCTGGGCCCTGGTCTGTACAACGCGATGATCGCTGTTGCCCTCTCGTGGTGGCCGTGGTACACACGCCTCGTGCGTGGGCAGATTCTCTCGCTGCGCCATCAGGAGTTCGTGCTGGCCGCCGCCTCCGTGGGCGCAGGTCCGGGGCGTCTCCTCCTGCGTCACCTCCTGCCGAATGTCGCGGCCACTATCGTCATCCAGGCCTCTCTGGACGTGGGCTACGCCATCCTGGCCGCCGCCAGCCTCAGCTTCGTCGGCCTCGGGGCGCAGCCGCCGACGCCTGAATGGGGGTCGATGATCGCTCAAGCCCGCAGCTATCTCATCGACTACTGGTGGTACCCCACATTCCCGGGGGTCGCGATCTTCCTGGCGGTCCTGGGTTTCAATCTGCTGGGGGATGCCATCCGCGACGCCTTTGACCCTCGCCTCCGGTTCCTTCATTGACGCCCGGCCGGAATGAGTTTGCCGGAGACGGGCCGAAGCGTATCGGTAAGAGGCCAGGGACAGCACGGTCGCACGGTGCATCGGGAGGCAGCACGGTGCTCGATGTTCTGACATTCGGCGAAGTGATGATCCGGCTCGGGGCGCCGGCCGGCGAGGCGCTGGAATCGGCATCCCGATTCTCCGTGCACGTCGCCGGCGCCGAAGCCAACGTCGCCGTCACGCTGGCCCGCATGGGATTTGCGAGCGGCTGGATCTCCAAGCTCCCCGACGCACCGCTCGGCCGCAGGGTGGCCGCGGAGTTGCGGCGGCACGGCGTGGACGTCTCGACCGTCATCTGGACCGCGCAGGGACGCACCGGCCTCTACTTCGTCGAGCACGCCCCGCCGCCGCGCGGGGTCACGGTCCACTACGATCGCGCGGGATCGGCGTTCAGCACGATCACGCCGGACGACATTGATTGGACCCGCGTCCGCGGCGCGAAGTGGATTCACCTCACGGGGATCACGCCCGCGCTCAGCGAGACGTGCGCCCAAACGTCTGCCCGCCTGATCAAGGAAGCGAAGGCTGCAGGCGCGCGGGTCTCGTTCGACGTGAACTTCAGGCGCAAGCTATGGACCGCCGACCGGGCGCGCATGGTCCTGGAGCCCCTGGTCGAAGGCGCAGATATCCTCATCGCGGCGCAGGAAGATGCGCGCGACGTCTTCCAGTTGAAGGGAGAGGCCGGCGATCTGGCGGCGCGTCTCCGCGATCGAACCCGGGCCGCCGTCGCCATCATCACCGCGGGCCCAGCGGGTGCTTATCTGGCGGATGCAGGTGGCGCGCGCCACGAACCGGCGCTGCCCGGGGGCGAGGTCGATCCGATTGGACGCGGGGATGCGTTTGCCGCCGGCGTGCTGTGGGGAGCCCTTGAGGGCGACCCCGACGCGGGCCTGCGATATGGCGCGGCGCTCGCAGCGCTGTCGCAGACGTACTGGGGCGACGTCCCGTGGAGCACCCGTCAAGATGTTCTGGCGGTCCTGGCCGGCCGGGGACGCAAGCCCCAGCGGTGATCATACAGGAGGTTCTCACATGTCCCCCTCGGCCGATGTGGCCACGACTTTGCTCAACGAAAAGGTCATCGCCATCCTGCGGGAAGTGCGATCGCCGCGCGTCGAGGCGGTCGTCGACGCGCTGCAGCGGGCAGGCATCCGGTTCATTGAGATCACCATCGAGGCCGAAGGCGGCATCGAGACGCTGGCCGTGCTGCGGCAACACGCGGCCGCCAGTATCGTCCTCGGCGCCGGCACGATCACGACCCCGGGCCAGGCGGACGAGGCATTGATGGCCGGCGCAGAGTACCTGGTATCACCCGGTTTCTTTGCGGAGGTTTCCGACTACGCGCGCGTTCACAACGTGCTGTACATCCCCGGGGTGCTGACCGCCACCGAAATCGGCGAGGCGCTGCTGCGCGGCCACACCATCCTTAAATTGTTCCCCGCGGGATTGATGGGCCCCGAATACCTGCGCGCGCTCCAGGCGCCGTATCCTCAGGCCCGCTTCTTCGCGGTGGGCAACATTGGGGTCGACGACGTGGCGAAGTTTCTGCACGCGGGGGCCGCTGGCGTCGCGATGGGCTCGCAGCTCGTCGGGCGCGCCGATGCGCCTGAGATCATCGCCGCGAAGGCCCGCACCGTCGTCGAGAAGATTCGAGAGGCCGCCCGAGCCTAGCCCTTCGGAACCCGGAGCGGGGGGAGCGTGCGCTCCAACGGTTCACGCCGGGGCTCCAGCCAAGGGGGCAGCTTCAGGCTGCTCCCGAGCTGCTCCACCGGTTCGTCAAAGGTGAAACCCGGCGGATCGGTCGCGATCTCGAAAAGGACGCCGCCCGGTTCCCTGAAGTAAATCGAGCGGAAGTACTGGCGGTCGCGCACCGGGGTGACGTCCATCCCGTACCGGCCCATCCGCTGACGCCAGGCCTGCTGCTGGTCATCGTCGGGCGTGCGCCAGGCGACATGATGGACCGTGCCCGCGGCGATGTGTCCGCGCTGCGCGCCCACAAGGCACAGCACGTCTACCAGGGCGCCGGGGTATCCGTCACCCATCGCGTACCGGAACCGATTGCCCGCCCGGCCGGCGAGGCGGAAGTCGAGCCCGTCGGTCAGCAGCGCGGCCGTGTGCTCGCACCCTTCCTCCGGCCCGCGCTCGGCGAGGGTGACGCCGAAGAATCCCCTCATCGCATGCTGAGCAGGCACCTGGCCTTCGATCCATCCCTGTCGATCATCCGCGGCCTCGCCCGCGACCAGCTCAAGCGGCAAGCCATCGGGATCCCCAAACGAGAGCACCTGCTCGTCGAACCGCGCTTGCGGTCCGTCGAAAGCCACCCCGAACTTCTTGAGCCGTTCCTGCCAGAATCCCACCGAGTCGGGAGGAATCGAAAACGCGGTGGCGCTCACCTGCCCCGTCCCCACCTGCCCTCGGGGCGCGCCGGGCCATGGAAAGAACGTCATGATCGTCCCGGGGCTCCCGACGCCGTCCCCGTAGTACAGATGGTACGTGCCCGGATCGAGAGTGTCCCGATTCTCGTTGAAATTCGGGAGCAGCCCAGCGCTCATTACGCCGCCATCACCTCCTTCGCCTGCGTGAGTGTCTCTTTCAGGGCCGCTCTCAATTGCGGAAGCGCCCGGTACCCGCGCAGCCGGCGGA
>JBGPLF010000130.1:0-11415 GCA_041486265.1 bacterium
ACACTGTCGTCGAGGGTCATGGGCGGTCCTCCCCGTCTCCCCAAGAAGGGGCTGTGTCCAACGGGAAGGGTTCGTCATATGACCCTCCTTCACTGTCAACACTAAAACGAAACAGTTCATACTAGGGTCTTGGTGGGGATGCACCCCGCGTTTACTCAGGTGCCCGCCGAGTTTCCCGGCTTCGATCAGGGCGACCCGAGCCCCCATCGCAGCGGCCCGGTTACCGTGCAGGCAAGTGCACAGACTCAGCGGGTCGTCGTCGCCCTGGATCCCGCGCAGATCAGTTCGGACCAAGTGCGGGCGAAGCTGCAACGGCTCGGCTACGCGGTCGAGCCTTAGAAAGGAGATCGCGACCTGGACGGAGTTTCCGGTGACTGAACGCCTCCTCTGGATGCTGGGGCACGGCGCGGCCCGGCCCGCCTTCCTCGCCGATGTCCTCCACGTCTCCGAGCACTCTGTCAGGACACGGCTGGGCCGCCTTCGGGCGAAAGGGCGCATGATCCGGCTCGACAACGGGCAGTGGGGCGCTGCTGAAAGTGTGACCTGAGAACAGGTAGAAAAACAGCGGGAAAAGTGCATCGGGCCATGCCACCGACCGCCAGCGCGCTTCCCGGAACTGGGCGGAAGTGTGATCGGCCGCGTCGCTGAGAAGAGCGGGAGAAGTCTGCCAAGAAGTCTGGTCTGGCGCGAGGTCAGGCGATGAGTGCAGATCCTGCCCGCTGTCGATCAGGACGCCGGCAACGCCTGGATGGTCTGGCAGCGAGCGCAGAAGGGGGTTCGTGCGGCAGTCGATGACCTCGATGCGATCCGCGCCGCTGTGTGCGACGTAAAGGCGTGCCGCGGCAGGCGGCGGAGCGCGTGGTACACGTCGGCGTGGTCGAAGCCTGCTCGCGTGCCCGCAGGGGGGAGGGATGAGCTCTACTTAGTGAGTGCCAGATGGTGTCCCCCCTCAACGTACCCATGTGGACCAGGACCCTCCCCGTGACCCACACGAGGGGTCACGCCACGCCCGGGTGATGGAGTGCCCATTGCCCGCGCGTGGTGGCGTCTGTAGCGCAACTCCCAGACGAACGCCAGTGTCAGAACCACCAGTGTGACCAGCAGGATGATCGGCGGCTCGCGCTCGATGACCGCGATGTTGAACATGATCAGCATCGTAAAGGCCAGCCAGTAGGCCAGGGCCAGCAGCCCGACCACGAAGAAGAATGGGCGCTCCAGTGGCCGCCGGCTCTTGCTACGATCGAGGAAGGGCACCAGCATGCCAAACCCGATGAGCAGCCCCGGGCCCAGCCCCGCCCACAGCGGCGGCGTGTACTTCACGTACTGGTAGAGGCCCAGGAAGTACCAGTCGGAGAGGATCGGCAGTGGCGTGCGATTCGGGTCCGCGCGGCGGCCCATCTCGGCGGGCAGCGCCCAACTCACGAAGACCAGCATCGCTGTGAACACCAGGATCGCAGCAAGCGACATGGTCAGCCGCTTGCGACGCGTGCGATAGAAGAATACCTCGGCGACGATGAGTAGGACGATTGAGATCCCGAGGTGGATGGCGTAGAAGCGCGTGAGCGTCGCCGCCCCGACGGCTGAACCACCCAGGAAGAGAAACGCGATCATCGAGCCGAGGTTGAAATGCGCGCCGATGACCGGGATCTTTGCGGTCAACTCGTCGAAGTAGACGGGCACCGTCAGCACGGTCTTGGCCGCCCAGAACGCTCGTTGGTTCCAGATCAGGAGGTAACCGGTGATCCCCGAGATCATCGCCAGGACCAGGCCGGCAAACGACCAGATCCAACTCAGCTCGCCGGGTTTCTTGTATTCACCCAAGAAGTACATCCGGTAGATCCGCAGAATGATCGTCACGATGAGGGCATCCGTCCCGTGCTTGTGGATGCCACGGACCAACCAGCCGAGGAAGACCCCGTCCTGGATGTGCATGACCGAGTTGAAGGCGCCGGTCGGCGTCGGTTCGTACCAGAACATCAGGATGACGCCGCTGACGACGGTGACGATCCAGAAGAAATAGAGCATGGGGCCGAGCAGGAACAGGGGGTTCGCCTGCTCGCCGGCGCGCGTTTCGTCAAACAGGTCGAGCTTTGCGCGCCGATCTCGGTACCACTCTTGCAGACTCGCTAAGGCCAATGCCATCGCCGTTCACCTTCTCGTGCGGAAGAATTGTGAGCCTATGGAGATGGAGGCTTCGCTTCTACATCATCGAAGCACGTGACCGAGTCGGCCTTCGTCCACAGGCCGATCTTGCCGGCTTTGTAGGTATCATCCATCGCCTCAACCACCGGCCGATCATCCAGGAAGCCACGGATGCGATTGCTGACGATCTCTACCCGAAGGCCTTGCCACCGGCCGGGTCGCACTTGCGCCGCAGCCTCCTTGATATCACGTCGCCGCCCTCCCGCGTACTTGTAGATGTTGACGTTGTTCTCCAGCGCGTTCGCCCGAAGGATGTAGTAGTTGTCCTTATCCTGAACCCGGAAGATCAGCCCGGCCGCCTGGTCTTCACGACCCGAGATGGGCTTGAACCGGGTCGAGAGCACAACATCCGTGTAGACGGCGTCGCTCAGCGAGATCGCGGGAAACTGGGCAACGCCAGTCTGGCAGAGGGCGTTCGGCGGGCTCGGCGCATCCGCCTCAGCATGCACAGCCCAGGTGCCGCTGAAGACCACAGCGCCCCGCGGGATGCCACCCACCGTATCCGAGTCGAAGGTCCATCGCAGAGGCTGAGCCGGTGCTGTCTTGTCGGCAGGTTGGTACCGTACTGCGCCCTGTCCGCCACTACACGCGGACAGCACAAGGACGGCAACAGCAGCAAAGCCAACCAGCGGGCGCTTCATGAGCAGTTCACTCCCTTTCTTGATTGCTGACTGTCGAACGTGAAGAGGCGGGATCATCACGGTGGGCGAGGCTGGCCTACTTGCTGACTCTCTGGCATTCCTCTGTCTTTTCGCTACCTTACGAAGACCCATGTTGGCTTCAAGAGCGGCCATGCGATCAGGCCGACGACGGCTGTGACAGCGACCAGAACGTACGTGCGGACATTCCACCGAGCTAGGGTCCCGAGGCTCAACAACGCAATGAGCGCCGTGAGCCAGTCGCCGATGGCAATCTTCCCCAGCAGGAAGGCCGCCCCCAGGATCGTGCCGATCGCCGCGGCGTAGGCACCTTTTACAAAGCCCTGCACGTAGAGATTGGCCCGGTGGCGGATCAGAATCGGGGCGACGAGGAGCACGAGCAGAAATGACGGCAGGAAGATGCCTACCGTGGACACCAGAGAGCCCCAGAATCCTGCGACAAGGTAGCCCACGAATGTCGCGGTGATCACGACCGGTCCAGGGCTCAGCATCCCGATCGCCACGGCCACCAGGAATTGCCGCTCGTCGAGCCAGCCGGTCTGCTGGACGAGCCCCTTCTCAAGGAACGGCACAATGACCAGCCCGCTCCCGAACGTGAGCGAGCCGGCTTTCAAGAAGAACACGAGCAGCCGGCCCAGGATCGATCCCGGTGGGCTCGTGGCCGTTCCGACCCCGGGCGGGATTGCAGCGAGGAGCGGCACGACTGGCGCCAGGTGTCGCCGAGATAGAATCGCATAGTAGAGAATCCCAACGATGCCCGACCCGATGAACAGGAGGGCGACCTCAGCTCGGACGGCGACGGTCACGACCAGGCACGCCCCCGCGATGATCCACTGGAGGTAGTCTTCCATGCCGAGCTTCGTCAGGCGGTAGCAGGAGTGTAGGATTAGCGCGATCACTGCAGGGCTCACGCCGTAGAAAATCGCCCGGAGCGGAGACAAGCCGCCGAAGCGCACGTACAGCGCCCCCAGTGCGGCAACAATGAGAAAGTTCGGGAGGATGAAAGCCCACCCACCGGCCCACGCCCCCCAAACGCCCCCTCGGAGGTAGGAGATGAAGACGCCGACCTGGATGGCCAGGGGGCCTGGCAGCGCCTGGCACACCGCGACCCCTTCTCGGAGCTCCTCTTTGCTGAGCCACTTGCGCTCCTCGACCAGATCCTTTTCCATCTGGCCGACCAGAGCCACCGGGCCTCCAAAGCCGAGGGTGCCGAGGCGAAGAAAATACGCCACCAGGTCCCGAATCCGCACTTGTGGAGCAACGGCGCCTGGTTCAGGTACCTGCTGCCCGCGGTCGCGGGTTTGGTTCGAGTTGGCCATCCGATGCCTCAGGCGACCATGGCCTATCGGCCCCTTTCAGCGATAGCTTGAATCATAGGCGTCGTTTCGATAGAATGCAATAGGTGTTGCAGCATCTTCTAAGGCCGAGGGGGTCGGTGGAGAGGAGGATCAAGGGTCCAGTGGGCTGGGTTGTGTTCTCCTATTCCCTACCTTCCACGTCCCGGTCCAGCCCTCGAGTTACCGTCTGGCGCCGGCTTCGCTCCCTGGGCGCGATCTCACCAAAAGGGGGGGTCTACGTCCTCCCCGGACGCGACGAGTGCGTCGAGGCCTTTCAGTGGCTTGCCCAGGAGGTCGAACAGGCCAAGGGGGACGCCCTCGTCATGCGCGTTGAGCGGTTCGAAGGACTGAAGGATGCGCAGTTGGTCGAACTGTTTCAAACGGCCCGCAAACGGGACTACGAGGAGCTTGACGCCCAGGCTGCGCAACTCGAAAAGCTCATCCGTGGAAAGCGGCGTCCGCAAGATCTCGCCCGGGCGAGGGATAGGCTCGCGAAGCTCCGCCGGGGGCGGGCGGAGATCGCTCGGATTGACTTCTTCGACAGCCCGGAGGGTGCCCAGGTCGTGTCGCGGTTAGCGCGAATCGCGCAGGCGCTTTCTCCCAGCCAATCTTCTAGCCCCAGTGTGCCCCCGGCGGATGTCGCCGCGTACCGGGGTAAACGGTGGGTCACCCGCCCACATCCACATGTGGACCGGGTGGCCTGTGCCTGGTTGATTCGGCGCTTTATCGACCCGAAGGCGGTGATCCGCTACGCCACCGCGCCGGGGGCGGGCGAGGTCGCCTTTGACATGAGCAATGCCGAGTTTGGCCATCGAGGCAACCTCTGCACGTTTGAGACGATGGTGAAAGCATTCGGGTTGAATGATCCACGACTGCAGGCGATCGCGGAGATCGTTCACGAAATCGACCTGCGAGACGGGCGGTACGTCCGCCCGGAGATCGCAGGGATCGATGCGATCCTGAGCGGCTGGAAGGCTTATTCCGACGCTGAGCAAGAATCGCACGGCACCGCGCTCTTTGAGGGGCTCTATGGTTCACTGCCTAAACCTTCTCGTCGCGCATCGCGTGAGGAGGCGCCGATGACAGGCCCTCCAGCTTCTCCACGCGCCAAGAAGAGCAAGCCCTGAGGAGGTGTCTCGGGTGAAGTGGGTCACGCGCAAGAACGCAAACGTTGATCGCATCGCCTGCCCGTGGCTGATCCGCCGCTTCATTGATCCCGACGCGGTGTTTCTGTACGTGCCCACCGAAGAGGTTATGACAGTGGCCGAGCGGGAGGCCGCCGTTCCCTACGACGTGAAGGGCGTCGAACTTGGCCATGTCGATGGCCGCTGCAGCTTCGAATCCATCCTGGTGAAGTACGGCGTGAAGGATCCTGCCTTGCAACTCGTGGGGCGTGTCGTCCACGGGGCCGACATCCCTGCCGAGATCACGATTGAGCCGGAAGCCGCGGGGCTGCGGGCCATCGCCTACGGCTTCGCGACACTCTACGGCGACAACGACCTGGAGAAGTTCCGGTTGGAAACCCCACTCTACGATGCCCTGTACGCCTGGTGTCAACGGCGTGTCGCTCAGGCTGATCAAAGCCGAGGATGAGGCTGGCCGGAGGAGACGACAGTGCAAAGGCCACGTGTCAGGCAGAGAGCGAAGGCCCGTCCCATGAAGTCGCGGAGGAGAGCGTTTTGGATCGCTGGAGTAGTGATCTTGGCGGCGTCCATCGGGGTGGGAGGGTGGCTAATCTCGGGGCGCACCCAGGTCTCGGCCCAGCAGATCGGCGAGCGGGTTCCTAATGAAGGGTTCGAGCATGTCCCGATCGGGACGGCGACAGCGTATCGGGCCCACCCACCCGCATCAGGAATGCACTATCCCGTTCCGGCCCAGACTGGTGTGTATCCTGAGGGGTTGGCACCGGGCTTCTGGATCCACAGCCTGGAACACGGGTATATCGTCTTGCTGTTCAAGGCACCGGCGGACGAGAAGATGCTCACCGAGTTCCGGGAGGTGGTCCAAGGTTTCCCCAAGAGCAAGTTCGGCAATGTGAAACTGGTGATCGCGCCGTATGCCGATATGCCGCACTCGTTTGCGGTGCTCGCGTGGGATTGGCGGTTGTGGTTGGACTCCTTCGATCAGGCGAAGGTGCTTGCATTCTACGGGACGCATGTCGATCACGGCCGCGAGGATCTTCCCTAGTCGTCGTATGAGGAGAGTCGCGGCGGTTGCGGCACTGGCTGCCTGCCTGATCATCGCAAGCATGCTCAGGGCCTTCTATTTTATATCGAGGACACGCGTGCCCTGGGGCGCTGGTAGTTGGCAGCAGGATGCGCCTCCGGGCCTGACAGGGTCACCCCCAGTCAATGTCTATGCGGCAACAAGCATCGACCATCTCAGCCAAAGAGTGGCCGATTCCCTGCCCGGGTCTACGTTCCCAACAGCGGCGCGGGAACCGTGGATATCATTGACCCGGCGACCTTCGCGGTCGTTGGCCATCTTGCCGTCGGGAAGGTTCCGCACCACCTCACGCCTTCGTGGGACATGTCCAGGCTCTACGTCAACAACACGGGATCGAGTTCGCTCACGGAGATCGCCCCGGAGTCCGGTCAGCCCGTTGGCACGATCCCTGTGACCGATCCCGACAATCTTTACTTCACGCCTGATGGCAGCAGGGCCATTGTGGTCGCGGAGCGCTACAAGCGTCTGGACTTCCGTGATCCGCGTGTATGGAACCTGATCAAAAGCGTCGAGATTCCCTGGGCCGGCGTTGACCATCTGGACTTCTCCGCCGATGGGCGCTATCTGCTGGCCAGCACGGAGTACTCGGGGATGGTTGTGAAAGTCGACATCAGCATGGCCGTGGCCGGTGAGGTGTACGTCGGTGGTCTGCCTGTCGACGTGAGGTTGGCGCCCGATGGTTCGGCATTTTACGTTACCAACCAGGGACGGCATGGCGTGTCGATCATCGACCCGATCAGCATGACGGAAGTCGGATTCCTACCAACCGGGAAGGGCGCACACGGCTTGCTCGTGAGTCGGGACACCAAGTCGCTTTATGCGAGCAACCGCCTTGCTGGGACGATCTCGGTGCTCGACGTTGCGACTCGGCAGGTTCGCGCAACGTGGGTGATCGGTGGCAGCCCCGACATGGTGCAAATCTCACCCGATGGTCATCAGCTGTGGGTCTCCAATCGCTTCGCCAGTTCGGTGGCCGTCGTAGACACCGAAACCGGTCGCCTTGTCCAGACCATCGCCGTAGGTGCCAATCCTCACGGCCTCACCTATTTCCCCCAGCCCGGGCGCTTCTCTCTGGGGCACAACGGTATCTATCGCTAACGCAGGACCGAACGGATACGCACTGAGGCGTACGGGGAGATGGCCCTGGAGTTAGTCCGGTACGTTGATCTGCCCGAGCACGCGGGCCGCGGGGGCTTCGATCATGGGGCGGTGCACCGGCGCCGACGGCGGCTGTACGTCGCCCACACCGCGAACGACGCGCTGGACGTCATCGACTGCAAGGCGCAGGTGTATCTTCACTCCATTCCGGGGCTGACGGGCGTGGCGGGTGCCCTGGTCGCGGACGACCGCGACCTTATCTTCACCTCGAACCGCGGGGAGAATACGGTCGGCATCTTCTCTCCGTCCAACGAGGCGGCCCTGGTCAGGGTCGCCGTGGGCATTCGCCCGAACGGGCTGGCATTCGATCCGGCCGACGGCCTCTTGCTGGTCGCCCACGTAGGCGATCCCGCGCTCCCAGGCTCCCACACCGTTTCCATCGTCGATGTCGTGACACACACACGCATCGCCGATGTTGCGGTCGGCGGCCGCACGAGGTGGGCGGTGTTCGACCGGGAGACGGGGGACTTTCTTGTCAACATTGCGGACCCGCCGCAGATCGCGGTCGTCGAGGCCAGCGCGACCGCGCGAGTGGCGAAGGTCTACCCCATCCCCGCAGCCGGACCGCATGGCCTCGCCCTTGACCCAGCCACCGGACGCCTGTGGTGCGCGTGCGACGGCAAGGCGCTTGTCTGCCTGGACGCGCGCTCGGGCGAGATCCGGAGCACGCACGATCTCAGTGGCGTGCCGGACGTGGTCGTCTTCAACCCGAATCCTGGCCATGTCTACGTTGCGATCGGCGATCCTGGAGTCGTCGAGGTGTTTCAGGCTTGGCCGCTGCGGCGACTCGAGACCGTCCTCACCGAGCCGGGGGCGCACACCATCGCGCTGGACGAGGCCCACAACACAGTGTACGCCTTTCTCCCACAGACGCACCGTGCCGCGGTGCTTACAGATCACTGGTGAGGCGCGCGGACAGATCGTGAGCCCTGAGGGGCGCGACGCCACCTTGTTGCTGACCACGCGGAGTCTGCGGCTGCTGTCGTATGGTTACCTCTCAATCATCCTGGCCTTCTACCTGGCCGGGCTGGGGCTTTCGATCGCCCAGATCGGCACGCTCTTCACTGTGGCGCTCGTCGGTGGCGCAGTGACGACGGCGCTGGTGTCGGCAACCGCCGGGTGGCTTGGCGTACGCCGTGCCCTGATTGCGTGGAGCGCACTGTTGGCGGTCGGTGGCGTGGCGCTCGCGGCCAGTCGCGCCTACCCCGCGCTCCTCGCGGTGGCCGCACTCGGTGGGCTGAGCCCCAGCGGCCAAGACGTGGGCCCGTTTCTCTCGCTGGAGCAAGCGGCGCTCGCCGGTGCGGGCCCTCGCGTGCGCCTCTACGCCTGGTACAACCTGGCGGGCTACGTGGCCGTGGCGGTGGGTGGGCTCGTTGTAGCGACGGCGATCCCCGCACTGCAGCGCTCCGGGCTGAGCCTTCTGGACGCGCAGCGGGCGCTGGTGTGGTCGTTCGCCGCCATGGGGGTGGTCCTCGTCACCCTCCTGCGGCCACCGTCGTGGCGGCCAGAAGCTCAGTCGAGTCGCAACCGCTCGATAGCGCCTGCCCTCTTGTGCGCCCGTTGCAAGTCAGCGCCCACGAGGTTGCTATAGCGCAGCGTCGTGTTCAGGCTCTCGTGCCCCAAGAGCCGCCGCACCTCGTCTAGCCCCGCCCCGCCACGGAGCCGGCTCGTCGCGGCGAAGTGGCGTGGGGCGTGGGGATGTAGGCGGCATCGTGCTCGACCTCGCCGACCTCCCCGAAGACGCCCTCGCCCTCCTGCGCGCGTTCGCGGCGGTAGGGGGATAGCTCTACCCTTCGCCGTCCCCGGGAAACGCCGCTACGGGGCAGCCGACGCGTCCCCCTACGGACTGCGTGAGCAGGGTCGGATGCCGACGAGTGCAAGTAGCCTCCGAAGGCGATTCTCGCGGAAGGGGGGGTGAGCGCACGTGGCACCAGGGAGGCCAGCTTCTGAGTTAGACTTGCTTCAGGAGACCATCGAGCAGCTCAGTAACGTCTCCTCGGCCCTTGAGCATATCTACCAGGGGCAGATCAGGCAGACCGATGTGTTCGAACAGATCCTCGACGCTATCAAAGCAACCTAGCAGAACCCCTCTCCGGCGTCGGCGCTGCCGCCGGACGTGCCGGGGAAGTGAGCGGGGCATCGCTGTCTCCGTGGCACCATCCTGGCACCGTTCGGGACGGATTTCGGGGGTACAGCGCGGGACAGCGCGGAACAGGCAATGGCTGAAACCCGCGCCCCATGGGCCTTTGCGGCGCAGGGCGGAACGGGGCGGGACAGTGGAGGGCGGGTTCCAGCCCCGCCCTTTCTTCGCGTAGGCTCCACTGGGGAATCTGAGTTTGCTACCGGCTGCTACCATCTTCAGGGGGAGCGGAGAGTTTCTACCGACCCCTGTCGCCGCTTGGCGACAGGAGCAGGCACCTCGCCGTGCGGGACTTTCGGACGGGCGAGCGGATCTGTACGTCACTCAGTCGAAGCCCGACGAAGCAGAGAAGGCACCAAGAAGGCGTCGACACTAGGTCCGAGCACGATACCAAGCTCAACATAGGAATTCACTCGTCTCGGGCTCATGCTCGATCGCAGCGGCAATCTCAGAGAGAGCTCCAGCGCCCACCCTGGAGGCCGTGGACAAGTTCGTCGGCGTTGCGAAGCCGCAACTGAAGTAAGGGAAAGATCACCAATCTCCCGCCCTCCGCAGGCCCTTGCGCGCGACGGGCCGAAATGCCCCTCATGGGCCGCCGATCTCCACACGCGCGCCCGGCGTGGGCGTTTGATGCGCCCGGGTATCGTTGGCTGTGGTCGCACGCCCTTGCCTCGTCGCTCGCGTTGACCGTCGAGTCCCTCAGCCTCGGATGGCTGATCCTGCAGTTGACCAACTCATCGTTTTGGGTGGGGGCTGGGGCCGGCGTCCGCGGCATCACCCAGTTCCTGTTTGCCATCCCCGGGGGCACCGTGGTCGACCGCGTCGACCGGCGCAAGGTGCTGCTCACCACCCGGGCAACCGTCTTGATCGGTGTGATGACGATCGCGCTGCTGGTGTTTCATGGCAAGATCCGTCTCTGGCACATCATCGCGTACATGGCGCTGAGCGGGTTTCTGGCCTCGATCGAGAATCCCGGCACAGCCGGTCTCTTGTACGACGTCGTCGGCGCTGAACGGCTCATGAACGCCGTCGCCCTCCGCTTCATGGCCGGCAGCATCGTCCGCATTGCCGGGGCCCTGGCGGGAGGCATCATCATCGACCGGTTAGGCGTGGGAAGTAATTTCCTCATCGCGGCCGGCGCCCACTTGGTGGGATTCGGATCACTGCTGTTGGTGAAGAGTCCGCAGACGGTCCTGCGCGCGGTCGAACCACTCATCGACGCCGCCACCGCAGGCCTGCGCTACGCGTACCAGAACAATCCCATCCGCCAGTTGCTGCTGTTGAGCCTCACCATCGAAGGGTTCGGCTTTTCCTATCTCACGATGCTGCCGGTCATGGCCCGCGATGTGCTCAGAGTCGGCGGGACCGGGCTCGGGGACCTGGCTGCCGCCGGAGCGGTCGGGCAACTGGTCGCGGCCGTGCTCGTCGCGTCCAGAGGTGACGTCGGCCAGAAGGGGCGGTTGCTCGTCACGGCGGCCTTCGCCTTCGGGCTCTTCGTCGCCCTGTTCGGAATCTCGCCCGTGTTCGTGCTATCGCTCGCCCTCGTCGCCATCGCGGGCGCGTCGGGAGTCACGTACGACTCGAGCATGTCCACGCTGGTAAGCACTTCGGTCACCGACAGCATGCGGGGTCGTGTCCTGGGCCTGTATGGGTCAACGATTGCGCTGAACCAGTTGGGGGGCCTCGTGATCGG
>JBGPLF010000131.1:0-11398 GCA_041486265.1 bacterium
CGCGGGCCACGCTGGGGGGACGCCGTGAGAGAAGAGGCACTTCACCCCGCCCCATCCGGACCTGTCACCATACCCGCTCCTGGGACCACAGGCGAGACAGACTCCGCCATCGACATTGAGCAACTGCTCCGGGAGGCCGAGCCCGAGTATAACTACCGGCAACTCACCGGCTTCTGGGGCGGTGTCGTCCAGGGCATTGCCGTGGCCATGGCGCTGTTCCACCTCTACACCGCCCGCTTCGGCACGCTCGAAGCGCTACGCCAGCGATCCGCGCACTTGACCTTTGTCATGGCGCTGGTTTTCCTCATGTACCCCATTCTCCGCAGGCCTGGCAAGCCGATTGCGCCGCTGAGGTTCTATGACGTCCTGTTCGCGTTGATCGCCATGGCCCCGATGATTTACCTGTTCGTGAACCACACCCCCCTCACGATGCGCGCCGGCATTCTGACACAGACCGACTTGCTCGTCGGGATTCTGGGCATTCTGGTCGTCCTGGAGGCCGGCCGGCGGTTGATGCAGGTCCTGCCGCTCATTGCCCTCTGTTCGTTGATCTATCCGTTCGTGGGCCAGTACCTGCCCGGCGCGCTGGCGATCGCCAGGATTTCGCATCAGCGAGTCATTGAGCACATGTTTTTCACGACCGAGGGGATCTTCGGCATCCCCATCGGCGTGTCGGCAACCTTTGTGTTCCTCTTCGTCTTGATGGGCGCGTTTCTTGAGAAGACCGGGCTTGGCCTGTTCTTCGTGGAGACCGCCATGGCGCTGGCAGGCTGGATGACCGGCGGACCCGCCAAGGTCTCCGTCCTGTCGAGTGCGTTCGTCGGGATGATCTCGGGAAGTTCGGTCGCCAACGTCGTCGCCGATGGTGTGTTCAACATCCCGCTGATGAAGCGCCTGGGCTATGAGCCGCGGTTCGCCGCGGGCGTCGTGGCTGCGGCCGGCGTCGGCGGGCAGATCATGCCGCCGGTGATGGGCGCTGCAGCCTTCGTGATGGCGGAGTTCCTCGGCGTCCCGTACCTGACCATCGCCAAAGCCGCTGCGATCCCGGCCGTGCTGTACTACCTCTCGCTGATCTTCATCATCCACTTTGAGGCAAAGCGCCTCGGGCTGGCCGGGATCTCCCGCGCGAATCTCCCCCGGCTCGGCCCGATTCTGGCCCGCCGGTTCTATGTTGCGTCCCCCCTGGTGGTCATCATCACCCTGCTGGTCCGCGGGGACAGCCCGATGCGCGTCGCCTTCTGGGGCATCATGACGGCCGCGGGAGTGCAGCTCATCAACTGCGCGCTCCAGCGCCGTCTGCTGACGTGGCCGCGCGACATTTGGCAGACGCTGGTGAGCGGCTCGCGCCTCGCCCTCTCCGTGGCGGTCGCCACGGCCGTCGTCGGCATCTTTATCGGGATCGTGACCCTGTCGGGCCTGGGGCTCGCCTTCGTCAGCCTGACGGTCAGCCTGGGCCGGAACAGCCTGTTCCTGACCCTGGTGTGGGTCATGGTCGCGTGCAACATCATCGGCTCGGGGATTCCGACGACAGCGACGTACATTATTCTCGCCGCGATCGCCGCGCCTGCCTTGACGCAACTGGGCGTGGTGCCCATGGCCGCGCACCTGTTCATCTTCTACTACGGGGTGACTGCGGACATCACCCCGCCCGACGCGCTGGCCGCCTATGCGGCGGCGGGGATTGCCAAGACCGACCCCTTCAAGACGGGTTTTACAGCCACCCGGCTGGCCCTCGCGGGCATCCTGGTGCCTTTCGTGTTTGTGTACTCGCCCGTGATCATCTTGCAGGGGAACATCGCACCGGGCATGTTCATCGAGACGCTCCTGAGCGCCTTGATCGGCATCGTCGCCCTGAGCGCCGCGGTCTCCGGGTACTTCTTTGACACGGCCAGCTGGCCGGAGCGGGGAGTGCTCGCGACGGCGGCGCTCGCGCTGGTCTTTAGCGACGTACGGTTGGACGTGCTCGGCATCGCGCTGCTGATCCTAGTCGCCGCCTTCCAGATTCTGCGCCGGCGCATCGCGCGGCGGCCGGCGCCAGAAGGAGTGGGCGGAGGTTGACCCGAAGAGAGGCCGCGCCGGGTCTGGTGCCGGTAGGGGGATGCGGACGCGGGGAGGGATCGTCGTGAGGACGCGATGGATCTTGCTGGTGGCCGCCGTTGCCCTGGTGGCCGGAGTGGTGGCACCGATTTCCGCTCAACCGGTCCGTCTGCTGTCACTGGTCACCGGCGGGACGGCCGGCGTCTATTTCCCGCTCGGCGGGGCAATGGCCGAGATTTGGAACAGCAAGGTGTCGGGCGTGCGGGTGGCGGCCCAGAGCAGCGGTGCGTCGGTGGCGAACGTCCGGACCCTGGCGCGCGGCGATGCGCAACTCGCCCTGGTTCAGAACGACATCGCGTATTACGCGAATAATGGGAGCGAGGTCTTCGCCGAGGCCGGGAGCAACAAGCCGCAGCCGGTGCCCGGGATTCGCGGCGTGGCGATGCTGTATCCCGAGACGATCCAGATCGTGACGCTCCGAGGCAAGGGAATCAACGGCATCGAGGATCTCAAGGGGAGGCGCGTGGTCGTCGGCGACCTCGGGAGCGGCACCGAGGCGAACGCCCGGCAGATCCTGTCGGTCTACGATCTTTTCTACCGGCAGCTGCGTCCCGACTTTCTGTCGTTTGCCTCCGGGATCGATCAACTGCGTGACGGGAATACCGATGCGGTGTTCATTACTGCGGGGTATCCCACGGCGGCAGTCGTGGATATCGCCTCGTCGCGCGAGATCGTACTGTTGCCCGTGGGCAACGAGGCCCTCCAGGCCCTGCGCGCCAAGTGGTCGTTCTACACCCGGGCGACCATTCCGATGGATGCCTATCCGCGGCTGAAGGCGCCGACCCCGACGGTGGCCGTGATGGCCATGCTCGTAGCCCGGGCCGATCTTCCCGACGACCTCGTGTACAATCTTACGAAGGCGATGTGGGAGAACCTGGACCGGATCAAGGCGGCCCACGCCAGGGGCCGGGACCTCGATCTGGCCAAAGCCCTCGACGGGATGCCACTGCCGGTGCATCCTGGGGCGGACCGCTACTACCTCGAACGGGGTGTCAAGGGGAAGTAGCAACGCGCCGGTCGCTCGTCGTTCCAACCGTCGTCGCGGTGGCGATCGTCGCCGCGGCGGCGCTGTTTGTTGACCGCTCTGGAGTGATCGTCACCGTCGCCGACCTGGGGTCGGGCCGCGTCTTGTGGCACCGGGCCCTCGGGCCGGGTGAGAGGGTTGAACTGCACTACGTTCATTCGGTCGAGCGCACGCCGATCGTCGAGGTGTTTCGAGCCGAACCTGACGGCCTGTGGTTTGTCGAGATGCGCTTCGTCTCGCAGGGCGCCGGCCTGCCCACCCAGGGATACACGCGCGAAGGCGATCACTTCGTATTGCGCGGGGAGCGGAGAGTCGGAGATCTCCCGCTGCGCGTCTCGGTGATCGCGGGGCACTACCTGCAGGTCGGTGAGGAGCGCGTCGACCTCGTCCTGCTGGCGGGTGATGGCGCAGCGGTCTCGCTCTCGTCGCGGCACGGCGCCCCACGCCTGCGCCTGCCCAGTCCACCCTAGAAGGGCCTGTGGTATACTGATCAGTGGTTCCGCGGGGCCGCCCAGGCCCAAAAGGCAGGCAAGATCCTCCTTGGATGCGTCAAGTTATGCGTTTGAAGTGGTGGTCCTCGGGCTCCTGTTGCTGTTCTCGGCGTTCTTCTCAGGATCCGAGACCGCGCTGTTTGCCGCCAACCGCCTCCGTCTTCGCCATCTAAGGGAGGAGGGGAACAGCCGGGCCCGCGTCGCCATGAGCCTGCTCGAGCATCCCGCCCGGCTCCTGTCCACGATTCTGGTAGGGAACAGTATCGCCAACACCGCCGCGGCCGTGGTCGCGACGGCGACGCTGGTGCGGCTCCTAGGCCCGGGGCGTGGGTCGGTCTACGCGTTTGTCCTGGCCACAATCCTGCTGCTGATCTTCGCTGAGGTGACGCCCAAGACCGTGGCGGCACGGCACGCCGACCGCCTCTCGCTCATGGCCGCCCGGCCCGTGCAGTGGATCTCGGTGGTGCTGGCGCCGATCAACCGGGTCCTGTCGTGGTTGGCGAACCTGCTCGTGCGACCGTTCGGTGGGCACGTCCACCCCGACGCACCGATGGTGACCGAGGAGGAGATCCAGCTCCTCGTGCGCATGGGCGAAGAGCAGGGAGTGCTCGAGAAAGACGAGCGGGAGATGATCCGTTCGATCTTCGAATTCGGGGACACGGTGGTTCGTGAGGTCATGGTGCCCCGCGTGGACATGGTCGCCGTCGAGGCCGACAGGTCCATCGATGTGATTCTGGACGTCGTCCGCACGCAGGGCCACTCGCGCATCCCCGTCTACGGCGAGACCATCGATCAGATCGTTGGGCTTGTCCACGTGAAGGATCTGCTGTCCGGATTTCGGGATGGGCGTCTGGCGGGGAGCGTTCGCGACTTCACCCGCCCGGCCTACTTCGTGCCGGAGACCAAGCGGCTGGACGAACTGTTCCGGGAGATGCGCCGCAAGAAGGTCCACATGGCGATCGCCGTGGACGAGTACGGCGGCACCGCCGGTCTGGTGACGATCGAGGACGTGCTGGAAGAGATCGTCGGCCCGATTCAGGATGAGTATGACACGGAGGAGGCCCCGATCAAGAAGCTCAACGACCGGGTGGCACTGGTGGATGGGGCGGTGCACCTCGAAGAGGTCAATGCGGCGCTGGACATCGCGCTGCCCGCCGGTGAGGTAGATTCGGTCGGCGGTTTCGTGACGAGTCTGTTGGGGCACGTGCCGGCGCAGGGCGAGCGCGTCACCTTCGACGGCGTCGAGTTGACCGTGGAGCGGGTTGACGGGCACCGCATCGCGCAGGTGAAGATCACAAGGGCCGAGCCGGCGGCCACCGTCGACGACTGATGCGCCACCGTCTGCGGAATTATCTCATCGCGGGTCTGTTCGTCACGTTGCCGCTGGCCATCACCGTTGTTGTCCTCGCATGGCTGTTCCGGTTCCTCGATCACCTGCTTGCACCGGTCTTCCGGCTGTTCGACATCGAGATCCCCGGCCTAGGATTTGTCTCGGGGTTCATCCTGATCCTAGTCGCGGGCGCCATGGCAAGCAACGTGGTAGGCCGCCGCTTCGTGCATGCTTTCGATGCCCTCATGTTGCGGATCCCCTTCGCGCGCGTCATCTACTCTGCGACGAAGCAACTCAGCGATTCGCTGCTCAGGCAGAACCGGCTGGCGCTGAAGAAGGCGGTCCTGATCGAATGGCCGAGCAAGGGTCTGTACACCGTTGGGTTCATTACCGGGGAGACACGGGGCGAGGTTCAGGACATTGTGAAGGAACGCGTGATCAACGTCTTTGTCATGACCACACCAAATCCCACGGCCGGGTTCCTGTGCCTGGTGCCTGAGAGCCAGGTGATGCCGCTAGACCTGTCGATCGAAGACGCGCTGAAGCTGGTGGTCTCCGGCGGACTTGTGGCGCCGCCGGACCGCGGGGGCCTGCTGGTCGCGCTCCAGCGGCGAGAATTCGAGTGATCCGGCCCCGTACGCGTTCCGGTCGAGCGCGTCCCACCAACGGCGAGGTCCAGAAGCTTGTCCGGGCCGCGCGGGCCGCGCGCCGCCGCGCCTATGCGCCCTACTCCCACTTCCCGGTGGGTGCTGCCGTGCTGACCCACACAGGCGTCATTGTCACAGCGTGCAACGTCGAGAACGCGTCCTATGGCCTATCGATCTGCGCTGAGCGCGCCGCCATCCACCGGGCGGTGGCCGAAGGGTACCGCCGGCTGATTGCCGTCGCCGTGTCCACGGGACCCTCGGGCTCGATGCCGTGCGGCGCATGCCGGCAGGTCATGCAGGAGTTCGGCGTCCGGGTGATCATCATCAATGGCGTCCGGGCCGCGCCCCGCGCGTTCCGCCTGGACGAATTGCTTGATCACCCCTTTGTCCCCGCAGATCTCCTTCCGCCCGTACGGTCCAGCCGCGCTCGATCCGCCTCGCAGTGATCCACGCAGTCACTCCCCCGGACGGCTCCAGCTTGCCGGAACGACGATGCCAGCCGTCATGACAAACTTGATTGCGTCCACGGTACGGACCTCAAGGGGCATGACCCGACTCTCGGATACCGAACACAGGAAGCCGGTGATGGGGTCTGGCGTACGCATTACGAAGACGCTGAAGATGCGCCCGCCGGGTTGCTCGATCTTCGCGCCGTACGTTTCGCTGGTTATGAAGCCAACCGAGTAGATTCCCCTGCGTGGCCATTCGACGAGAACGACTTGCTTGAAGGCGGTACTGTCCTGCTTGAAGAGAGCGTCCATCAGTTGCTTGGCCGCTGCGTACAGACCACGGGCCAGCGGGATTCTCAACATCAGATCGTCGAAGGCTTGCACGACGCGACGACCGAAGACGTTGCTGGCGAACGCACCCGCCACGAGAATCAAGAGGATATCAACAGCCAGGCCGAGACCGGGAATCCGTACACCGACGAAGTCGAGGACCGGGGCCAACAGGTTATCCAGGAACTGGAAGAACCCCACCAGAACAAAGACCGTGACGGAGAGGGGCAGTACGACCAGGAGGCCTGTGATTAGGTGAGTTCGCAGCCGCGCGCGCATCGCTCGTCGCCGGGTTCATTCGTCAGGCCTGGCAGTTTCGCCTCTGCTCCAAGCCATGGTCGCCCGGTTCAGTCCCTCGGGCACGCCGTCTGGGTTATAATCCTTTCTTGACGCCCTTCGACGGCGACGGGTATAGTAGTCGCGGGTCGAGAGATCGTGGTGCCTTTAAGTACGACCAACAAGACGCGGGAGCAAGTCTGTGCAGGTCACAGCGCTGCCCTTCAGCCGGCTTCTGGGCAGACGAGTGCTGGACGCCAGTGGGTTTCCGCTTGGGCGTCTCGCCGACTTGGCTGCCGAGGTTCATCCGACACGGCCCCGCGTCGTCGGACTGCTGCTTGATGTCGACCGGCCCCGCGTAGCGCTCATCCCCTGGAGCGCGGTCCGCGAGCTGGACCCCGAGATCAGGCTCAACGCCGACCGGGCGTCGCTTCATCCCCGACCGCTCCAACCCGACGAGATCGCGCTGCGCGAAGCCCTGCTGGATAAGCAGGTCGTGGACACCCAGGGCGTGCGCGTCGTCAAGGTCAACGATCTCTTCCTCACCCGGAGTAACGGCGAACTGCTCCTGACCGCCGTAGACGTGGGCGTCACCGGGCTGCTGCGCCGTCTGGGCGCCGAGCGGGCGGTGCAGTGGGTCATGCGCCACCTGGGACGCCCCCTGACGGATCACGCACTCCCCTGGCTGTATGTCGCCGCCTTGGGAGGTGCCGTCACGCCCCTGAAACTTAGTATCTCCCGGGAGAAGCTGGCGGACATCCACCCGGCGGATCTGGCCGAGTTGCTGGAGGAGATGGACCGCGAAGAGCGCGTCGAGGTCATGTCGGCCCTCAGCCAGGAGGACGCGGCCGAGGTCCTCGAGGCGGCCGAGCCCGGGGTGCAGACCAACATCTTGCGCTCGCTGCCGGCTGAGCGCGCCTCTGACATCCTCGAGGAGATGGAGGCGGACGAAGCCGCCGATGTGCTCGGCGAGCTGCCCCACGACACTGCCTCCGATCTGATCATCCGCATGGAGCCCGAGGCGAAGGCGGAAGTCAGCCGGCTCCTGACCTACCCGCCGGACTCCGCCGCGGGGCGGATGTCGCTCAACTATATTGCGATCCCGGACACGTTCACCGCGCAGCAAACGATCGGTCGCCTGCGGGACCTGGCACTCGACGCCGAGAAGATCTATTACCTGTACGTCGTCAATGAAGCCGGACGGCTTGTCGGGGTGCTGTCGCTGCGGGGATTGCTCCTCGCGGACCCGCAGACCCCGGTCGCGCAGCTCGTATCCTCCGAGGTGATCACGGTGCGGGCGGACGAGAGCGACGGGGCTGCAGCCGCCCTCCTGATGAAGTACGACCTGCTCGCCGTCCCGGTCCTCGACGCCGAGGACCACCTGCTGGGCATTGTCCTAGTCGACGATGTGATGGATCTCCTGGTTGAGCGTCTGGGTGGGCGCGCGCCGCGCCGCCTCGATCGCTTCCGGGGGATGCGCCGAGGGTAGCGGTTCTTGCCCTGGTTCCGCCGTCGCTGGCTCGGTTTGCTACTCTTCCTATCCGTCGCCGGCCCCGGCATCATCACCGCGTCGGTGGACAATGACGCCAACGGCATCGCCACGTACTCGATTGCCGGCGCGCACTATGGGTACGCCCTGCTGTGGACGATGCCGGTGACGATGATCGCCCTGGTCGTCATCCAGGAGATGGCGGCGCGGATGGGCGCGGTGACGGGCCTCGGTCTGTCCGACCTCATCCGCGAGCAGTTCGGGGTGCGCCTGGCCGCCGGGATGATGGGCATCCTCCTCCTGGCCAACTGGGCCAACACCATCGGTGATTTCGCGGGCGTGGCCGGAAGTCTCGAGATCTTTCGTGTCCCGCGGCTGGTGGGCGTCCCGCTGGTGGCGATCGGGGTCGCCGTGTTGGTGTTGCGCGGGGGATATCGACTGGTCGAGCGCATCTTCTTGTTCGCTTCAGCGTTGTACGTGCTCTATGCGGTCTCGGCGATTCTGGCCCGGCCGGCATGGGGGCAGGTGCTGCGCTCCGCCGTGATACCCACTCTGCGATCCGACTCCGGTTTCCTGGTCCTGCTCATGGCCGTCATCGGCACAACCATCGCGCCGTGGATGCAGTTCTACCAACAATCGGCCATCGTGGACAAAGGGCTGACCGCCGATGATGTGCGGCTGGAGCGTGCAGATGTCGCGATCGGCGCGTTGGTCACCAACCTGGTGGCGGGGTTTATTATCGTCGCCTGCGCGGCCACCCTCTTTCCGCACGGCATCCACATCGACCGCGCTGAAGATGCGGCGCGGTCGCTGGCGCCCCTGGCTGGAGTCTACGCCTCGTTGCTGTTTGCTATCGGACTGCTGAACGCGGCGATTTTCTCCGTGGCGATCATCCCCCTCTCAACTGCTTACGCCATCTGCGAGGCCTTCGGTTGGGAAGCCGGGCTGGACCGCACGATGAGGCAGGCGCCGGTCTTCTACAGCATTTTTCTGACCGTATTAAGCGTCAGCGCCCTGATCGTACTGTCGCCGGGGCTACCATTGATTCCCGTCATGGTGGCCTCGCAGGCGCTCAACGGATTCCTCCTGCCTGTAGTGCTCATCGCGATGCTGCGTCTGGTCAATGACTGGCGACTGATGGGGAACCAAGTCAATAGGACCGGCACGAACTTGATTGCGGGAGGCACCGCGGCTCTGCTCATTGCACTGACCGTGGTATTGCTGATCCTGACCCTGTCGGGCAGGTTGTGATGTCCCGCGGGGGTTTTCATCGCGATGGGGCTCTATAAGATCGAGGGAATCGTTCTCCGCCGCCGCAATCTGGGCGAGGCGGACCGCCTGGTGACCGTGCTCTCCCGGGATCGCGGGAAGCTGACACTGGTGGCGCGGGGCGCCAGCCGTCCCCGGAGCCGGCTGGGGGGGCGCCTGGAACCGCCCACGCGCTTCCGCGCCCTCGTGGCTGAGGGCCGGACGCTGGATGTCGTCTCTCAGGTCGAGGTCCTGGATGCCCACGCCGGCCTGCGCGACGACCTCGAGCGCATGACGGCCACCGCGGTCATTCTCGAACTCGCCGATCAGGGGTTGGCCGACCGGCACCCGCACCCTGACGTGTACCGAACGCTCCTGGACGCGCTCAGCTTGGTGCGTGGAGGAGTGGACGAGCTGCCCGGCCTCTGGTTTGCCGCCCGGCTGCTGGTCCTCACCGGGCACCGGCCGGCCGTCAGACGGTGCGCAATCTGCGGCCGCCGGCTGCAGGCCCCGATGGCCTGGACGGCCGCGTTGGGAGGGTGTGTGCACGCGGCGTGTCGCTCCCGAGATCCGCTGGCGATCACGGCATCCTCCGCGACCGCGGCATTGCTTGCCTTCCTGCTGGACGCGCGGCCGGCGGCGGTCGCGCGCCTGGCACCCGCTCCGGCGGACCGGATGGCTGCCTCCGAGATGCTCCGCTCATTTGCGGAGGCCTGCTGGGAGACGAAGCTGCGAGCCCCGGTCGTCGCCGGGCAACTGCGGATCGCCGCAGCGGCGCCCGGCCGGTTGGGGCGAACGGCCGCCGCTCCGAGGACTTGAGATCGCGCGGCTATGGTATATTAAATCGTAGGGGGGAGCGGCATGGAGATTGATCTCGATCGAGCGCGGCGGGCCATCATGGAACTCGGGACGGCGCTGGCCGAGGTGCGCGGTGTCGTCCGCTTCGGACCGGGCTCGGTGGTACGTGTGAAGACCGAGTCCGAGGTCATAGAACTGCCCATGTCGTGGGCCATCGCGGGATTGGTAGCCTTCACGGCGGCCGCGCTGATCTCGACGATGCCGACGCCCTCGATTCGTCGTCGCGTCCGCGATCGCGAAGAAGAACCCCTCGGGATCGGATAGCAGACCCTATTCGATGACAATAACGGCCCCGGACAAGAGCAGATCACGGTGACGCGTCGGTTGGGGGACAAGCAAGGGTCTTTGGCCACGCAGGTAGAGGTGAAGACATAAGTCTCCCGGTACCCACGCGTTCGTTGACCTGCCCTTCGTCGGTTGCTAGAATGATCGAGGTTCGCGGAATCGTATGCCAATGGCAATGCGGGAGGAGAGTAGCCGCGAAGTCCGCCGGAGAGAGCCCGTGATCGGTGCGAACGGGCGCGGGGCGCGGTGAACGGCACTCCCAAGCCGCAGCCAGTGGATCGCCGGCGAGGCTGCCGGGTCCGCTGAGGCTGCCGGGTCCGCCCGAGATCGCGGAGTAAGGGCCCGCTGTGGGATGCCAAGGATCGGGTAGGGCGGCGGGAATCAGGGTGGAACCACGGAGTCCCCGTCCCTGAGACGGGACTCCTTTTTTGTGTGCCGTCCATGGCGAAACGCCAAAAGGTCTTGAACTTTCAGGACATGATTCTCGCCCTGCACCGGTTCTGGGGACACCGGGGCTGCGTAGTCGACGAGCCTTATGACGTCGAGGTCGGCGCCGGCACGCTGCATCCGGCAACGTTCCTGCGCACCCTGGGCCCGGCGCCGTGGCGGGTGGCATATGTCCAGCCCAGCCGGCGTCCGGCAGACGGCCGCTACGGCCAGAATCCTAATCGCTTCTACAAGCACTACCAGTACCAAGTGATCCTCAAGCCCTCTCCCGATGACGTCCAGCACCTCTACCTGGCGAGTTTGGAGAGCCTGGGGCTCATGCTGGAGCACCACGACCTGCGGTTCCTGGAGGACGACTGGGAGAACCCGACGCTCGGGGCCTGGGGGGTCGGATGGCAGGTTTTCCTTGATGGGATGGAGATCACAC
>JBGPLF010000132.1:0-11387 GCA_041486265.1 bacterium
AATCCCGACCGCAAGGGTGTTGGCGTAGTTGTCGTAGGCCCAACCCCAGAACACGTTCGGTTCATGCAGAAGGGAATTGTCACCGACGATCTGGTTGAGGTCGCGAAAGATGCGGCGCTTGCTCATGAGGGCAAACACGTCCCGGGAGATGACGTGGAGCCATCGCCGCCACTTTCGGAGAAGCGCAGACGTTGTTGGGCTGTCATGCTCTTTTCTCCGGCTACCGGGAGATGCTCGTACAGGTCGCAGTTCGGAGCGACCTTCCGCACGGCCCTCCGAGGCCACTTGGCGTCCTTTCTCCGTGCGCCGCTCCCAGGCCTCCGGCCGTGCGGGGTCGGTATCGACCAACTACCGTCCTGCCCTCAGATTATCCAAAGGGCTCGCTCTCCTGAACTTCGCCGACACGTCAGGCTTCGTCAGGTGGGCATACTGGAGCGCCATCGCCAGACTTTCGTGTCGCAGTACCTGCCGGGCCAAGCTCCAGGTCGCCCGGCTGTCGGAGAATCGAGGTCGCTGCGGCGTTGGACCAGCGACTCGACGCGGATTGGAACTCCTGCAAGTACGGTGGTCTCGGGATGTGCTCCTCGAAGACCAGCCCGAAGCGTTGCCGACGTTTCACCTGTGCAGCCGCCTCGAGTTCCTTGCGGAGCGCCGCATCAGGGACACGTTCGATGAGATCGTCCTCACGGCCTCGGCCAGGATGTGGCGGCGGTACTCACGAGCGGTCATGGTTGTGTGTTGTCTCATGACCGGGGGAGGAACCCTTCCGACCCGGCGCGATTGGCTACAATTAGGCTATAGTAGCGAGGTGGGCGGGTCAAAAACGAGAACGGGGCGGCGGCTGAAACCCGCTCCCCGTCTGCGTTTGAGGTGGCGCGCCCGGAGGGACTTGAACCCCCGACCTACGGCTCCGGAGGCCGCCGCTCTATCCACTGAGCTACGGGCGCGCGCCGGGTTTCATTATACCAGCCCGGCCGCAGCAGGGAGCATTGAAAAGAACTGCAGGGGTGGCTACATCAGCAGGGCCACGACGGGAACAAGGCGCTGTTCGACTGGATCGACGCCAAGGCTAAATTCTTCCAGAGTGACGGCACCGAGGAGTGCCTCGCTGCCTGGATCCCCGAAGATCACGATAGTGGGCAGCATCTGTCCATCCAGACGAACCGGGAGAACAGCTGCATCACGCTCGATGACGCTGTCGTCCGCCATCCGAAGTCGCCGCCGAAACGAGGGCTGCGCACCCAGGCGCTCCAGCAGTGGCCGCGGGATCCACGTGTACGTGGCGCCCGAGTCGACCACCGCTTCGACATCCTCAAATCGCGCGCCGTCCGCGCTGCCCACAGCGAACTCGTACCGGAATGTGCCCATCGCGTCTCCATTATACAAATATACAGGTCGGAAGCAGGGGACGCGGTTTTCGGGGGCGGCTTGTCCCTACCCCATCACGTCGATCGGAAACACGAAGATCTGCAGCCCCGGCGGCTTGACGTACGACTCTTTGAGCGTGTGCAGCCGCTGGATCACGCCGGCCACCTGCTCATCTGGCAGCGCGATCCACAGCACGTTGTTCGTCCCCGGCCAGACCTGCGTGCCGAACCGATTCCCCTTGCGGCCCGTCCCCGTGGCTCCGGTCAGTTTCGTGTAGCCCGTGATCCCGGCCCCATCCATAGCACTGGCCAGATCCTCATCGATCCCCGCCTCATACACCATCCACACCATCTTCATGCCCGTGCCTCGACCGCGGCCTGGCGGCGCCCCCTCCTCGAGACGAACTGCGTCAGGTCGTCGATCAACGTGTACGCGACGGGAATCACGACCAGCGTGAGCAGCGTGGACCAGACCAGGCCGCCGATCACCGCCACGGCCATGGGCGAGCGGAACTCGGCGCCGCGCCCAAGCCCCAGCGCCGTGGGGAGCATGCCCATGATCATCGCCGACGTCGTCATCAGGATCGGACGCAGCCGCGTCGGTCCGGCCTCCAGGATCGCGTCGCGCCGGCGGCTGCCCCGCGCCCTCAGCGTGTTGGTGTAGTCGACCAGGAGGATCGCGTTCTTCGTGACCAGCCCCATCAGCATGATGATGCCGATCATGGACACGATCGACAGGGTCTTGCCGGCCACCATGAGGCCCAGGATCCCGCCGACCAGCGCCATCGGCAGCGAGAACATGATGATGAACGGGCTGAGGAATCCCTCGAACAAGGCCGCCATGAGAATGTATACGAGCACCACCGAGAGGAGCAGAGCGCGGCCGAGCTGGCCACCGCTCTCCGCGAGTTGCTCCGCTTCTCCACCCCACCGCATCGTGACGCCAGGGAGAGTTACACCGGCGATCTGCTTGTTGATTTCCCGCTGCACGTTGCCGAAGAAGAAGCCCGGCGCCAGGTTGGCGCTCACGACCACCATCCGCTGGCGGTCCTTCCGGTCGATTTGCGTGGGCCCTGTGGCCACCGTGACACTTGCGACATCCTTCACGTAGATCGGCTGGCCGGCCGGCGCGGCGATCAGCACGGTGGCGACATCCTCGGGGGCCTGCCGCTGCGCCTCGATCAGCCGCACCCGGATGTCGTACTCATCTCCGCCGACGCGGAACTTGGTGTCGGTCGCACCCTGGATGGCCGTGCGCAGCGTCACCGCGACCATACCCGTGGATAGTCCCAGCGATGCCGCTTTCAGCCGGTCTACCTTCACTTGAAGCTCCGGCCGTCCCACTCGCCACGAGGTGTCCACATCCACCGCGCCGGGGGTCTGCTTCACGCGGACGGCGATCTGGCCGGCGGCGCGATTGAGGGCGTCGAAGTCGTCACCCAACAGCTCGATCTGCACCGCTGCTCCGGACGGACCGAACGACCCGGTCTCGAAGCTGATCTTGCCCGCGGGGATCTTCGCCACGTCGCGCCGGAGCGCCGCGATGATCTGGCGATCGGACCGCTTGCGCTTGTTCTTGTCGACCAGGCTGACAGAGATGTTGGCGGTGTGCGGCCCCTGGCTGGTGACGCCGAAGCTCACCGCACCGGCGGTGGACCCCACGCGGGCGAAGGCCGCCTCCACCTCGGGCTGTTTGGCGAGCAGGTCTTCGACCTGCGCCACGACGCGGTTGGTGGTTTCGAGATTCGTGCCCGCCGGCGTCTCGATCTTCACCGTGAACTGGCCCTGATCGAGCGAAGGCGAGAACTCGAACCCGAGAAATCCGGCCAGCGGCACGACGACCAGCAGCGCGGCCACACCGATCGAGATGACTGCGAAGCGGTGATCGAGCGCCCACGCGAGCACGCCCCGGTAGCGCCCATCGAGGCGATCATAGAAGGCGTCAAACCGCTTGAAGACCCGCGCCGACCAGCCGGCGCCATCGTCCTCCCCGCGACGCCGCCGAGTGAACCAGCGCGACGCCAGCATCGGGGTCAGCGTGAAGGAGACCAGCAGCGAGAAGAGCGTGACCATTGCGATGGTCAGGCCGAATTCGCGGAAGAACTGACCCACGATCCCGCCCATAAAGGCGATCGGCACAAACACCACGACGTCGGTCAGCGTGATCGCGATGGCGGCAAGGCCGATCTCCGACCGGCCGTTCAGCGCCGCGTCGCGCGGCAACTCGCCCTGGTGCAAGTGGCGGTGAATATTCTCGAGCACGACGATGGAGTCGTCCACCAGGATGCCGGTCGAGAGGGCCAACGCCAGCATCGTCATCATGTTCAGCGAGAACCCGGCGAAGTACATCGGCGTGAACGCCGCGAGCATGGAGGTGGGAATCGCCAGCGCGACGATGAGCGTTGAGCGCAAGTTGTGCAGGAACAGGTACACAACGATCACGGCCAGGATGGCGCCGAGGATCAGGGACACGCGGACGTCGGCGAGGGACTCTTCGAGGAATGTGGACTGGTCATAGGCGACCTTGATGACCAGGTCCTTCGGCAGGTCGGGCCGCATCCGCGCGAGCTCTTTCTTGATCCCCTCGACGACCCGCACCGTATTGGCATCGGCCTGCTTCTGAACGACGATCCCGACGCTCTCTTGGCGGTTGAGCCGGGACATGTCGGCCCGGTCGGCAAACCCGTCGTTGATGCGCGCGACGTCCCGCAGGAGCACGGTCTGGCCGGTAGGTGTGGACAGCCGGACGTCCAGCAGATCGTCCAGGGACTTGAACTCACCGACGGTCCGCACCGCATACTCCTGCCGGCCTTCCTTAATGCTGCCGCTGGGCAGGCTCAGATTCTCGGCAGCGACGGCCTGCGCGACCTGCGTGATGGACAGGCCGTACGCCTGGAGGCGCGCCTTGTCGACATCGACCTGGATCTCGCGCGTCAGGCCTCCCACGATGGAGACTGATGCGGTTCCGGGGACCTTGGCCAGCCGGTCCTTGATATGATCCTGGGCGATCTGCCGCATCTCAGAGGCGGACCGCGAGCCGCTCACCCCGAGCACCAGGACAGGGATGGCTGAGAGGTTCGCCTTGAAGAGCACCGGCGCCTCGGCTTCCCGCGGGAGTTGTGCCCTGGTAGCGTCCAGGCGGTTGCGGACCTCGTTCGCCGCGGAGTCCAGGTCGGTCCCGACGTTGAGCTCGACCGCCACCACCGAGATCCCCTCCTGCGAGGAGCTCTGGACGGTCTTCACCCCGTTGATCGTATTGACCGCATCCTCCAGGGGTTTGCTGATCAGCGTCTCAATCTCGCGGGGCCCGGCGCCGGGATAGACCGTCACCACGGTGAGAAACGGAATGTCGATGCGTGGGAACAGCTCGACCGGCATCAGGCTCAGCGACTGCAGCCCCAGGACGAGCAGGGCGGCAAATACCATGATGATGAAGATCGGGCGGGTGATCGCGACTCGGGTCAGTCCCATCGGCGTCCCCCTACCTCACCGCGATCGCGGCGCCGTCGGTGAGACCGCTCTGTCCGGCGACGATCACGGCGTCGCCCTTGGCCAATCCCTCCAGGACCTCCACGATGGGCCCGCTCATCACGCCCAGACGCACCTTGCGGATACGGGCCTTCCCGGCATCGGCGACGAATACCGAGGGCTGCCCGGTGTCTGAGACGACCGCGTCGCGCGGGATCACCAGGGCCTGCTCGTGGCGGCCGACGGTGATCTCGCCGCGCGCGAACATCCCCGGCTTCAACACGTGGTCAGCATTCGGCACCGCGACTTTGACCTTGAAGACCCGCACGCGGGGATCGGCGGCCAGCCCGACTTCACGCACCATGCCGGCGAACGACCTGTCGGGATACGCGTCCATGTGCAGCGCCACGACCTGGCCCGGCTTCACCCGGGCCAGGTCGGTCTCGGACACGTCGAGATTGACGTTCACCGTGTCGATCTGCGCCACGGTGACCACCATGCCCCCGCCTGGCGCGACCGTGACGAGCTGGCCGGGATCGACGAAGCGGTGCGTCACCGTGCCGGCGAACGGCGCGGTGATGGTGGCGTTGGCGAGCTGCAGCCGGGCGAACGCGACCGCGGCCTGAGCCTGGGCGACCTGGGCCCGCGCCATCTCGATCTCCTGCGTCCGCGGCCCCTGCTGGATCATCGCCCGCTGCTGGAGGGCCATGTCACGCTGCGCCCTGGCGGCCTGGACCTGGCTGCGGGCCATCTCGATCTCCTCAGGCCGCGGGCCGATCTCGGTCATGTTCCATTGTTGCTTCGACGCTTCGTACTGGGACAAGGCGACGTCATGCTGAAGCTGCGCCGCCTCGAACTGTCCCTTGCTGACGGCGCCGGTCTCGTAGAGCATCTTCATCCGCTCAAGGTTCGCCTTGGCCGTCTCGTAGTTGGCCTTCGCCTGGGCGACGGCGGCTTCGACTTGCGCCCGCTCCTGCGGCCGGGCGCCCTGCTGGAGCATCTGCAGCCGGGACTGCGCGCTGGCCAGATTCGCCTCCGCCTGATGGACCTGATCCTCGACCTGCGCCCGCTCCTGCGGCCGGGCGCCTTCGAGCATCATCTGCAACCGGGACTGCGCGGCGGCCAGATTCGCCTCCACCTGATGGAGCCCGGCCGCGAGTTCGCCGTTCTCGAGCCGGACGAGCACCTGGCCGGCCCGCACGTTGTCGCCTTCCTTCACCAGGACCGCTTCGATCCGACCGGTCGCCTTGGCGATCACCGTCACGTCCTCCACCCCCGCCACGGAGCCCCCAGCGACGACGGTCTGGAAGAGGGTGGTGGTCTCAACCGGCCTGACCTCGACGGGCACCGACGCGTCGGCAGGCGGAGGCGCAGCCTGGCGGCGGCCGGAGCCCATGACCCGCCAGGCCACCCCGACCACAAGAATCAAAACGGCAACAATCCACAAGCGGCGCATGAACGTGTACTCCCTTTCCCAACCTACTCAGGTTCTGGCCTCACGAGTGTAGCCCATCAGCAACGTAACGCATCCAGTGGGGAGTGTATGCCGATGAGAAATCGGGGGGCGGCTAGCCGTCCATCCGTCGCCGGCGGATATCGTCCTCAATCGCGGCCCGCAGCCGTGCGGCGATGGACACCGTGAAGTCACTCAGCGTTCCGTCGCCGGAAGGGACATCACGAGGGGTGAGCCGCAACACAGCCCAGGCTTGCGCGAAGATCCCCCACCCTCCCTGCGTCTCGCGTGTCATCACCTCGTAGGGCTCAAGATCGGCGTCGAAGAGCCGATCGAGCACCTCGGCGGCCTCCTTGATCCGCGGGGGATCGGCGAGCCGTACGATCAACCGGTTGTTGACCAGGATCTCGGCAAACGGGACGCCGCCGTCGGTCCCATCCCGAACCGACAGGGCCAGATAGTTGGCCGACACCCGTCGATTGATCGGGATGCGCCGGGCGCGCATCGCGGCCTCGACGTACTGGACCCGCTCGGCAGTCGAGGGATGATCCCCGTACGCGGTGAACTCGGATTGGCCCGTGAGCTGCTCGCGCCGCTGCAGATGTTCCAGGAGCGTCAGCATCCCCACGGGAGCATAGGAGGTGCGGGTGAGGTAATCGAGTCCGGTCAGGTCGGCTTCCTTCTCCAGATCGCGCGAGTACCCCGAGAGCACGCCACCCGCCACGACCATTGAGCCATTGATCAGGGCAGGGTCGCGTGTGAAGACGGCGACCAGAATCGTGACAAACGTGGCCACGTTGGAACGCCGCATCATCTCGAGACCGTGTCCATGCGCGGCATGCGTCGACTCATGCGCGATGACGGCCGCCAGTTCGTGGTCGCTCCGGACGAATCTCAACAGGCCGGTCGTGAGGTACACGAATCCGCCGGGCAGGGCGACGGCATTCGCATCGTTCAATTCGACGACCTTGAAGGTCCAGGGCAGGCGGGGCCGCTCGGTGACCGCGGCGATCGTCATGCCGATCCTGGTCACACGCTCATTGATGGCCGGGTCCTTGACGACCTTGAAATGGGACTCGATCTGCGCGGCGCCCTGGCGCCCAATCCGGATCTCCTGGTCCTCGGTCCCCGCGGCCTGCGCATTGAATGGAAGGACAGCGGCCAGCAGGACGATGATGCTGGCGATGATCCAGACGGATCGGCGCAGGGATCGGCGCGGGCGGCCGGTCATTCGCTCCTCACCGTCCTTACTACGCCAAAGACGTCACGGGCGTTCGCCGACGTCAGTTCGGCGACGGTCCCGGCCGACACGCCGCGCGCGTGGGCGACCGCCCAGGCAACCAGCGGCAGGTAGGACGGCTCATTGCGCCGGCCGCGGTGCGGCTCGGGGGGTAGGAACGGCGCGTCGGTCTCGAGCAACAGGCGGTCCGGCGGCACGAAACACGCCACCTCGGTGGCCTGGCGGGCCTTGCGGTAGGTCAGCGGGCCGCCCAGCCCGAGATAGTAGCCGCGGTCGATACACGTGCGCGCAACTTCAACTGAGCTGGAGAAGCAGTGCATGATGACCCGCGGCGGCGCTTCTTCCTCCAGGACACGGAGGATATCGGCATCCGCTTCGCGGTTGTGAATAATGACGGGAAGATTCAGCGATCGCGCAAGCGCGAGGTGCGCGCGGAAAGCCTGCTCCTGCGCCTCTCGCGGCGCGAAATTCCTGTGGTAATCCAGACCGGTCTCGCCGATCGCCACCACCTTGGGATGGCGGGCAAGGGCCTCGACCTGCCGCATGGCCAGCGGTGTCGCCTCAGACGCCCCGTGCGGGTGAATCGCGACTGCCACGAAGATGTCGGGATGCTGGTAAGTCAGGGAGATCGCCTGGGCGCTGGACGACAGTGAGGTGCCGACGGTGACAAAACCCCGGACTCCGGCGGCACGGGCGCGCTCCACCACGGCCTCCCGATCTGGCGCGAAGGCGTCATCGTCAAGATGGAGGTGCGAGTCGAAGAGATCGTCGAGCACCATCGCTCCCAGTCTACTGAAGCTACCGTGCCCCCGCAACAACGGCTCCAAGGGCGCCGACTGCGGGTGGGGCGCGTCCTGCAGCGCCTAGTCGGCTTATCAGTCATCGCACTCGCTCCTTTGAGATTGCGCCGTGACCACTATAAACCCAGTTGAGGTTTTGCCGGGTCGAGACGTTTTCAAACCCGCGGAGGTGGGTAAAACTCACTTGCTTTCTTACGCTAGTCTTCGACGAAGGGAGAAGAGCCATGCTGTGGACGATCTTTGTGATCCTGCTGGTGCTCTGGGTGCTGGGGCTGGTTTCGTCCTACACGCTGGGTGGGTTCATCCACATTCTGCTGCTCCTCGCCCTGGCGGTGCTGCTGATCAACATTATCAAGGGCCAACGGCCCATCGTGTAGGCAGGGAGGGCATGCCTGTGAAATCGCGCACACCCAGCATCCTGGTGGCCGTCGTGCTCATCGCGATCGGCATCGTCGCGCTGGTCTACCAGGGCATCACATACACGCGGAATCGGACCGTGCTTAATATCGGCCCGATCAAGGCCCTGGTCGAGGAAAAGCGCACGATCCCGCTCCCCCCGATCCTGGGCGCGCTGGCGCTTGCCGGCGGGATCACGCTACTGGTTGTCGTTTCCAGGCGATCACCGGCAGCCTGACGGGTGGAGGAACTTCAGAGACAAAATCTACGAAATCGAGGAGGACACGCCAATGCTCATCCATGCAGCGTTTCAGCCGATAGTAGCGCTGATTGCGGGAATCTTGATCCTGATGATTCCAAGACTGCTGAACTACATTGTCGCCTTTTATCTAATCGTCGTCGGCCTGACGGGTCTGATCCGCTGAGGTCCGCCAGAGCAGCGCTTGGGTTATCGCGTTTGTCTGGAACATCACCTCGGGCGAGCAACCCTTTCTTGGGAAGCTTCCGGCGCCCCCCACGCGCATAGGGAATCGCTAGTGTCAGCTGCCCAGCATCGCCCGCGCGCGGCCCAGGGCCGCCCGCTGCAGCCGCGAGACGTACATCTGCGAGATCCCAAGCTCCCTGGCGATCTCCGCCTGCGAACGCTCCTCAACATACCGCAGGCGAAGAATCGTCTGTTCCCGCTTGGGGAGCGCCGCCAGTGCCACCTCGAGCGTGAACCGGGTCTCCAGACGCCCCATCTCCGGGTCTTCAGCGCCGATGGACTCCGCGAGCACCGCGCCCTCCTCATCGGTACCCGTCCCCTGATCAGTATCTAGCGAAACCGGATTGTACGCGCGTCCCACCTCAAGCGCCTCGACGGCAATCTTCCAACGAAACCCCTACATCCTCCGCGATCTCGGCGATCGTGGGGGAATGGCCGAGGCGGGCAGAGAGACGCTCGACCGCCTGCATCAGAGAATGATTGCGCTCGCGCAGGCGGCGCGGCACATGCACGGACCACGACTTGTCACGGAAGTGCCGCTTGATTTCTCCGACGATGACCTCCGTGGCGTAGGAGGTGAACTTCACCCCGCGCTCGGGATCGAAGCGATCGACCGCCTGCAGCAGCCCCACGTGAGCGACCTGGACCAGGTCTTCGAGGGGCTCGCCGCGGTACGCGAATTTACGGGCCAGATAGGCCGCCAGTCTCGTGTAGGCGAGCACAAGCTGCTCCCGCAGCGCGGGATCCCAGGTGTGCTGGTATTCCTGAAAGAGCTTGATGGAGGCGCCCTCGGTTTGCGCCATCCGCTCCTGCGAGGCCGGCATGGGCGCTACGGCCGCAGGCGTTTCGTCAACCAGGTGACGTGCGACGGGCCGTCGGTCTCGGTCCGCACCTGGTCCATCAGGCAGCGCACCAGAAACGTTCCGAGCTCGCGCTCCTGACTGCGGTCTTTCGCGATCTTTCCACCGTGCGCGATCCGAATCTTCAACTCATCTGGGGTCACATCGAAGCGAAGCCGGACCTTCCGGCCGCTGGCGAGGACAGCGGCCGTGCAGACCTCCCCCACCGCGATCTTCAGGACCTCGATGTCGTCAAAGGAAAACGACATCCGGCCGGCGATGCCGGCGGTGACGAGCCGCACGACGGCCACGTACTCCGCACGAGACGGGATGGCCATCTCGACATGATCGGTTCCGCCGTTGGATTGCGACAAGGGCGCGCTCGGCTCCACCTGTATCCCTCATTTCACGGCAGAATTTCCCACACGCAGTGCGGTTCTCCGATCAGCCGCATACTCCCTGTCATCCGTCTATATGATCCAGGTCAGGACCAGGGTCAGGGCCGCTGCCGCCATCAAGGCCGTCGTCGCCCATCCCAGCACATTGAGACCCGGGCCGTTGACCCGGTTCCCCATGATCTTTCGATTGTTGGCGATAAGCATGATGATTAAGAGCAGAGGTGGCGCCAGGAAGCCGTTGATGACCGCCGTCCAGACAAGCGCAGAGATCGGGTTGATGCCAAGGAAATTGATGAGGAGACCTATCAGGGTCGACACAACGATCACCCCGTAGAACTTCACGGCGCGCCGGGGCGGCTCATTGAGCCCGAACCGCCAGCTGAATGTCTCTGCTACCGCGTACGCCGCGGACCCGGTGAGCACGGGCACCGCCAGAAACCCAGATCCGATGAGGCCGAGGGCGAGCAGAATACCGGCGGCATTCCCCGCGATCGGCCGGAGGGCGGCTGCCGCGTCGACGGCAGACGTAATGTCCGTCTTCCCAGCCTTGAACAGCGTGGCGGCGGTCGCCAGGATGATGAAGTACATCACGACATTGGAGAAGAGTATCCCGATATCCACGTCCCAGGCTGCGTCGGTGAGCTCAGCTTTCGTTGCCCCTCTCCGCTGCCAGAGACGGCGCTGACCTTTCTCGATCTCTTCCTCCACCTCCTGGCTGGCCTGCCAGAAAAACAGGTAGGGCGAGATGGTCGTGCCCAGGATAGCGACCAGTGTCACCAGGAACTGGCGGTCGAGGCGGAGTGTCGGAATGAATGTGCCGCGAAGGACCTCGCCAAGGTCCGGCTTCGCGAAGAAGGCCGCGCCGATGTACGCGAGCAGCGCCAGGGTCAGCCACTTGAAGACCTTTGTGATCAGCCGGTAGGACCCCCAGACCTGGAGGAC
>JBGPLF010000133.1:0-11242 GCA_041486265.1 bacterium
GGTCAAGATTCACGCGCGGCTCGAGCGCTGCCCGGGGCCGCTCGCGCTGGGCGATCTGGCGTACTCCACCACCTTGCTGCCCGGCGAGAAGGTCCGGCTGTTCTCCTCCGACCGGCGATCGCGGTTCACCTTCGACAGCTCCTCCAAGGTGAGCTACCGCCACGAGCAACTCTCCACCGAACGCTACTACATGGCGAGCATGCACGACTTCATGTCCGACGTCACCGTGCGAGACTCATCGCATGCCAGCAGCCAGAGCCAGGGGGCCTGGGCCTTCCACACCGACGGCTCTTACGGCAGCATCGGCTTCGCGGGCGGCGCCTCAGTCAACGCCAACGGATCGCACAACTCCTCGTCGGTCAGCGACTTCATGCGGGAACTGAACTCCCACGCGCAGTCGTCGGATCGCAGCGCGGTGACCATGACCCGGGCGGCGCACTCGGTCTCGGTCGGCGAGGTGCAGTCCCGCACCCACGCGGAGGGCGAATCGGAAGATCACTTCGAGTCGTCGTCGCGCACGTTCGCCAATCCCAACCGGTGCCGGGCCATCACGTTCTATTTCTACCAGATCAACAAGACGCAGACAGTGAAATTCACGATCGAGTCCGTGACGCGTCGCGTGCTAGATCCCGCGGCCGACGTCGCGCTGACCAACAATCCCCCCAGGCTGGTCGGACAGGTGGCCTCCATTCCCGCGGGGATCCTGACCACCAGCACGGAGCGGCTGAACGTCGAGAATATCGGCCGCGCGAGCGACGCCGCGCGACTGGAAGGTGGGGCTGCGGGTACTGGGGCCTTTGCGACGGCACGTGGCGCCGCGCAGGCGGTATTCCAAGCGCAGGCGCAGATCCTGGAGCCGATCCCGGTGGCGATCCGCGAGCGGGCGCTGCGGCAGGTGGACCAGGAACTGGTGGCCGCCGGCCTGCTCGACAAGCCGGGGGGAGATATCTCGCCGGAGACAAAAGCCCAGCTCTCGTTCGAGCGGTGCTCGTCCATTCCCACGCCGGGACTGCTGGTTCGCGGCTGTCTGGACGACTGCGATATCTGCGAGCCCGAGCTCAAGAGGGCGATCGACCTCGAGCTGGAGCACAAACGGCTAGAGAACGAGCAGTTGGAGCGCGCGATCGAGTTGATGGACAAAGACCAGGAACACCGGTGCTGCCCGCCGAGCGTTGTTGAAGAGGAGTCATAGGACTGGCGGGGCACAGGTGCGACTCTCGCTGCGAGGCGTCCGAATCGCCTCCAGCGAGGCACTATCGCGGGCGCGCAGGGAGACACCGGCCCGGGACGGGGTTCGGAATTCTGCTGGGTCTCCCTGGGGGAATGGTACAGGGCGCTTAGATGGCAATCCGCGCTGCGGACGTCGTCGGCTTGGGAACCGGGAGCCCCTCTGCCTTCAGGCCTTCCAAGTGAAAGCGCACAGCCTCCCGGATGTTTGCCTCGACTTCCTCGCGCGTAGCACCTGTAGCGACGCAGCCCGGCAGGTCAGGCAAGTACGCCGCATAGTTGCGCTTCGCTTTTTCGATGATGATCAGATATTCTGCCATGGCGGCTCCTTGAGCCCAGCCTGCTTTAGAATACTCTTCAGTATCCCATGCGGCAAGTCATCGCTCGGTTTGCCGGCAATGGTGACCAGGCCGGCTTTCCTATTGTGTTTGTACTGCCGGTGACTTCCGGTGGTCCGAGCCAGAAACCAGCCGTCCTTCTCGATCAGACTTATCACCTCTCTGATCTTCACGCAGTCCAACCCTCATTCTGGCGGACTCTTCCGTTGCAGACCCAATTCTGCCGCCTTCTGTCACAATTGATCGGCGCAGGTATCCGAGATTTGCGGAGGAGTGCGGTTTGGTCTCCACGCAAGAAGACTGGGCCGAAGGTTCAGTAATCCCGCGAGGACTAAGTCGGCGAGGGTCACAAATGGCTAGAATGACTTCGCTGCGCGTCCCTAGATCGTTCCTAACTTCTGCGCGATCGTCGTCAGCGTTCCGCCCACGACGGTCCCGGTGATGGTCAGGGCTACCTCCCGGAGGCTTTTGTCCACATATGCGGCGACCAGCGCGGCCACAATCACCACGGCGCTGAAGACGAGGATGGCGTACACCAGACCCTCGCTGCGCACCACGCGCCCACCGCGCATCATCGTGATGACGTCTCGATTTTCCTGGAGGAGCGCTCTCCTCTCCCTGCTGCTCAATCCCTCCGCGGCCAGAATACGCTCGCGCTCGTCAATCAGCCGGTGCAGAAGGGCATTCGCGTCCGGCGTTGAGTCCGTGGTCGATGCAAGTTCCGGCTCGCTTTCGGCCGGACGACTTGGGTCGACGGGCGTCGCGACAACTTCGCGAACCTGTGGCGCGCGAGGCCTTGGAGGCGGCGTCTCGGACACCTGCTGGCCACCGGCGATGGGCTTCAAGTTCAAGTCGTCGGGTAGGATGCTCATCAGGTCACCTCCGCATATGGGTTCCCGTTCGCCTTCCCAATGAGAATCACATACTCAGACATGACGGCTCCTCGAGACTGGCATAGACACGACTCCAGGCCGGTCAGGCGGTGACCAGAGCTTTGTCCAGTTGGTCTTGGACTTGCGGGTTTGCCAGCCGAAGGGAGGATTCAAATGGGAGCAAGTATTGAGAGTTTTTCGCCCGGAACCGATGAATCGTGAATCCAATGACCTTCTTCGACTGTGGCACAACGTGGAAGTAGAGGTCTTCGTCTACTTCGACGGTGAGTGAGGGCTCAGGGTCTTGGACGAATACGTCCAACACATCGAACTTCTCGTCGTACGAGATTCTCATAGAGGCGTTAGAGAAAGCCATATGATTTGGATACCACCCTCCCAAAATAGTACCTGCCCCGGTCCTTTTCGTAAACAGTTGTTAGGATTTCGAATTGTCTCCGCTAAGTCGGCCCGGTAGGGGGCCATGGAGGCTCTCGTACAGATTCATTAGGTCAGAGAAGCCCATTGCACGTTCGGGTACGATGGGTACGTGAGATGCCATACGAACCTCCGCCCGGGGATGGGCTGAATAAAGCGACCGGGAGTTGGCTGGAAAGCCACCCCCGGGGAGAATCAACCCGACGTTGTGCACCAACGTCGGGGAGGAATCACTTCTAAGTATATCCCGGAAATGTGGCTGTCAAGACTTTGATTTTGTGCGTCTGCCCATCACCCTCCAACCCAGCTAATCGGACCAGCGCGCCGAGTTTGCGGGGGTGGGCGCTTGATGTTTGCGTCCCAGGGTTGATTCAAAGGTTCCCCTCGGAGATTCCGAGTCCGTGAAGCAGATCCGGAAGCAACGAGTACACCCTCGCCTGCGGGCCTCCGGGTGGCGTGTAGTTTCCTTTGAAGCCCTGCGCCCCCTCAACGCCCGCGACCGGGAGGCGGTGGAGGTCAGGATCAGGCATACTACACACTGGATCAGCCCGTGACCGTGTACTCGACGGCCTTGGGGTTCTCGATGCGCTTGGAGGCGTCGAGCACCTCCAGCCCGACAATGTTGCCATCCTTGTCATAGTCCAAGATCATGCCGGGTTTGTCTTCGTCGCTCTCTTCGACGACGGCCTGTCTGAACAGGATACGCAACACGTCCGTCGCAGCGTCATAGGTGACCTTCATGTGATTGCCTCCAGTACTTGCTGATCTTGCTTGTCCGGTACGCCGTCACGACCGTCGGCGGCACGGTTCGGTCATCCACGATCACGCGCAAAAGAAACGTCCTGCCGCTCCCGAACTCCACTTGCGACTGATAGGCCTTCCTTCCTCCATACGCAGGCACGATCTGCTGAGGCATCTCAAGGGCCTGCTCCAAGATAGTGCGTGGTGTGCCTCGGCGGGTCAGCTCCTGTTCGGCATGATGAGTCAGCCGAAACCGCATGGCCCAGCGTCCTCCAATCGTATCATGTGTGTCACCCTCACGCGGTTGGCCCCGCCATCATCGTCCTTGGGCCGCCGCGTGGGCGTTTGCTTTCTGCCCCAAGGGATCGGCGGCCGAGCCTCGGGTTTGCGGGGGTGTGTCGGTCGGCTTCCAGCAGTCACTGGCTCCATGTTCTTGGAAGGACCGGGTCAATCGGGGGCGTAATTGCCCAGAGTGATGGGACCCATCGCGGATTCCGAGTCCGAGAAGCAGACCCGGAAGCAACGAGTAGAAACGAGCAGACCGGCTACTCTGGATCGATTCCCCTGCTGCGCCTTCCTCCAATTTCGCTGGCCGCCGGCCGCAACCTCATTGAAGGTGACCCGCTCTGGCCTTGAGAGGGTGCCGCCTTCCACTCTGGTCCGTGGGGACGTGCACTTGGGGACAATTCTGCGAGGGGTGTTAGGGTGTCAGGCAGCGAAAAGTTGAGTTGCAGAATGCCTCCGGAGGCACGATGAGGTTGGATGAGTGTATGACCGCGAGACGCTGCATCACATGAGCCTTCCGATTGGACAATGGATTGCTCTCCCTGGTCACTTCGACCGGCCGGTGCTCCTGGAGGATGCGCGCCCTCTGGGAAGTGGCTACGAAGTCCGCGTCCGGCTTCAGGATGGTACCCTCGAAGAAGCCATCATCTCTGAGGACGAAGCCAGACGCCTCATCGCCCTAGAGACGAAGCCTCGTACATCCGCCAGTCCAGTCAATCCCGAGAAGGTTCGCCTTCTGGTCGAATCCACCCGCATCCGCCTCGCCTACGCTCACGACCGCCAGTTCGCCGTGAGCCTTTCAGGCATCCGGACGCTCCCCCACCAGATCGAGGCGGTCTACCAACGGATGCTCCCTCAGCCCCGTTTGCGGTTTCTCCTGGCCGACGATCCTGGCGCGGGCAAGACCATCATGGCCGGCCTGCTCATCAAAGAGCTCAAACTCCGCGGGGCGATCGAGCGCGTGCTGATCGTCTGCCCGGCACCGCTCGTCCCGCAGTGGCAAGACGAGATGCTGCGCTGGTTCGGCGAGGCCTTCGAGCCGGTGGACGCGGCGCGGGACAAGTGGAGCCTCGTCAACCCGTGGGAGAAAGAGAAGCAGATCGTCACCTCACTTGACTACGCGAAGCAGGAAGGCGTCCGCGAACGTGTTTGGAACCAGCGATGGGACCTGGTCGTGATCGATGAGGCCCACAAGTGCTCCGCTCGGACGACCTCCGGTGGCGTCGGACGAGAGCCCAAGGTAGACGCTACGAAGCGCTACGAACTTGCGGCCCGATTGACCCCCGACTCCGGCCACGTCCTTCTCCTCACGGCTACCCCGCACCACGGTGACGAAGACCGGTTTGCGCACTTTATCCGCCTGCTGGATCCCGATGTCTTTCCTGAGCCGCACCGCCTGACCGACGAAGCGACGGCCATTCGCAAGAACATCTTCCAGATGGGGGACGACTGCCCGTGGGCGCTGCGACGTCTCAAGGAGGACCTCCGGGATCTGCACGGCCATCGCTTGTTCCCCGACCGGCACGCCCGGACGGTCGCCTTCCGCCTCAATGGGGACGAGTATTCACTCTACAAGGCCGTCACCGCCTACATCAACGAGTTCATGCCCCACCAGACCGGCCAGCGGCGAACGAGTGTGGCCCTGGCCCGCACCGTCTTCCAGCGCCGCCTGGCTAGTTCCACCCGGGCCATCCATGAATCGATGCGCAGGCGGCTGGACAAGCAGACTACCCTGCTCGAGGAACTGGAGCGTCTTCCGCCCGCGCAACGGGCAAAGCGGCTGGCCGCGATTCAGGGCCGCCTCTACGATGCCGAGCGTGATGAAGACGACCTCGACGATGCCGAGCGCGATGCCCTGGTCGACGAGTCCACGGCGGCGGTCGAGCTCGAGCAACTGCGCGCGGAGATCAGCGCCCTGCGAGACCTGGTCGAGCAGGCCCGCCGGGTGCGAGAGCAGGCGAGTGACTCTAAATTGGCAGCACTGCGCCGGTGCCTGGCCGAGGCCGAGTTCAATGAACTCAAGGACGGCCGCGGCAAGCTCCTGATCTTCACAGAGCACCGGGACACAATGAATCACGTTCTGGAGCACCTCGGCCGCTGGGGTTACTCAACTTGCGAAATTCACGGTGGCATGAGCCCGCACGAGCGCCGGCGCGCCCAGGAAGTGTTCCGCACCTCCGCGCAGGTGTGCGTGGCGACTGAGGCCGCAGGCGAAGGCATCAACTTGCAGTTCTGCCACCTCATGATCAACTACGACATGCCCTGGAACCCGACACGCCTGGAGCAGCGCCTTGGTCGCATCCACCGCATCGGCCAGGATCGCGACGCCTATGCCTTTAACTTCGTGGCCACCGACTCCGAGGACGGCCAGCCGGTCATCGAAGGCCGCATCCTTCACCGCCTGCTAGAGAAACTGGATCAGATGCGCCAGACCCTGGGCGGCCGCGTGTTCGACGTCGTGGGCGAGGTACTCTCGCTCAACGACGTCAACCTGGCCGAAATGCTCCGCGAGGCAGCCTACGATCCCCGACGGCTAGACGAGTACATCGACCAGATCGACCGCATCGACCCGGCCAGGCTGAGACAGTATGAAGAGGCGACCGGCATTGCGCTGGCCCGCGGGCACGTGGACTTCTCAGGGTTTCAGACGCGTAACCTGGAAATCGAAGAACGTCGCCTGATGCCGCGGTACGTTGAGGCCCACTTTCTTTCGGCGGCGGCCGAGGTTGGGCTCAGGGTTGATCCCCGAGTGGATGGACTCTGGCGGATTGAACACGTCCCCGCCGACCTGCGGTCCGACCGGCTAGAGGCCGTCCGGCGCCTCGGCACTGTTGACACCACCTACCGGAAGATCACTTTTCACAAGCTCCACCTTGAGCAGGATGCGCACCTGGACGCAGTGCTGTTCGGCCCCGGCCACCCGCTCTACGCGGCAGTGGATGAGCGGTTGAACGAGCGGCTTGCAGCTTTCCTCGGGGGCACGGCCGTGTACGTGGATCCGCTGGCCTCCGGACCGTACCACCTTCACTTCTACGAGATCACGATCCGCGGCAAGGACACTCGCGGCACTGATGTGACCCTCTACGGCGAACTCGTCGCGGTCCGCGAGGAATCTGGGCAATTTGAGGTCGTGCCCCCCGACGTTCTGCTAAATCTTGCTGCGCACACAGCGTCTCCGGAGACCCTGCCCATCGCTTCGCCGAAAGCCGCGGAGGACTTCCTGAAGAGCACCTATCAGCTTCAGTGCCGCGACCGGTGCCGGCAGGAGCGCGAGCACTTCGCCTCGGTGTGTCGGGACTACCTCATCCGGTCCTTTGAGGCGCGCAAGCGCAAGGCTCAGGAGCGCGTGATGGCTCTGATGGCCCGTGAGCGCACCTCTCCTGAGGTGGCACTAGCCCGCCAGCAGGCCGAGAAGGACCTGGCGGATCTGGAACGCACCCAGGCCGACCGCCTGGCCGGTCTTGATCGCCTCGCGACCGCCCGCACCGGGCCGGTGCGCCATCTGGCCTCGGCGCTTGTCCTGAGCGCTCACGAGGCTGCCGAGACTCAACTTGGCGACATTGCCGAAGAGGCCGACCCCGAGGTGCGCATCCGAAGTGAGCTGGCCGCTGAGGAAGTGGCCATCGCCGCGCTGGTGGCCGAGGGATTTCCGCGGGAGAATATCGAGCGGGTCGGCGCTCAGAAGATCGGTTTCGACATCCGCGCCCACAGGGTCCGCGATCTCATGACGGGGGAGATCGATGTGAAGCGCGTCGAGGTCAAGGGTCGGGTGCGCGGGCAGCCAGTTCGACTGACCACGAACGAGTGGTACAAGGCTCAGCACCTTGCGGAGACGTACTGGCTGTATGTGGTCTGGGATCCACTGAGCCAAAGCCCGGTACTAACTACGGTGCATAACCCAGCAGTGCGGTTAGATCACGCCAAGCGGGAGATCATAGCTGCGCGGTTCTTCGAGATCCCGGCACAGGCGGTTACGGCGGCCGCAGGAGAGTTGCCCTAATCGCGCCGATGGCTGTGATACTCACTGATCCCGAGATCGCGCGACTGATCCAGGAGGCGAAGCCTCTCCGTCCCGGCTACCGAAGTGGCATGCGAATGAAACTCAAGCGAGGCCATCACGAAGGGGAGATCGACGTTCGCGGGGCCAATGGTAGCGATTTCCGTCTGATTCAGAGGCAGAGCACGCTCAATCCATTGGACTTCTCTGTCATTCTAGCCTATCGTTCACCGGGATCGATGATGCTCTTTCGGCTCCGACGCTATAACGGAAAGAGCCACGAACACACGAACACTATCGAGAAGCACACCTTCTATGATTTCCACGTACACTACGCGACGGAGCGATATCAATTGATTGGGGCGAGCGAGGATTCCTACGCTGAGCCGACAGGTCGATATGCAGACTTTCAAGGGGCTCTCTCTTGTCTACTTGAGGAATGTGCTTTTGAGGTTCCTCCTGATGGACAAGTCCTGTTGTTTAAGGGGGGATAGCTGTGGCCATCGATTCCATTGAGCGCGACTTTCGGCAGAAGGTCTGTGCCAAGCTACGGCTTACCGCCGAGGGGATAGGACGTTATCGTGTGTTCACCCCCTTCGTCTTTGAGGATGGCGACCACCTTGCCATCGTTCTCAGGCGAGAGGACGGAAAGTGGTTGCTCTCTGATGAGGGCCACACATACATGCACCTGACTTATGAGCTGGAGGACAAAGAACTCCAAAAGGGGACACGGCAAAAGATCATTTCGAACGCTTTGTCGAGCTTCTCGGTCGAAGACCGTGGAGGAGAGCTCGTCATCGCGATCCCAGAGGACCGCTATGGCGATGCGCTCTACAACTTCGTTCAGGCGATCCTGAAAATCTCTGACGTGACCTTTCTATCACGGGAGCGCGTGCGCTCAACATTTCTGGATGACTTCCGATCACTGGTGGAAGAAACAATCCCGGAGGGCCGGAGGGAATTCGACTGGTATGATTCCCGGCATGACCCCGAGGGGAAGTATGTCGTGGACTGTAGATTGAACAAGATGGAGACCCCACTGTTCGTCTATGCAGTCCCTAATGACGACAAGACTCGTGATGCGACGATTTCCATTCTCAATTTTGAGAAATGGGGACTACGGTTCCGATCGATGGCGATCTTCGAGGACCAAGAGGAAATTAACCGGAAGGCGCTGGCACGCTTCAGCGATGTATGCGAAAAGCAGTTCTCAAGCCTGGGGGGGAACCGCGACCGCATTGTCAGGTATCTGAAGGACACCCTGGAGTAGAGTTGACCTTATGGGTGGTAACGAGCGGCGCCTTATTGAGGATTACCTACCAATCCAGGCAATAAGTGCCGAGGCGTCGCGGGAGAAGTCCGTCCGCAAGGGCCACATCTCGACGCTGCACCTTTGGTGGGCTAGACGGCCGCTGGTGGCCTGCAGGGCGGCAGTCTATGGAGCGCTGGTCCAGGCGGCCAGGTTTCGGCCAGCCAACGGGCCGGAGGAGAAGCGGGACAGCTTGGCTCGTGCGAATGCTGCCAGGTTCGTGGAGAGGCTCTGCAAGTATCCTGGTGATGCGCGGGTTATCGCCGAGGCGCAGCAGCACATTCTGGAGGCGCACGCAGAGCGCCTCTCGGCAGAAACAGGACAAGCCGTCACCGCGGAGGACATCCTTCAGGGTCGGGCGCCGCGGCCCAAGGTGCTCGACATGTTCGCAGGGGGCGGGGCCATCCCCCTGGAGGCACTTCGCCTCGGCTGTGAGACATACGCGCTCGACCTCAACCCCGTCGCCTACATCATTGAGCTCTGCACCCTCGTTTATCCCCAGAAGTACGGGAAGCCGGACAAGACCGCGAAGGGATCGGCAAAGGACGGCACCTGGGCAGGCCTGGCCGAGGAGGTCAGGTACTGGGGGCAGTGGGTCCTAGAGAAAGTCAAAGCGGAGATCGGTGATCTCTATCCCCTGATCCCGGACCCGAAGTTCAAGGGGGAGCGGCCGGACTCGCAGTTGACGTTCTGGCCGGCGGATAGGAAAGCCTCCGCCCCGCAGGGCTACCTCATTCCGGTCGCCTACCTTTGGACGCGTACGGTACGCTGCAAGAACCCCTTATGCGGTGCGACGGTGCCGCTATTGCGGCAGACCTGGCTCTGCAAGAAGAATGGGCGCCACGTGGCGCTGAGAGTGATCGCGCCTAAAGGGGACAAGCGGGTACGCTTCGAGGTGGCGGAGGTGGCGAGCGAAAGGGATCTGGGCTTCGACCCGGCCACCTTTTCCAGAGGGGGGAATGCCACCTGCCTCTTCTGCGGGACAGTGGCTGACAGCGACTATGTGAAGGCTGAAGGCTGTGCCGGACGCATGGGGCAGCAAATGATGGGGGTGGCGTGCACCCGGCCAGGCTTACACGGCAAGGTCTATCTTTCTGCCGATGACCTCCAGGACTTCGCCCCAGACGATGAGGCCATTCGCCGGCGGATCGACGAGTTGTGCGTCCGGACGGCGATGACCGTACCGAACGAGGCAATCGTGACTGATGCTAAGAACGCCCTTTTCTGCATTTTGTACGGCATCACACGATGGTCGGACCTTTTCTCAGCCCGGCAGTTGCTCGCAATGCTGACATTCGCTTCCACGGTCCATTCCGCTTCGCGCGAGATGCAGTCCTTGGAATATGATTTCGATCGTCTGCGCGCCGTCTGCGGATTCCTGGGTGTGCTTGTAGATGAGATTGCCCGGTTCGGCTCTACCAACGCTTTATGGAAGGTGGATGCAGAAGCAATCGTGCACATGTTTGGTCGTCAGACGATCACTGTCTCTTGGGACTTCTGCGAAGGAGCAAGTTTGGGAGATCAAGGTGGAACATGGTCTGGCCGCCTTGAATATCTCATGGCCATCTTCCGCGAAGCCTTGGGCCCGTTCGTGGAATTCGGCTTCAAAGAGGGGATTGTTCTCCGAGGTCCTGCTACAGCGGACATCCCTCCCGGCCGCGTCAATGGACGCAGTAATTACCGATCCGCCCTACTATGACAATATACCCTACGCTGACCTGTCAGACTTTTTCTATGTCTGGCTCCGGAGGTCTATCGGTCACTTGTTTAGTGAGCATTTTGCAACGGAAGGGACTCCCAAGAAGCTCGAGGTGGTTGCTGACGCAACAAGGCATAAGGGTAACCGCACCGAGGCGAAATGGGCTTATGAAGCAATGATCGCCGAGGCATTTGCCGAGGCATATCGATTGTTGAAGCGGGATGGTCAGATGGTCGTCGTCTATGCTCATAAGACGACTTTAGGCTGGTCGACGCTGGTCGATGCCATGCGGCGGGCAGGTTTCACGGTCACGGAAGCATGGCCGCTCGATACAGAGCA
>JBGPLF010000134.1:0-11074 GCA_041486265.1 bacterium
CCATTTGGAGAACCTCTCTTTCGCCTGGAGACAAAAGTCCCAAACTGATCCTACTCCAGGGATCGACGGCTAAGCAAGTCTGGCGTTGAAGCAAGAACTATGCCATACTCAGGGTATGCCTAGTCGAGCAAGCAAGAACCCCAGGCCGCGAGACCTGAATCAACTCGCCTACCGAGTCGTACTAGAATCGACCGGGCAGGCCCCGCCTGAGTCGCCAGATACCCGCAATCCTGCGGCTGTAGCCCTGAGCAAGCTTGGTGCCGCAAAGGGCGGCAAGGCCAGGGCCGAGAAGCTTTCCCCCCGACGCCGCAAGCAGATCGCCCGGAAAGCTGCCCGCGTCCGATGGGGAAACAAGCCGAAACCGTAGTTACCGAACAATTGTCCCCCTTCCGTCCACAGGTTATCAACAGACCCCTCTGACAGAAGCCAGACCCCTCCGTAACCGAGTCGAACCACTCGCTTGACGCCCAGCGAAAAAGGGTCTACCCTAGGTTCGGATATGAAGAGGCCCTGGTTCGTCGTTAGTGGCGACGAACCAGGGCGGGTAGTGAAGATGGGGGCCGTAGCTCAGGGGATAGAGCGCCCGGCTACTAACCGGGTTGTCGTGGGTTCGAAACCCACCGGCCCCTCTATGTACTAACGGAGATAAGCATACAACACAGAGAAGGCTTCCGGTCAAGTCCGCTCTAGAGGGAGAAACGAAATGGCCAAGTGGAATGAGGAACTAGCGGACCAGATTGAACGCGCCAAGGAGCGTCTCAAAATCATCGAAGCAGAGAGCATACGTCTGAAAAAGTTCATATCCGGTGGGAGAGACGTACTTGCTGCTCTCCATCAAGAACATGCGAAGACAACCAGCAAGTTGCCATTTGAGAATCTCCCTGCGATTCAGCCAGAACATTCGTTGGCCACATTGAGCATCAAGGATGCCGCCCTTGCCGTGCTCAGGTCGTCAGCGCAACCAATGACCGTCAAGGAATTGTTGAAGGCAATGGGGATCGGCGGAAAGATCGTGGGCGGGAAGGTGCCGTCCGATACGCTTCGTGCCACGCTTCGAAGCTATGACGATATTTTCAAGCAAGACGATGACCACAGATGGCGTTCGGTCGAAGAAGAAGGGACGGGTGAGAAACGGGAGGGCGTAGGCATCAAAATAGAGCCCTAAAAGAGAACCTCGCTAGGTGCGATGGGCGGAAACCCACACCTAGCGAGGCAGCAACCGTGGTGGCCGTGGGGTAATGGCAGCCCGGCCTAGTGGTAGTAGGCAGGCGCCGGTTCGATCCCGGTCGGTCACCCCAGTTAGTAGAAGCGTGGAGGGAGGAACCCCCGTTGCCTCTACCTTTGTTGCTATTCCCAACTATACCACAGTGTACCCTCAAAATCCTCTTGACAATGCTTGCTCGTGCAAGCATAATGGACACATGAACAGGTTGAGCCGAAAGCAGCAAGCCCAGGTTATCGCGGCCCTCGTTGAGGGAAATTCGGTGCGTGCCACCTGTCGCATGACGGGTGTGGCGAAGGGCACCGTTCTTCGGCTGTTGGGGGAGATCGGGCTTGCCTGCGCCGAGTATCAGGACAAGACCCTTCGCAAGCTCACTTGCCGGCGGATTCAATGCGACGAGGTGTGGACGTTCTGCTACGCCAAAGAGAAGAACGTGCCGACAGACAAGAAAGGCGAGTTCGGCTATGGGGACGTGTGGACGTGGGTTGCCCTGGACGCGGATTCGAAGCTGGTGCCCTGCTGGTACCTCGGCAGGCGTGACGCCGCCGATGCTAACGTTTTCATCGCCAACCTCTCGGAGCGTCTAGCCCACAAGATTCAGCTAACGACGGATGGGTACAAGGTGTACGTTGATGCGGTCGAAGGGGCCTTCGGCTACAATGTGGACTACGCCATGTTGGTCAAGCTCTACGGGGCTGAGCCAGCCAAGGAAGCCCGCTACAGCCCTGCGGTGTGCATCGGGGCGAACGCCAAGGTTGTCGAGGGGAAGCCTGATCCGAACCTGATCTCGACCAGCTACGTCGAGCGGCAGAACCTCACGATGCGAATGCAGATGCGCCGGTTCACCAGGTTGACCAACGCCTTTTCCAAGAAGGTGGAGAATCTAGCGTGCATGCTGGCGTTGCACTACACGCACTACAACTTCTGCCGAGTGCACCAGACGGTCAAAATGACCCCGGCGATGGCCGCAGGCGTAGCCGATCACGTCTGGTCGGTTGAAGAACTTGTGGGCTTGCTGGATTCAAATTGACCCACTACCCGGCGGTCCGGCTACTTGATAACGACGGTCGCGCCTTCGGCCTCGAGTTTGGTCTTGATGGTCTCGGCCTCCTGGCGACTAACCTTCTCCTTGACTGGTTTCGGCGAGCCGTCCACCAAATCCTTTGCTTCCTTGAGACCAAGGCCGGTGAGTTCGCGCACCACCTTGATCACCTGGATCTTCTTCTCGCCTATCGTCGATAGGATGGCGTCGAACTCGGTCTGCTCCTCGACCGCCGGGCCCGCCGCGGCCGCGCCGGGCATCGCCGCCATGGCGACGGGAGCCGCCGCGGATACCCCGAACTTCTCTTCGAGGGCCTTCACCAGGTCGGCCAGTTCGAGCACTGTCAGGCCGCTGATCGCCTCGATAATGTCATCCTTACCCAGCTTGGTTGCCACTGTCGTCCCTCCTGTTAATGTATCTTGCGCGTCCCTGCGGGCGCGCCATGCCGGAGCGTTCTCTAGGCGGCGCTGCGCTGGCGCCGCACCTGATCGAGCGCGTACACGAGATTCCGGGGCAGCCCGGACAGAACCGAGGCCAGCCCGGCCAGTGGTGCCGCGATGCCGCCGACGACCTGCGCCAGCAGGTGCTGGCGGCTCGGCAGGTCGGCCAGCGCCTTTGTCTGTGCCTCGTTGTAGACGTGGCCGGCGACGATGCTGCCTTTGACCGACAGCTTGCGCGTCATCCGGATGAAGTCCTGAATGATCTTCGCGGCGGCGACCGGGTCGCCGGCCGTAAACGCCGCGGCGGTCGGCCCTTCGAGGAAGGGGGTCAGCCCGTCCACACCGGCCGACTTGCCCGCGATCCCCATGAGGCGGTTCTTCACGACCCGGTACTCCACCCCGACCTCGCGCAACTTGCCGCGGAGGGTGGAGATCTCCCCAACGGTCAGTCCGCGGAAATCGGTCAGGATGACCGCGCTGGCCTTCTTGAGCCTGGCCTCGAGTTGCGCAACCTCGTCCACTTTCTCCGGTCGAGCCATCCCATCTCCTCCGCACGAAGAACAAAACGGACCCGCCGCACGCAAGCAGACGGGTCCATCCCCAGTCCGCTCCTCGGCAGGCGACCGATGTCCTTAGGCCCGCTGGGCGGGCACCTGCTGTCTACGGCGCGTGGCCGCCTCTCGGCGGCCATTCCCTTCGATGTCTTCTCGATGCCTTCTCGATGCCTTCGATACGATTCTCAACCGGGCGGATCGCCCGGGCCATTCTAACACCCCCCCGCAGGGAGCGTCAAACCATTGATCCGGCCCGCGGACGCGGCCGGGTCACCGACCGGCGGCCTACGCGGTATGCGAGACCTGGGCTTTCGCCGGATCCACGCGCACGCCCGGACCCATCGTCGAGGCGATCGCAATAGAGCGCAGATACTGACCCTTTGCGGACGCCGGGCGGGCACGCGAGATCGCGTCGATGAGCGTCGTCAGGTTCTCCAGGAGTTGCGCCTCGGTGAAATTCGACTTCCCCAGCGGGACGTGAATGATCGCGGCTTTGTCGAGGCGGAACTCGATCTTGCCGGCCTTGAGTTCCTTCACCGCGCGCCCGACGTCCATGGCGACCGTGCCAGCCTTGGGGTTTGGCATCAGGCCCCGCGGGCCGAGCAGGCGGCCCAGGCGGCTGACCACATTCATGACATCCGGGGTGGCCACGGCGACGTCGAATTCCATCCAACCGCCCTGAATCTTCTCGACCAAGTCCTCAGCGCCCACAAGGTCCGCACCGGCAGCCTCGGCTTCTTTCGCCTTCTCGCCCTTGGCGAAGACCAGGACGCGCACCGACCGGCCGGTGCCACTCGGGAGCACGACGGTCCCGCGCACCTGCTGGTCGGCCTGCTTCGGATCAACGCCCAGGCGGAGATGCGCCTCGATCGTCTCGGTGAACTTCGCGGAGGCCGTCGCCTTGACGATCTGCACCGCCTCGTCAGGAGCGTAGAGCTTGCGCGGCTCGATCTGCTTGGCGGCGGTCAGGTAACGCTTTCCGTGACGTCTCATCGTCGTGCCTCCTCGCGGTGCAACCGGGGGTCCCCCTCCCGCGTCTGGCGCTCTGTCTATCCCACGACTTCGATGCCCATCGAGCGGGCCGTGCCTTCAATCATTTGCATGGCGGCTTCGACGGTGTGGGTATTGAGGTCGGGCATCTTCCGCTCGGCGATCTCCCGGACCTGCTTGCGCGTGACGGTGCCGACCTTGGTCTTGTTCGGCTCGCCCGACCCCTTCTCCAGGCCCGCGGCCTGCCGGAGCAGCACTGCCGCCGGTGGGGTCTTGGTGACGAAGGTGAAGGTGCGATCCGCGTAGACGGTGATCTCGACGGGCACGATGGTCCCGGCGAGCCTGGCGGTCCGCTCGTTGTAGGACTTGCAGAACTCCATGATGTTGACGCCATGCTGCCCCAGCGCCGGACCCACCGGCGGCGCCGGCGTCGCCTTCCCGGCCGGGATCTGCAGCTTGACCATTGCGACGATCTTCTTGGCCATCCCCGTCCTCCAGTGCGTTTACAGCTTCTCGACCTGCCCGAAGTCCAACTCAACTGGCGTCTCGCGGCCAAAGATCGACACGAGCACCCTGACCTTTTCTTTCTCCATCATAATCTCATCGACCGTCCCGGTGAACTCCTGGAACGGTCCTGACGTGATGCGGACGGGCGATCCCTTCTGGTAGGTGATGCGGAACTTCGGCGTCTCATCGCGCAGTTGCCGGAGCAGCGCGCGTACTTCCTTGTCCTCCAGTGGGATCGGCCTGGCGCCCGATCCGACGAACCCGGTCACCCCGGGGGTGTTGCGGATCACGTACCAGGCGTCATTCTCCAGTTCGCCCTTCTCGTCCACTTTGACTTCGACCAGGACGTACCCGGGGAAGATCTTGCGGTCGATCTCCCGACGCTTGCCCCCTTTGATTTCCTTCTCTTTCTCAGTGGGGATCAGCACCTGGAAGATCTTGTCCTTCATGTTCATCGACGCGATCCGGCGCTCGAGGTTCGATTTCACCTTGGCCTCGTACCCGGAGTACGTGTGGATGACGTACCACTTGAGGCGCGGATCGCGGGGGACCGCTTCCTCGACCTCAACCTCTTCGGGACGCGCGACCGGCTCATCGGCGAAGAGCCCCTTGATGGTCTCTCGCAGGGAATCCTTGGTTGGATCGTTGGTCCTGGCCATGAGGTCTACGGGAGCGGCTGCTGGAGCAAGAAGCGCTTGACCAGCACCGTGTAGATATAGTCGAAGGATCCCAGGTAGAATGACATCACGAGCAAGAGGACGACGACCACGATCGTCGAACTCACCAGTTCCTTACGGGTGGGCCAGTCCACGCGGTTGAGTTCAATCCAGACCTCGCGGAGGTAATCGGCGACACGCTGAATTGGGGCCGGCCACTGCCGCGGGACGGCCGCCTTCACCGCACGCTGAGCCGGTCGCGGTGCCAGCTTGACCTCCGTGGTCCGCGCCATTGGCATCCTCCTCGGATCGTCCGACGCCAAAAAAAAAGAACCCTGCGCATTACAACTACACCGCTTAGTATAGCATGCAGGGCCGGAGTGTCAATTGCGCCCCGGGAGCAGGCGCGCGACCGCGTCGCGCACGGCACACTCCATGGCGTTGGCCGGGAGGCCCAGGGTATCACAGATGAAGGTGTCCTGAAACAGGTTGACCCTCGAGCCGACATCGAGCAGACGGATGTCGACGTCGACCCGGCTCGTGATCGGACCGCCGCGCGGACGGTCGCCGACGCCCAAGTCATAGGCTTCTGTGACGAGTTGGGTGACCCGGCCCGTGATGATCGCGTCCGCGCCAACCTGCGTTCCCAGCGCAAAGGTCTTCGCGGGGCTGATCAGATCCCGTGAGGTGATGCCCAGCCGCTTCATCTCCTCCGCCACCCGGGACGAATCGACAATCTGGAATCCCCCGCGCTTCATGAGTTCGCCGAGTCGGGCCGCGCCGTAGTCGGCCAGGGGACGGGATAGGGCCGCCTCATCGGCGAAAGGCGCGATCGCCAGTACGTGGACCTTCGAGAGGTCCGGGCGTGTGGTGCCAGCCGCGACACCACTTCCCGGCAGGATCAGCACGGCCAGTAACAGGCTCAATGCGATGAGCGCGGTTCCCGTGGACCCGGCCGCCCGCGGATGAAAGCCGACAACTCGGTGGACATTCATGGCTTACCCCTCATCTTACGGCTTGAAGACCGCCAGGGCAATGATGGCCAGGGCCAGCAGGCCGACGACGATCCCCCACAACCGCTGACGGCGGGCCAGGTGTGGGACCTGGGCGCTCGCCTTGCGGCTTGAGGCTCGCAGCGCAGCCACCAGCGCCCTTCCGGTCGGCCTCTGGACGGCGAGCACGACGATTGCCGCCAGCGCCACCAGGACCGTCTTGGCCATCAACCACGCCGGGGTCGGTGAAACCAGATTCTTAACGTAGGCCAGCGCCATCCCACTGACGATGGCGATCACCAGGGACCACACGATGGCGCGATCGATCAGCCAGGCCGTCGTCTCCGCCGCGAAAGTCACAAGGTGCGGCTGACCGCTCCGTCGGGCGCGGGCACTCCACGGTGCGAGCAGGGCGCCGCCGCCGACCCACGTGACCACAAAGACCAGGTGAATGAACAGCAGCACGTTGCCCATATCGCGCTCCGCCCTCGATCATAGGTTCGCCAAAAGCATTCATGCACCCCCTGTTGACAGCGAACATATGTTCGCATATCATGGCGGCATCGTGGAGACGCCATCTGTAGGAGATCACCCTCCGGGGTCGCCCGGCGCGAGAGCTGCCGAGATTCCGCCCCGCCGTCCGCCGCGCCTGTTCGAGGTCGCGGGGCAGCGCGCAAATCCTCGCGTGGAGTGGGTGGAGATCAAAGTCAAGTCGGTCCTCAACCGCGTCCAGGGGATGCCGTTCAAGTGGTCGATCAACCCGTACCGAGGATGCGCGCATGCGTGCGTCTACTGCTACGCCCGCATGACCCACTGGTATCTCGACCAGGACGGGGTCAAGGACTGGTCGTCTCGGATCTTCGTGAAGGTAAACGCTCCCGAAGTCCTGCGGCGGGAGCTCCGCCGGCCCACCTGGCAGCACGAGCAGGTGCATCTGGGCACGGCCACCGATCCCTACCAGCCGGCTGAAGGCACCTACCGCGTCACGCGGCAGATTCTCGAGGCGCTGCGTGATTACAAGACGCCGGCGGCCCTGGTCACGAAATCCACCATGGTCGTTCGAGACCGCGACGTGCTGCAGCAACTTGCGAAGGGGCCCGGCGCCATGGTCTTGTTCAGCATCACGACCGTCGATTCCAAGATCGCGCGGGAAGTGGAACCAGACGTTCCGTCACCGCAGAAGCGGCTGGAAGCCCTCCGAGCGCTTGTGGAGGCGGGGATCCCTGTGGGCGTGCTGCTCGCGCCGGTCCTCCCCGGCATAACCGACGACGAGGATCTGCTGGCCGCGGTCATCGAGGCGGCGAAAGCTCACGGGGCATCATCCCTGTACACGAACACGCTCCACTTGGGGGATGTGACGCGGCAGGCCTTCTTTGAGTATCTCGAGCACAAGCGCCCGGAGCTCGTTTCTGCGTATGCCCGGCTCTATCGCGGCAAGTACGCACCGCGGGCGTACCAGCAGAAGGTCAAGGAGATCGTGACCGCGATCAAAGCGCGGGCGCAGTTCGCGCCCGGCATACGGGTGGACGGACGCCCTGCGGCGTCGGCCGCGCAGTGCACGGTCAGCCCAGTCCAGACACGCTTGCTGTAGGACTGGAGAAAGAAACTGGCAGGGGCGGCGGGATTCGAACCCACAACATCCGGTTTTGGAGACCGGCGCTCTACCAATTGGAGCTACGCCCCTGCAACTCCCCCCATTATAAGAAGCGCGCCGTGAGGTCGCAACACCCCAGCCGGAGCTACTGGCCGGCGAACCCAATGGTCTTGAGCCTGGGCATACCATCCGCGAACATCTGGAACCCGACCACGCGCGCGCTGTAGGCCACGAACAGGTTCTGGTGGTACAGATAGATGACGCTTCGCCGCGCGCGGATCTTCTCCACGACTTCGGCGACGAGCTTCTTGCGCGCCTCGACGTTGGTCTCGGTCCGCTGCTTCTCCAGCAGCGCGTCGATCCCGGCGTCCTGCGCGTTGCCGTAATTGTCCGACCCCTTCGAGTGATGGAAGGCGTACAGGTTGCCGTCGGGATCCACGCGGCCCGACCAGGGTGTCACGGACATCTGAAACCGGCCGCTGGTGTTGGCCGCCAAACCGGTCGCCGCTTCGATGGGTCGCACGACCACGTTGAAGCCCGCGGGCTTGGCCATCGACTGGATCAACTCGCCCATGCGAATCATCGCGGGTGAGGGCGGCACAGTCAGCTCCACGGTGATCGGGGTCGGCACGCCCGATTTGGCGATCAGGTCCTTGGCCTTGTCGAGATCCCGCGCCGGGCACTTGAGGTCCTTGGGATAGAAGGCATTCACCGGGGCGATCGGATTGCACCCCGGCAGCTGCTTGGCGCTGAAGACAAAGCGGTTGATGCGCTCTCGATCCAGCGTCCACTCGAACGCTTCCCGCACCCGCGCATCGGTCATCGGGCTGTCTACCTTACCCGGGAGCTGGCCAATTCCCGAGGTATTGGCGATGTTCACCGAGATCGGGACGTACCCGTTCGAGGTCACGGTCAGCAGCTTGAGGTTCGGATCTCGCTGAATCGTGATGATGTCCGAGGTCGCCAGCCGGTCGACGATCTGGATATCACCCGACCGAAGGTTGAGCGACCGCACGTTCTCGTCCGGGATCGGCTTGAAGACGACACGATCCAGCAGCACCCTGTCGGCATCGTAGTAGTACTTCGACCGCTCCAGCACGATGCGGTCGCCGATCACGCGCTCCACGAACGAGAAAGGGCCGACACAAACCGGGTTGGTCGCAAAGTTGTCGCCTAGTTTCTGAAGTTGGGCCGGCGACAGGATCATGCCCGCACGGTCGCTGAGTGTGCCGACCAGCGGTGCGAGCGGCAGCGAGAGGACCAGCCGTACCGTCAGCGAGTCCACCACGGACACCTCGCTGACCACGCTGAGCTCGCCTGCCCGGCGGGAACCGGGAAGCGTTCGGTAACGATCGAGGCTGGTCTTCACGGCCTGCGCGTCCATCCTGGTGCCGTCATTGAACAGCACGTTCCGCCGGAGCTTGATGATCGCGCTGAGCCCGTCGGCCGAGAACCGCGGCAGGGAGGCGGCCAGCCGCGGCACGATCATACCGTCCGCGGCCAGGTCGTAGAGCGGCTCGCACATGTTGAAGAAGATCTCCCGGCCGCCCGCCGTACCGCCGAAGGTGGGATCAAGCCGGTCGGCGTCCTCGAACATGGAGATGACCAGTTCTCCACCACGTTTGACGCCGGGCTGTGCGCCCGGCGCCGGCGCGGCGGTGCCGGCGGCAGTCATTGAAGCAACGACGATCAGAACGAGAGCGAAGGGGATCGCACGGAGCGGTCGAGCCCTACGCATGTGTTGCACCTCCCGGCCGGACGGTCTTGCGGAATGGCCATGGTGTTCCACGCGCCGCGGACGTCCACCTCCGCGGGCTGCTCACTGGAGCTCCCTGGGATCGAAGGCGTCGCGCAGCCCATCGCCGAGCAGATTGAACGAGAGCGTCGCGATGACGATCGCCAGCCCCGGAAAGATCGCCAGTGACGGCTGCTGTGTCATGTAGGGCTGCGCGGCCGTCAGCATCACCCCCCACGACGGCGTCGGCGGCTGCACCCCGAGCCCGAGGAACGACAGGCTGGACTCTGCGATGATCGCCACCGGGAGGATCACGGTCGCCTGGATGATCAGCGTGCTGAGCATGTTGGGCAGAATGTGGCGCACCAGGATCGCCCAATCGCCGGCGCCCGACGCGATGGCCGCCTCCACGAAACTCTCCTCACGGAGGCTCAGCGTTTCCCCTCGTGCGATCCGAACCATCTTGGGAATCTGCACGATCCCGATCGCGAGCGTCGCGTTCGCGAGCGACGGGCCGAGAATCGCGGCAAGACCGACGGCGATGATCAAGAAGGGGAACGCCAGCAGGGTGTCGGCGAATCGCATGGTCGCGGATTCCCACCAGCCCCGGTAATACCCGGCCGTCAGCCCGATCGGCAGCGCCACGAGCAAGCCGAGGAGCGTGGCGAGCACGCCCGCCTGCATCGAGGCGCGGGCACCCCAGATGATCCGGGAGAGTACATCACGGCCCAGTTCGTCGGTCCCGAGCGGATGGCCCGCGGACAACGGGGGAGCCATCACGGCGTCGAAATCGTTGGCCGCCGGGTCATAGGGCGCGACGACGGCCGCGAAGAGCGCGGCGAGGGCGACCAGGACCGCGAAGGTCAGGCCGGCCACGGCCGGCGGTCGGCGGAGAAATCGCCGCAGCGCCCGGCCACCCGGGTGCGGGCGCGAAGAGACGGTGAGCGCCCCAGCAGCCATCGACACGGTCAGGCGCTCCGGATCCTCGGGTCGAGCCGTGCGTAGAGGACGTCCACGAGCAGGTTGATGATGATGTACCCCAGCGCGCTGACCAGCGCGACACCCTGGATGATCGGAAAGTCCCGGTTGGCGACAGCATCGATGATGAGTTTCCCGAAGCCGGGGATGAGAAAGATCTGCTCGGTGATCACCGATCCTGAGATGAGCGCGCCGGCCTCCAGGCCCAACACCGTGATGACGGTGATCAGACTGTTGCGGAGGGCATGGCGGGTCACGACGGTCGACTCCCGCAGGCCTTTGGCGCGGGCCGTGCGGACATAGTCGGAGCGAAGCGACTCGAGCACGGCGGAGCGCGTCTGGCGCATGACCCATGCGGCAAACG
>JBGPLF010000135.1:0-11053 GCA_041486265.1 bacterium
CGCATCATGGCACGGTCACCTTCTGCCACCCCGGAGGCAGCTCCACCCGGATCGGATCCTTGAACGTGATCGTCGGAATCTCTTTGGGCCCGATCCGGCCCGCGCCGCCCTTGCGTTTGTCGGCCAGCGCGGCGAGGACTTTCTCGGGCGTAATCGGGATCTCGTCGATCCGGACGCCGAGCGCATCAGCCACCGCGTTGGCTACGGCGGGGATCACGGGCAGCAGCGGCCCCTGGCCGGCCTCCTTCGCGCCGAACGGTCCGTTGGGATCGATGGACTCCACGATGAACGAATGCATCTCGGGCGTCTCGAGCGTCGTCGGGGTCTTATATTCAAGGATCGACGGAAACTTATGTACGCCATGGCGGAAGGTCTGTTCCTCCATCAAGACCTCGCCCAGCGCCATGTAGACGCTGCCCTCGATCTGCCCCTCGACGAGCAACGGGTTGATCGCGCGGCCCACGTCGTGGGCGATCCAGACCTTCTCGACGACGACCTCTCCCGATCGGTGATTGCAGTTCACCTCTGCCACGCAGGCGGAGTAACTGTACGCAGGGGACGGTCCAACCCCTGAGCCCTTGTATGGCCCGGACAACTTCGGCGGCGTGTAGCTGCCCGCAGTGGCGAGCAGCCCGTGACGCGCCTCCGCTACCCGGATGGCCTCGACCCAAGTTAGTCCCACCTCAGGATGGTCTCGATCGTAGACGCGACTGTCCCTGGCCACCAGGCGGTCCGGCGGCACCCCGAGTTTCCCGGAGGCGGCATCGAAGATCAACGCCTTCATCTTGTTCGCGGCCTCAATTGCCGCGTTGCCGGCCATGAAGGTCACGCGGCTGGAATACGAACCGAGGTCGATCGGGGTGAGATCGGTATCCGCCGTGACGAGCTTGATGTCGGAGGGCTCGACCCCGAGCACCTCGGCCGCGGTGTAGGCGAGCACCGAATCTGAGCCCTGCCCGATGTCGATGGCCATCGAATAGACGGTGACGCCACCGCCCCGGTCAATCTTGAGCTGCACTTCCGACTGCGGCATGTCGTTCCAGTAGATGGGCAGGCCGGCGCCACAGAGGTAGGCGCTCACGGCAAAGCCGAGGCCCCTGCCGTGGGGCAGGCGTCCGTGTCGCGCCTCGAAGCCCGAGGCCTCGACCACTTTGTCGATGCACTCGCCCAGCCCGCAGCTCGTGATGCGCAGGTAGTTAACGGTGGTCGAGTTCGGCTCCACGAGGTTGCGCCGCCGGATCTCGACCGGATCGAGGCCCAGGTCCTCCGCGACCTTGTCCAGATGACACTCCAGCGCGTAGCGTGGCTGCGGCGTGCCGTGGCCGCGCTTGGGCCCGCACGGCGGCTTGTTCGTGAAGACCCGCAGGCCCTCAAACTTGTAGCGCGGGATCTTGTACGTCGTCGTCTGCAGCACGCCGGTGTAGTAGGTGCTGGCGACGCCGTAGCTGCCGTAGGCTCCGCCGTCGAGGAACGACTTGAAGTGCATCGCCGTGATCCGGCCGTGGCGCGTGAAGCCGGTCTTGATCCACATGAGCACCGGGTGCCGGCCGCGGTGGATGTAGAAGACTTCCTCGCGCGTGCAGGTGATCTTCACCGGCCGGCCCGTGACCATCGAGAGTTTGGCGGCCGCGATCTCGTGCGAGAACGGATCGGTCTTGCCGCCGAACCCGCCCCCGACCGGCGTGGCGATCACGCGGATCCGGCTCGCAGGATACTCCAGCACCTGTGCCAGGGCGCGGTGCACGTAGTGCGGCGTCTGGGTCGACGACCACACCGTGAGCTTCCCGTCATGCTCATACGACGCCACGGCCGAATGCTGCTCCATCGGGACGTGGTTGCTGCCTTCGAAGAAGAAGCGGTCCTCCCGGACGTAGTCCGCTTCCGCAAATCCTTCCTCCACGTTACCGAACTCCAGCGCGACCATCTTGTGGATGTTGGGACCGTCGCCGTAGTCGTGGATGCGCACGTCCTTTTGCGCGAGCGCCTCTCGGATGGACATGATGGTCGGGAGTGGCTCGTACTCGACGTCGATGAGCTCGAGCGCCCGTTCGGCCGTCTCTTCGTCGAGCGCCGCAACGGCGGCGACGGGATCACCCACATACCTGACCTTGTGCACCGCGAGCGTCTCTTCATCCTGGCTGACCGGGAGGATGCCGAACTTGACGGGCAGGTCTTTGCCGGTGAGGATCGCGTGGACGCCCGGCAACTGCGCGGCGCCGCTCGTGTCGATGCGCTTGATCAGGGCGTGAGCAGAGGTGCTGCGCAGCAGCCGTCCGTGGAGCATCCTGGGCAGGTTGAAGTCGTCGGCGAACTTGGCCTGCCCGGTGCACTTCCCCATACCGTCAACCTTGGGCAGGGGCTTGCCGATGATCGAGAAGGGCTCGGACATCGCTACGCTCCTTCCCCATTGCCGGCGGCGACGGCGGCAGGTTCCCTGGAGGACATACGCCGGGCCGCGAGTTCCACAGCCTCGAAGATCTTCACGTAGCCCGTGCAGCGGCAGAGATTCCCTGACAGCGCGAGCTTGATCTCGTCGCGCGTCGGCGCCGGAGTTTCAGACAGCAGCGCCTGAGCCGCGAGCAGGATGCCGGGCGTACAATAACCGCACTGCGCCGCTCCCAGCTCAGTGAACGTGACCTGGAGTGGATGCGGCACGCCGCCCTCGGCCATCCCCTCAACGGTCGTGATCTCGCGGCCCTGGACCTCGACCGGCAGCGTGAGACAGGCGAGCCATGGCTCGCCATCCACCAGGATCGTGCAGGTGCCGCATTCGCCGAGCTCGCAGCCATGCTTGGTGCCGGTGAGATTGAGCTCCTCGCGCAGGACCTCGAGCAGGGTCTTGTGGACCGGGACGGCGACCTCGTGGCGCTCGCCGTTCACGTGCAGGGTGACCAGCGTCTTTGGCATCCTACCCTCCCGCGACCGCCGTGGCGCCCGGGCGAGCTTCAGCCCCCAGCCGCCGGGAGATGCTCTCCGCAGCCGCCAGGATTTGCGAGGCCGCTTCCCGCGTCTTCTCAGGCCCCAGCCGGGCACTGACGCCGACGACGGTGATCGTCGCGATGGTCTGGCCTCTCCTTGCTTGTATGGGAGCGGAGACGGCGCGCACCCCCGGCAGATACTCCTCGTCATCAACGGCGTACCCGCGCCGGCGCACCCGCGCGAGTTCCTTCCGATAGCGCGCCGGGTCGGTGATCGAGTGCGAGGTGTACGCGGGAAGCGAGCGATCCTTCAGCAATTCCGCCAGCTCCTGATCGGGACGCGCGGCCAGGAAGACTTTTGCGACCGCGCCCGCAAACGGCGGAAGCCGGTGCCCGGGCGGGGCTGTGACTTTGAGCTGATGATTGGACTCCACCCGGTCGATGATGACCGCGCCCTGACCGCTCGGGATATGCAGCACGGCGGTCTCGCCCGTGGACTCCCGGAGGCGCGCCAGATACGGCCGGGCCACCTGGCGGAGATCGAGACGGCGCAGCACGGCATTCCCCAGTTCAATGAGCGCATAGCCCAGACGGTACGCGCGGGAGTCGCCGTCGCGCTCGACGAAGCCGTGATGTTCCAGCGTGCCGAGGAGTTCCGAGAGGGTGCTCTTGCTGAGGCCGAGGGAACGGCTGAGGTCAGACAGGCGGCGCGGTTCGCCGTCCGCGCTCAGGGCCCGCAGGACGCGGACCGTCCGGTCAACGGCGGGGACCAGGCGGAGGGACCGCCCGTGGGACACTCGCTTCCGACGTGCGAGGCCTGCCATGTTCGCCATCTCGAACAGTGTTCAGTATATGAAACAACCCTACCGGCGTGAAGGCGCGCTGTCAAGCCGCCCCAGGTCAGGCGGCGGAACCGGCCCCTCGGCACGGGTGGCGTCGCGCATGACCGCGACCTCGTGCACCCTCGGGCTCACGCTCAGACACGCACCCACTTCCGCGCCGCCCGCGCCACGTAAGATGCTACGAAACCAGGACCGCGGAGGAGGTGACGTCCGCGTGGTGTAAACCTGTGTCTAAGGCAGGAGGATCCGTATGAAAGACGATTCCGTTCGAATACGGGACATCGAAACGAAACGGGGCACGGCGCAACGGGGCTTCATCCAGGTCGGCGAGACACCGGCAGGCCCGATTCAGTTTCCCATCGTCATCGTCCACGGGGCGAAGCCGGGGCCCACGCTCTGTCTGACGGCCGGGGTCCACGCAGCAGAATACCCGGGGATCGACGCCGTGACCCAAGTCGCAAGACTTCTGCGGCCAGAAGAACTGGCCGGAACGATCATCGCGGTTCCTATCGTCAATCAGCCCATGTTCCAGTCGCGCACCGGCTTTGTCTCTCCCATCGACGGACTCAACCTCAACCGGACATTCCCTGGAAACCCCGACGGATCAATCAGCGAGGTCCTTGCGCACGTCTTGCTGCACGAGGTCGTCGCTCTCGCCAACTACCACGTCGACTGCCACGGAGGAGACCTGCCGGAGATCCTCTGGCCGTACTCCGGATACAGCCTCACGGGGAATCCCGAACTCGACGAGCAAGGCGAGGCTCTCGCCCGTCTGTACACCCCTCGAATCATCGCGCTCTACCGCGGCGGTACGCAGTTGCCTCCGACGAAAGGTTCCTTGACCTACACGGCTGCCCAGCGCGGTGTCGTGTCCATCCTCGCCGAGTGTGGTAGCGCCGGCACCCTCGAGCCGGCTGATGTTCAAACCCACGTGAACGGTATCCTGAACGTCGCACGATTCCTGGGGATGATCCCTGGTACCCCTGTCATTCACGGAGACCGGCTCCGGGCCGTGGGGCAGTTTACCGTGGCCGCACGTCGGGGCGGGCTCGTCCATCTCAAGATCCGCATTGGTGACTCACTGGGCAAGGGACAGGAGATTGCTGAGATCCGCGATGTCTTCGGAGATGTCGTCGAGCGAGTCCATGCTCCCGCCGACGGGATCGCAAGGATCATCTGGACGCACAAGGTGGTCAACACGGGTGAGCCGCTGGTGCGCTGCTGGATTGCCGAGCCGGCTCCGCCTTTCCCCCTGACGGATCGGCTTGAGAGAGCATGAGTGCGGATGCCCTGATCGCCTGACCGTACAGGGGGCGCTGCTAAAGGATACCGGGAGAAGGAGGGGATCAACGTGGAAGTCCGATCACAAAAACTCAGCGATTTCTTCAACATCGGGCGTGATCGCGGATGGGACATTGAGAAGCAACGGTGGACCGTACACTCGCTCGTGAACCCGGAGGGGCTGACATTCACGCTCGGCGACATTCTGCCTCACGGTATTCCCCTCGATCTGCGGATCGAGAAATCCGGTAGTCGCTATGGATATCCTCCCCTGCGTGAGGCGATCATTCGATCGCAGCATTATGGCCTGCCGATAGAAAACGTGCTTGTCACCTCCGGGACCCAGCATTCGAATTTCCTTGCCCTGGCGGTGGCGCTCAACGCGGGGGATGAGGCGATCGTTGAAATCCCCTCATGGGAACAACCCCGGGTGTTGTGCGAGGCTCTCCATGTGAATGCACGGATCATCCGTCGACGACCTGAGCTGGGCTGGAGACTCGATGTGAATGAGCTCGAGCGGCTAGCCTCGCCCAAGTTGAAGGTGATCTACATCTGTAACCCAGGCAACCCCACCGGCGCCGTCTTGACGGCGGGCGAGCTCAAGGCGGTGTGTGATATTGCGGCCCGTTGGGGCGCCTACGTCATATCCGATGAGATCTACAGGGGCCTGGAGTGGGATGGACAGCCCACGCCCGCGGTGGCCAACGAGTACGAGCGGGGTGTGAGCACGAGCAGCCTGTCAAAGACGCTCGGCATGGGGGGGCTCCGCCTGGGTTGGCTGGCTACCCGAGACAGGAATTTCCTCGAGCGCTGCATGGAACTCAAGTACTACATCAGCCTGCATCAGCAGAGCCGTCTGGACGAAGCTGTGGCGCTCGCCGCTCTCGAGGCGGCAAAATACCGCGGGCTCGTAGACAAGAGCATGACGGCGGGACGTGTGAACTACGACATCGTCTCGAAGTGGATGGCCGCAAACGACACCTTTAGCTGGGTACCGCCTCAAGGTGGCTTTCTCTCATTCCCCAGGTACAGTCTGGACATTCCCTCGTGGGACCTGTGCCTGCGGCTCCTCGATAAGCCTTATCAGACGTACCTTGTTCCGGGGAGTTGCTATGAGTACGAGGGACACGTGCGCCTGGGCTTTGGTCCGGGCACACCCGCGGAAACCATTCGCGCAGGCCTGGAGCGGATCACCCAGTTCATTGCCGATTTCAAGGCGGGGAAGGTCGCCGCATAGCACGCCGCTGATCATCCTCTACGGCGGTCATCCGCGAACTATGCTCGCGGCTGCCCGACCTCTGCGCGCGACGGTGTGCCGTACGTGTAGAACGTCTCCGGGAGCCGTCCCCCAAACCAGATGCTGCTCTTCTCCAAATCCGACTCGTCGGCCACGTCCCATACGACAGTCTTCCACGCGGGGTCGAAGATCAGGTAGCCGGTGTCGCCGAACAACTCTACGCGGGTACCCCCGGGCTCGAACACGTACATGAACATGGCCTGCGTCGTGCCGTGCTTGCCGGGCCCGGTCTCGATCTTGATCCCGTAGTCCGCGCACACGTCGGCCGCATCGGTGAGATGCTGCGGATACCCGTACCAATACGCCAGGTGGTGGAACCGGCCCTCGGCACGGGTGGCGTCGCGCATGACCGCGATCTCATGCACCATCGGGCTCACGCTCATCCACGCGCCCACTTCCGCGCCGCCCTCGCCGATCTTCTGTTCGCGCAGCCGGAACCCGAGATGCTCGTTCAGGAACTCTCGCATCGGGGGGACGCTGCGCGCCATGAGGTTCACGTGGTCCAGCCGCCGCACCGGGACCCCACGAAGCGGCCGCTTCTGCGGCCGGTTGCGCAGCAGGCTCCGCTTCTCGGGCGGGGCCTGGTAGTACTCGACATCCCACAGCACCTCCATCGGGTGACCCTCGGGCGAGACAAAGCGGTACGCGCGCCCGTGACCGAGGTCCCCGTCGCTCCAGCCCCTCCCAAAACCCGCGTCGGCAAGACGCTTCGACAGGGTGTGCAGCGCCTCTTCCGACGCTGCGCGCCAGGCCACATGTCCCAGTCCTGGCCCGGTCGCTTCCGTGAGTCGCAGGCTGTGATGGTAGAACTCCTCGTACGCGCGCAGGTAGACCGAATGTCCGTCCCGGGCGCTCTCCTCAAGTCCCAGCACGTCCCGAAAGAACCACAGCGACTCCTCCATCCGCGGGGTGAGGATCTCGACATGGGCGAGTTGCGCAACCAGCGGCTCAGGCGTGATCATGCGTTCCCGCCGCTGTCCTTCTTGTCCCGCTCGGCGGCTGCGATCTCCTGAAGCATGTGTGAACCGATGTTTGCCGCCGAAAGCCCGCGGAAGAGGAATGCGAGGCCAACCACCGCACCGAGCTCCTCCCAGGTGGCGCCGCCGCGCCGCGCGCCGATGGCGTGCAACTTGGCGGCATCCTGCAGATTCATCAGCAGCATCCCAAACAGCATGAGTTGCGCGGTCTTGACGTCAAAGCACGCGGGATACATGAAGTGCCTACGCATCTCCTCCTGCAGCAGGAGACCCTCCGGATCGACCCGGGACATCAAATCCGTGCGCGCGGCGATGCGGGGCGGCACGAATCCCACCAGGTCGACGTAGACCTTACGCATCTCCTCGATCTCTTTCTGCGAGAGCTTCGGCTCCGGCAGTGCATCCATCATCCAATCACCTCGCGCGCATACATCTCAGCTTATCGCCACACCTCTCGCGCGGTCTCCGCAATGAGCCGGAGCTTCGCCCACTGGTCGTCTTCTGAGAGCAGGTTGCCCTCCATGGTGGACGCGAACCCGCACTGGGGGCTGAGCGCCAGATCCTCGAGCGGGACGTACCGCGCCGCCTCTTCGATCCGGCGGACCAGATCGCGCTTCGACTCGAGCTGGGGCCGCTTGCTGCTGACGAGTCCGAGGACAACCTGTTTGCCCCGGGGGATGAACCGGAGGGGCTCGAACGTCCCGGAGCGCGCGTCGTCATACTCGAGCAGGAAGCGATCCACCTGGAGCGTGCCGAACATCTTTTCGGCAATCGGGTCGTAGCCGCCCTCGGCGTACCAGTGGCTGCGGTTGTTGCCGCGGCAGAGGTGCATCGCCAGCGTCACCCCTGGGCGGCGGGCGCCTTCCAGGCAGGCGTTGTCCGCCCGAACCGCCTCGTCCAGCGCCGCGTCCGGCTCCAGCCCCATCTCAGTCCGGATCCACTCGCGCCACTTGGGGTCAACGTAGTAGCTGTAGCGGGGAGCGTCGATCTGAACGTACGGCACGCCGTCCGCGACCAGCGCCTGCACCTCGGCCTTCATGATGGCGACGATGTCCCAGAGGAGGGCGGAGTGGTTCGGATAGACCTTGTCGCTCACCCCCCGCTTGTACGCGATCGCGGGGAACTGGGTGGCGCTCGGGAGGGTCATCTTGATGGCGCCCGGACTGTGGGAGCGGAGGAACGGCAGTTCGTGCGCGGTCAGGCGCCGCATCTTTCTGAGTTTCCTAGTGACGATGCCGGTCACGCTGCTCACCGGCGCTCGCGTGGCGCCCCCAGCCTCCCATGTCCTGGCCACCGCATCCGCGAGGTCGAAGCCCTCGACCGCATCGGTGAAGTCGCTCATGAAGTTGCGCCGGCGCAGGTCGCCGTCGGTAAAGACGTCGAATCCCAGCTCCTGCTGCCTGCCGAGGACACGCAGGATGTGGCGGTCCTCGATCGCCCGGAGACGCTCGGGATCCACCGAGGCGGCGCGCGCCTCCAGCAGCTCGGGCGGTCGCAGCATACTGCCCACCTGGTCGGCCCGGTACGGCGTGCCCATTCTCACTCCTCCTCCCGACCCTCAGCCAAGGTGGCGAATGCTGGTAGGTTTGCTACCCGCTCACATACTCCTGCGGCCGGCGGGAATCGAACGCCGTCGTGGTGGATCATATGCCTGCCAACCCCGCCGCGATATACTGCAACTAACGATGGATAACACTCCGGCGCGGTGGACAACGGGCACGAAAAACGTGCTCGACGCAAGGCCAAGCCTATCAAGATTGGAGAACCAGACATGCCCGAGTCCAAAATCCCACATTTCGTCAACGCGACGATTGCCCCGCGACTGATCCAAATGCCCGGGCTTGAGACCACCATCCTCACTGGCCTGAATGGCGAAAGGATGATGATGACTCTCAACGCAACCCTACCCGGCCATAAGGTCCCAACACACACACATCCTCATGAGCAGGTTGGCATCGTGTACGCCGGCAAAGCCATGTTACGCATCGGAGATGAGGAACGAGTTGTACAGGAGGGGGATTTCTATTGCATCCCCGGCAATGTTCCCCACAGCGACACGTGTATTGGGGATGAACCCTTCGTCATGCTCGACATCTTCTGCCCCATACGCGAGGATTTCATCGCAAAACTATAGCTTCGAGAGCGTCCGAGGAGTCCGAACTTGGGGTAAAGGGGGATCTCCATGGCACACCGAGTATGCTTGGCTGGCGCGACTGGGTGGGCCGGCGCCGCCCTGGCTCGGGCTATCGCGCAGACTGACGATCTCGAGTTGGTGGCCGGTGTATCGCGCCGGCACGCCGGCCACCGCCTGGGTGATGTCTTAGGGGTCCCCAACCTGGATACCGTACTCTGCAGTTCTTGCGAGGAGGCACTAACGACAGCGTGCGATGTCTTTGTGGAATACACTCGACCCGAAGTCGCCAAGGTAAACGTGAGCACGGCCATTCAACGGGGAGCGCACGTGGTGATTGGGACGTCGGGCTTGTCGGACCACGACCTGGAAGAGCTCGGCGGCTTGGCCCTCCAACACCACGTCGGTGTCCTCGCGGTTGGGAACTTTTCGATCGCGAGTGTCGTGATGCAGAAGTGTGCGGAACTTGCCGCCAGACATCTCCCTCAGTGGGAAATCATGGATTATGCGGACGCGGGGAAAATTGACGCTCCAAGCGGCACCACGCGGGAGTTAGCCTACAGGCTCTCAAAAATCCGCAGCCCACAGATCGCCATTCCGATTGACCAGACCCAGGGCCCCAAAGAGAGCCGGGGTGCCACCCTGCACGGTACGCAGGTCCATTCCGTTCGTCTGCCAGGGTACATGATTTCGGCCGAAGTGATTTTCGGAGTCCCGGATCAGAAGTTGATCATTCGCTATGAAGCAGGCAGTAGCCCTGAACCCTACGTTGAGGGAGCTCTCCTGGCCATCCGCCGGGTCGGCTCGTTTGTCGGTCTCAAGCGCGGTCTAGACAGTATTATGGAATTCTAGCACTCACTAAGACCGTGAGTGGTCGCGCTAAGCCCCTCGCCGGCGGATCAGGCCGACGAATTCTCCTTGCTCTACGATCTCGTCGCGCTGATTCAGCACCTGGACATGCTGCACCATCACGCCGTGCTCGGGTTTCGAGGTCTCCCGGAGCTCACGGATCTCCGTGATCACACGCATGGTATCCGCGATGAAGACCGGCTTGAGAAATCGCCACGATCGGATTTCCAGGAACGCAATTAGCGTGCCTTCGAAGACCCCGGTGCGCTGGCGCAGCCCGGTGGCGATGGACAGCACCAACGCCCCATGGGCGATGCGCCGGCCATAGAAGGTCGAGCGGGCAAATTCCTCGTCAGTGTGCAGCGGGTTGAAATCGCCCGAGACGCCGGAGAAGTTCACCAGGTCCGTCTCCGTAATGGTCCGGCGAGATGTCTCAAACCGCATGCCGACCGCGAGGTCTTCAAAGTAGAGCGGCTTCTTCGCGATATCCATTGGGCGTCACGCCCCCTGTTTCTGCGTCGGCACGCCCGACACTGGAGTTGTTCGGCCTTGCAGCCGACCCGGTCAACCGCCGCCTGGTCCCGGCGGCCTTGTATTTGTACTCCCATCGCCTGGACCGAGAGTGTCCCGATTCTCGTTGAAATTCGGGAGCAGCCCAGCGCTCATTACGCCGCCATCACCTCCTTCGCCTGCGTGAGTGTCTCTTTCAGGGCCGCTCTCAATTGCGGAAGCGCCCGGTACCCGCGCAGCCGGCGGAG
>JBGPLF010000136.1:0-11035 GCA_041486265.1 bacterium
CTGATTGAACCGTAGATCCCATGGGAGATAGCGCCATGACGTTTGCCTGCTCCGGACATCCGCGAACCCCCCAGCAGCGGTGGTTCGTCGAGGGGCTGCGCCGCACGTTGTCTGGGCGCGGTCTTGAGGAGACCGGACCGGACCGTGCTCCCAGGATCGTCCTCCACGTCGCGGACCGGGATGCCCCGAGACCATTCCGGCGGCGCGCCCAGGCCACCTTCGTGGTGGCCATTTTCGAGGGGCCCACACCGGAGGGCGCTGTGCTGCCGGCCCTCTACCCGCACCTCGTCCGTGCCCTGGCCAACATGCTGCTGTACCTGACCTCCGACCAGCAGCCGTCCCGCGCGTATGTCGTCACGCTCGAACAAGGGTACTTCACCATACAGGAGCAGGACGACCAGGCCTTCTTCAACCAGATCTTCGAGCGGCTCTATCCCCTGGCTTCGGCGCAGCTGGTCATCAACAATGAGTTCCACGCCGACCTGGAGCCGGAGGTGTGGGACGGGGATGAACTGACGGAGGGCCTGGCCGCGGCCGGGCGACGGCTGGACGCGCTCCACCTGCTGCCCACGCCGTTTCCGATCGAGGACCTGCTGGGTCCCCGCGATCTCGCCCACGTGCGGCGGCTGTTTGGGATCGGCGGGCTCTCCTACGGCAACCTGAGCGTGCGCAAGGACGCCCATCGGTTCTGGATGAGCGCAAGCGGCGTCAACAAGGGCGCGATGAAGGACATCGGGCGGGACATGCTGATGGTGAAGGGGTACGATCCCGAACGCAACCTCATCCTGCTGAGCGTGCCGCCGACGATCGAGCCCCGGCGCGTGTCGGTGGACGCCATCGAACACTGGATGATCTACACGGCTCACCCGAGCATCGGCGCGATCATCCATGTCCACGCGTGGATGGACGGCGTGCCCTCGACGCAGGTCCAGTATCCCTGTGGCACCCTGCAGCTGGCACAGGCCGTGGCGCAATTGGTTGCGGACAGCCCCAATCCCAACCGGGCGGTGATCGGCCTGCGCAACCACGGGCTGACGATCACCGGTCCGACCCTGAACGATATCCTTGAGCGCATCGAGGGACGCCTGCTGCTCCGCGTGCCGATGGTCTGAACGACGTTGCGGCCGGTCCCGTCGCGCGCCGCCTCGCCTGCCGGCTGGTCTACTGCGTGACCTTCCAGCGATGGGGGATGTGGCAGACGGTGCAGGGAGTGGACGAGAGCACCGAGGCGGGGTGCATGTCGGCCCGCGGCTTCTCGTGGCACGAGGTGCACACGACTACCGGTTTGCTCTGTTCGTGCGGCTTGTGGCACTGGCCGCAGGGGAACTGCATCGGCGCGTTTGCCGGCCACATCCCGACCTGGCTGGGGATCAACCGGTGGCATTCCAGACAGGTCTGACGCGTCGGCCGCAGCGGGCTGTTGGGGCGCAGGAACTCGTGGCACTGGGTGCAGTGCATGTCCGCCATCGCCCGAATCTTCACCACCCGCTCTCCACGCGTCTGGGCCACATGGCAGTTACCGCATACGGCGGTCGGCGGCATGAATCGGTGGATGCCCGGCGTATGGCAGACTACGCACTCGATGTTGCGCTGCTGCTCGTGGACCGTATGTCCGGCCGTCGCCGCGACCTGCAGCCATCGCGGGTCGCCGCTCTCGTGGCATCGGGCGCAGACGGCCTTCGGCACCACGGCGTGCTTGCCGACCCGCTGGGGCTGCCGGATCACGAAGGTGATGACCTGGCGGGTGCTCTCCAGGATGCTGGCCTCATGGCAATTGTGGCAGGCGACCTTGCGGTGCTCGCTCGTCTGCCAGCGCGTCCAGGCGTCTTCCATGGTGTGGCACGAGCGGCAGAACCCGGGGTCGTTCATCGCGTAGTCGTACGTGTGGATGACCGAATAGAGCCCCGCGGTGATCACCCCCAGACCGAGGACGATCGCCGCAGCCGCCAGCGGTCGCGGCCACGAGCGCACCCGTGCCTCCAGCGTGCGCAGCCACGCCAGCAGCCGTTTCAACTACACACCTCGTTCACAGTCCGGCGAAATCGTGCCCAGGCGCGTGGTCGCGCGCCACTGGCACCTAATCTTCCGCGCTTTGCCGCGAAACCCTGCCCTCACGGCAGGGGAACCCGCCGCCGGGCCCATCGGGCCGTGACCCGACGAATGGACGAACGGGGCACAGTAGGTTTATAGAGAGATGGAGCGGCTGGCGTTCGTCTTCTTCATCTACGGTCTGGCCTTCTTCGCGATGGGCCTGGCGATCGCGCTGGAGTCGCGCCGGCCCAGCGAGTTGCTGCTCAGCCGTCCGCTGCGATACCTCGCGGCGTTCGGCCTGCTGCACGGGCTGGTGGAGTGGATCGACATGTGGTTGATCCTTCCCGGCGCGCCGCACGCCGCCGCGTTCGCGTTTCGCATTCTTCGGCTGGTCCTGTTCGCGCTCTCTACGATGGCGCTGGCCCAGTTCGGGGCGGATGTCATCGCGTCGATCCAGCCGCGGATCTCCGTGATCCGCTGGTTGCCTGTGCTCCTCATCGTCTTCTGGACGCTCAACTGGGCGGTCCTGCCGCATCTCGCGCCCGTGGCGGTCGAGGAGGTGGCACGGACGCCATCGTGCCTGCGGTGCCACGCGGTGGCGCCGCCGCTGGACGCGGGCGGTGTGCCGATGGCCTTCGCGCCGGCCACGGTGCTGGCCGACGTCTGGCTTCGTTACCTGATATATCTGCCGGGATCGCTGCTGGCCGCCGCGGGCTTCTGGATGGAGGGCCGCCGGCTGACCGGCCTGGGCTACCCCCTGATCGCGCGCGACTGCCGGTGGACGGGGCTGGCCTTCGTCGCCAACGCGATGATGGCCGGTTTGATCGTGCCGCCGGCGCCGCTCTTTCCGGCCGCGGTGCTGAACTATGATTCGTTCCTCTCCGTGGTCGGCGTGCCCCCCCAGCTCTTCCGGGCCGGCATCGCGGTACTTATCGCCGTGCTGACCCTGCGCGTCCTGCGCGTCTTCGAACTGGAGGCGTCCCGGCGTCTGTCTCAGGCCACCGAGGCGCGACTCGCCGCGCAGCAGGAGGCGCTTGCCGCCGTCCAGGACGCGCGCGCCGCGGCCGAGACCTGGAGCCGGACGTTGGAGGACCGGGTCGCGGTCCGTACCCAGGAACTCGAACGCCGCTCGCGCGAACTCGCGGCGCTCAACGCGATCGCCTCCACGGTGACGAGTTCGCTGGATCTTCCCACGATTCTCGAGGCGACCGTGGATCGCGTGCTCGACCTGGTTGGTGGGGAGGGGGGAGGGATCACGCTCCTCCCCGAGGCCCCCAGCGAACCGGCGACCATGGTCACCCGCGGTGCGGTGGGCGCCGATATCGAGCGCGTCAAGGGATTCGAGCCCGGGGCGGTCGCCGCGGGCGACGTCTCCTTCCCGGATGGAGGATCCGCCCGGCCCTTCATCAAGGTCCCGTTGCGCGCCAAGGACCGGCTCCTCGGTGAGTTGACCATTCTCGGGCGGCCGGGCAGCCGGTACGGCAAGAGCGAGGTCACTCTCGTTTTGACCGTCGCCCAGCAGGTCGGGGTGGCGGTGGAGAACGCCCGACTGTTCCAGGAGACGGCGACCAGGCGTCGCGAGGCCGAGACCCTGTACCGGCTCGGCACAGAGATCACCGTCCTCTCCGATGTCAGCCGGGTTCTCGACCTGGTCGTGGGCAGTGCGCGGGAACTGCTCGGCGCGGATGCCGCGATGTTAAGCCTGCTCGACGAAGCGCGCGCGCGACTCGTTGTGCGCGCCGCAAGCGGGCTGCGCGGCGAGGCGATGATGGGCGTAGAGCTCGGCTCCGGTCAGAGCCTGGCAGGGCATGTGGTCCTGACCGGTCGGGCCATCGTGGTGGACGACTATCTCACCGACGCGCGCATTACACACGAGCTCGACGCGATTGTCAGGCAGGAAGGGCTGCAGACCCACATCGCGGTTCCGATCTCCACGCGGGGGCGCACAGTCGGCGCGCTGGTCGTGGCCTTTCGACGGATCCGGCCGACCTCCGACGACGACGTCCGCCTGCTGACCCGGATGGCCAATCAGGCCGCCATTGCCATCGAAAACGCGCGGCTCTACGAGCAGGTGCAGAGCTTGGCCATTCTGGAGGAGCGCGACCGCCTGGGCCGGGAGATGCACGACAGCCTCGGGCAGAGTCTGGGGTTCCTGAACCTCAAGGCCAAGCTCGTTGAGGATCTCATCGCCGCCGGCAGGACGCGAGAGGCTGAGGAAGAGCTGGTCCAGATGCGGATGACGATCCGCGAGGCCTACGACGAGGTACGGCATGCTATCCTGGGCCTGCGGGCCTCGGGCGCGCGGGAGGATCTCGAAGCCGCGCTGCGGGTGCAGATTGCCCGGTTCCGTGATCAGGTGAAGCTTCCCGTCGCCTTCGAGGTACGCGGCCCGGTGCCGCCGCTGCCCGCGCTGGCGGCAGTGCAGGTGACGCGCATCGTGCAGGAGGCGCTGACCAACGTCCGGAAGCACGCGCAGGCCCGCGGCGTGACGGTGAGCCTGGGGGTGGAGGACGGCCATCTGGCGGTGCGGGTGCGCGACGATGGCTGCGGGTTTGACGTCGCGGCCGTGCAGACGGCGGCCGGAGCGCGGTTCGGGCTGGAGACGATGCGTGAGCGCGCCGAGAGTATCGGCGGCACGGTCGAGGTCACCTCAGAGCCGGGGAAGGGGACGGCCATCGCGCTGATCGTGCCGGTGGTCTGATCCCGGATCACGGCAACAGCCGCGAGCGGAGTCGGGGAGCGATTAGGATGGACAAAGTCCGGGTGCTGCTGGCCGACGACCACGCGCTCTTCCGCCGCGGGCTCGCGAGCCTCCTGGCGGGCCGCGACGACATCGAGGTCGTGGGCGAAGCCTCAAGCGGGCAGGAGGCGATCGACCGCGCGCGTGAGTTGATGCATGACGTCATCCTGATGGACGTCCGCATGCCCGGGCTCAACGGCCTGGAAGCCACGCGGCGCATCAAGGAAGAGATGCCCTATGTCCGGATCGTCATCCTGACGGTTTCGGAAGATGATGACGATCTATTCGCGGCCCTCAAGAACGGGGCGCAGGGCTATCTGTTGAAGAACATCGACCCCGAAGACCTGATCGCCTGCATCCATCAGGCGCAGCGTGGCGAGGCGCCGCTGGCGCCGCCGATGGCGAGCAAGATCCTGCGGGAGTTCAGCGCGCCGGCCACCAGGCCGGGCCCGGCTCTGACCCAGCGCGAACGGCAGGTTCTGGAGCTGGTCGCCAGGGGCGACGCAAACAAGGAGATCGCCCGGCACCTCCAGATTTCGGAGAACACCGTCAAGAATCACCTGCGCAACATCCTTGAAAAGTTGCACCTTCAAAACCGCGTGCAGGCGGTGATGTACGCCCTCCGCGAAGGCCTGATCGCCCCACCCGAGTCCTGAGCGTCCTGCCCATAGTCCGAACGGACTAGGCCCGGCTGACCCGACGGCCCCAGTCCGCCTGGCCGTGGTCGCTCAAATGGGCCGCCCCAGCCATGCCCCGAAGTACCCGCGCCACATGCTTCCAAGCAACGATTGGATTGGTTCACGCCGGGGTCTATGGTCAAGACAGAAGCGGCCACGACGATGACGAAGAGCTGCCGAGTCCTGATCTGGTCGTCAAGCCCGGCGTTCGTTCGGGCGATGCGGAGCCTCGCATACCGGGAAGGGTTCGAGGTGTTCGGAATCGCGCGGACCGCGTCGGCGGCGCTCCGGAGCGTGGAGATGCACCAGCCCGATGCCGTCCTGGTCGATCGTGAGACTGAAGAGCAGCACCCTGACGTGGTCGTCAAGTTGATCGAGGTCGGGGACCGCACGAAGGTCGTGGCGATGGATCTGGTGGACGAGGCGGTGCTCGTGCTGGAAGCGCGTCGAGTCTCCACCGCCACGGTCCGAGACCTGGTTGAGGTCATTGAAGGCCGCCTGACGCCTCAGGCCGCCTGAGAGGGAGGGAGTACGATGAATCCAATTGGACTCGCGCTGGCGTTCCTGGTGTTCTGGTCGCTGGTTGCGGTAGGGACGTTCCTGGTCGTGCTCTGTGTCCGCCGGCTCCGGCAGAGCTCGGGCGGCGGGTTCTGGAAGCTGGTCAACGGCACGATCATGTTGCTGGGCGTCACGCTGACGAGCGCTGGCGTCTACGCGACATACGTCGTGCTCTACGGCCGCTAGGCCGCTGACCCCGATGGGTCCTGGTCCGGGGTAGACCCGGACCAGGATGGGGCCGCCGCTGGAATCAGGCAGCGGCCCGATAGCGACACGGTACGATGCCCCCTATTGTCGTGGAAGGGTCCATTGGCTACTCTGGGCCTGACGCATTCGGCAGGGGGCCTGAGTGTCCTGGCTGATTCTGGTCGTTGTGGCATGGTTGCTGGTCTTCCCCTCGCCGGGGCTCGCACAGGGGAACGAGCTCTGCCTCAGCTGCCACCAGGTAGGGGGCACGAAGGTCAGTTTCCCCCGCGGCGGAGAGCTCGACGTCACGATCGACCCCAAGAAGTTCGCTGCGTCCGTTCACGCTGAATTCACCTGCACCACCTGCCACACGAAGCACACCGGCTATCCTCATCCTCCCCTGACGGCGAACTCCGCCCGGGCCTATCGGGTCGGGGCAATGCAAGTCTGCGCCTCCTGCCATCCTGACCAAAAGAAGGCCTTCGACGGCAGCATCCACGGTCAGGGAGTGCAGATGGGCCTGGGGGATGTGCCCATCTGCACCTCATGCCACACCGCGCACGCAGTGATCCACCCCAAGACCGCCGCCTTCCGCAACAACATCCCTGAGGTCTGCGGCAACTGTCACGCCGACGCGGCCATCATGCGGCGGTACGGTCTGCGGACCGTCTACCAGGCCTACACCCAGGAGTTCCATGGGGTGACCACCCGGTTGTACCGTATCGTCCAGCCGATGAGCCCGTCACCGGCCGCCGTCTGCTACGACTGCCACACGGCCCACACGGTGAAGCGGGTGGAGGATCCCACCTCGCCGGTGGCGCCGGCCAACGTTCTGACGACCTGCCGGAAGTGTCACGCCTCGGCCGGCCGGTTCTTCACCACGGCCTGGACTGAGCACCGCGTCCCGAGCCCGCAGCACTCGGCGCTCGTCTATCTCGTGCAGCTTTTCTACCTGATTCTCATCCCAACCGTCGTCGGGTTCCTCGTGCTCCTCACGGCGCTGGACCTGTGGCACTGGGCTGTTACGAAGTTGGGAGGATCCGGGGGATGAGGCGCGGCCCCGGGCCCGAGGTCGAGCGCTTCTCGCTGGCGCAGCGCGCCGAGCACTTCGTGCTACTGCTCCTGTTCAACCTCCTGGCGCTGACGGGACTGCCCCAGAAGTACTCATCCACGGCGTGGGCCGCGCGGCTCATTACCGTGTTGGGAGGTATTGGCCGAGCACGTTTCATCCATCGAACCGCCGCAGTCCTGCTCATCACCCTCGGGATCTATCATCTCGCGGTAGTGGTGGCCACGCGCAATCGACCCGTGCGGCGTCACGACATGGGGCTGTCGCCCAGAGACCTCCATGAACTGATCGGGGACATCAAGTTCTTGGCCGGTCTCAGCCGCGAGCGCCCGCCGATTGGCCGGTTTGACTACCGTCAGAAGTTTGAATACTGGGCCGTGCTGTGGGGCACCGTGCTCATGGCCGCGACCGGCGTTATCATGTGGTATCCGGCTGTTGTCACGCGGTGGATTCCCGGCGTGGTCATCCCGGCCTCTCGGGTCGCCCATGGGGGCGAAGCCCTGCTGGCGCTGTTTGCCGTCATCGTCTGGCACTTCTACAACGCCCACTTCCGTCCCGACATTTTTCCGATGGATCCGGCGATGTTTACCGGCAAGATCCCGCTTGAGCGCATGGAGCACGAGCACCGGGGGGAGTTTGAGGAACTCACGCAGGCCGGCCTGCTGCTTCCGCTTGCGGAAGTTGCACCAGCGGAAGTTGCACCAGCGGAGGTTGCAGCTGCGGAAGTTGCAGCAGCAGTCGCAGCAGCAGCAGTCGCACCAGCAGAGGTTGCACCCGCCGATGTTGCACCCGCCGATGTTGCACCCGCGACCGGCGCGCCGCCCGCAGCTGCTCCTGTGGCCGATGCGCCCACGGCAGAAGCGCCCACCGCAGATGCCCCTGATGTGGCTGCGCCCGCGGCAAAGGTGCCTGCCGCAGATGCCCCTGATGTGGCTGCGCCCGCGGCAAAGGTGCCTGCCGCAGATGAACCCGCAGCAGACGCGTCCGGTGGGAGCGATCGTACCGGCCCGGCTGGGCCCAAGACCTCCTGAAACGTTTCGGCCCGATCTCCACACCTTTTCGGCCGGTTGAGCGAAACTGCTCCTGTTTATCCGGTGAAGGCCCGATTGCTACGCGTCTCGGCAGGAAGGTATGCTCGTCGGCAAGTAAGATACTCGCAAAGGGCTAGTTCTTCCAGGGAGTTCGGGTGGCGAAAGTTCCGCCGCGGGTCACTCGCAGGTCATTGGCCGACTATTTGCTCGGAGCCGGTCTTGCAGCTCTCACCGGCACCGTGCTGTATCCCCTTGTTCGCTATCTGATCCCTCCCAAGGTCGCAGAAGTTGCCGCCGGGAGCATTGTGGCTGCGAAGGTCGATGAACTGCAGCCCAACTCGGGCAAGGTCTTTCTTTTCGGTAACAAGCCGGCGATCCTCGTACACACGGCCCAAGGCACCTACAAGGCCTTCACCGCGGTGTGCACCCACCTGGCCTGCACCGTGCAGTTCCGGGGGGATCTCGGTCATATCTGGTGCGCCTGCCACGACGGTCACTACGATCCCCAGAGCGGGCAGGTGCTGGCGGGCCCGCCGCCCCGTCCGCTGGCGGAGTTCAGCGTCGCCGTCAAGGGGTCCGACATCGTGGTCACGCGGCCAGCCTAGCGCGCCGATGGGTCTGTCCGACTGGCTCGAAGATCGGCTCAGGTGGCGCGCCGCCGACAGCTTCCTGCGCCACAAGACTGTCCCGGCCAACCGCCACTGGTACGTCTACTACTTCGGGGGGATCACGCTCTTCCTATTTGTGGTCCAGGTAACGACTGGACTCCTGCTGCTGATGTACTATCGGCCGACCGCCGAGGCCGCGCACGAGAGCGTCCGGTTCATCATGGCCAAGGTGCCCTTCGGCTGGCTCGTGCGGTCGGTGCACAGTTGGGCCGCCAACCTGATGATCTTCTGGGTGTTCGCCCACATGTTCGGCTCGTTCTTCGTCCGGGCATACCGGCGCCCTCGTGAACTCACCTGGATGTCAGGCGCGCTCCTGCTCTTCCTCACCATGACCTTCGGCTTCACGGGCTACCTGCTGCCCTGGAATACACTCGCGTATTTCGCCACGAAAGTCGGGACCGAGATCGTGGGCGGAGTACCCCTCGTGGGCCACTTTCTCCTCGTGCTGCTCCGCGGAGGCGAAGACGTCACGGAGTCCACCCTGAGCCGTTTCTTCGGCATCCATGTCGCCATCCTGCCGGCGCTGACCACGATCATCCTGGGGCTCCATCTGTTTCTCGTGCAGCTACACGGGATGAGCCGTCCCGACGAGAGGACGCCGGGCCGGTCGTTCGCCTTCGTGCCCCAGTTCGTCCTCCGCGAGGCGGTCGTGTGGGTTGTGGCCCTCGGGGTGCTGGCCACGCTCGCGGTCGTGCTGCCGTGGCCGGTGGGCGAAAAGGCCGATCCGCTGGCGTCAGCCCCGGCGGGCATCAAGCCGGAGTGGTACTTCGTGTTCATGTTCCAGACCCTGCGGCTCATCCCGTCGCATGTGTTCGGCATCGAGGGCGAGCGGCTCGGGATCATCGGGTTCATGGCCGCCGCCCTCGTGCTGCTGGCCGTCCCGCTGCTGGACCGTGACGACCAGAAGGTCCGCGCCCGGCGCCTCGCGCTCATCGTCGGCGTCCTCGCGATCCTGTACATGATCGTCCTGACGTTCGTAGGATACCGGGTGATATAGGCGGCCGATGCGACGAGATAGCCGGTCGGCGATCATCGTGATGGCGGCAGGGCTGCTCGGGTTGCTGTGGCTCGTGTTTCCGGGACAGGCCGCGGCTCCGACGCCGTCGCCGGCCGCTGCACCCTCCCCGGCTCCGGCGCGATCTCCGGCTCCGGCCCCCCCGGCAGTGCCTCAACCGGCCCAGCCCGACAATTGCATCGAGTGCCATCGCAATCTGGCAGGACGCCTGGCCGCGCCGGCGCTGCACATCGCCGACGACATTCATGTGAAGCGTGGATTCTCGTGCAGCGCCTGCCACGGTGGCGACTCCCGGGCGCCGGGGATGGAGGCGATGGATCCCAAGAAGGGCTTCGTGGGAAAGCCGAAACCCGCGCAGCTCCCCGAACTCTGCGGCGCCTGTCACAGCAAGCCCGAGATCATGCGCCGGTTCAACCCGTCGATCCGCACCGATGAGGTCGCCCGGTTCCTCACCAGCGTGCACGGTCAGAAGTTGTTGAAGGGCGACACCCGGGTCGCGACCTGCACGAGCTGCCACGGCGTGCATCCGATCCTGGCGGTCTCCGACAGCAAGTCGCCGGTGTTCCGGTCCAACGTGCCGGCCACCTGTGCGCGCTGCCACGCCGACGCCGCGTACATGCAGCCCTACGGCATCAAGACCACGCAATACGAGGACTACCAGTCGAGCGTGCACGGCGAGGCCCTGCTCACGCGGGGGAGCAAGCAGGCGCCCGCCTGCAACGACTGCCACGGTAACCACGGTGCCGTGCCGCCCGGCGTCTCGTCGGTCGCCAACGTCTGCGCCCAGTGCCACAGTTCGCAGCGGGACCTCTTCGCCCGCAGCCCGCACAAGGCGGCGTATGCGGCCGCAGGTTACCCGCAGTGCACGGTCTGTCACAGCAACCACCGGATCCTCCGGCCGTCGGATGAGATGGTGGGCGCCGCGCCGCCCGCGGTCTGCGCCAACTGCCACGCCGGGGACACCTCCGGCGGGAAAGCGGCGAAGACGATCCGTACGGCGCTCGAGGATCTCAAGGGTAGCATTGCCGGCTCTTCGGCGACGGTCGCGCAGGCCGAGAAC
>JBGPLF010000137.1:0-11030 GCA_041486265.1 bacterium
GGGTGGCCGGCCGGTCGTAGATCTGCTCCGGGGTGTCGCACTGGACGATCTTCCCATCCCGCATGATGGCGATGCGGTCCCCCAGGCTGAGCGCCTCGACTTGATCGTGGGTGACATAGACGGTCGTCGATCGGACCTCATGGTGCAGGCGCTTGAGTTCGGCGCGCATCTGTAGCCGCAGCAGGGCATCGAGGTTGGACAACGGCTCGTCCATCAGCAAGACTTGCGGCCGCATGACAATCGCCCGCGCCACGGCGACCCGCTGGCGCTGCCCTCCGGAGAGCTGCGCGGGGAACCGGCCGAGGAGATGGTCGATCTGGAGCAACGCGGCGCCCTGCTCGACCCGGTCACGGACCTCAGACGATGGGGCACCGCGCATCCGGAGCCCAAACGCGATGTTATCGAACACCGTCATGTGCGGAAACACCGCGTAACTCTGGAACACCATGGCGATATTGCGCCTGGCGGGAGGCCACTCGGTCACGTCCCGTTCCCCGATGAGCACCCGGCCTCGATCCACGCGCTCGAGGCCGGCTAGACACCGCAGGATGGTCGTCTTGCCGCAGCCGCTGGGCCCGAGCAGGACCATGAACTCCCCGTCCCCAATCTCCAGCGACACATCGCTCACCGCGGTGACCTTCCCGAAGGCCTTGCGCAGCCGCTCCAGGCGAATCGCGGCCATCTCAGCGCACGGTAATGCCCCACAGCGTCAGCAGATACCGGCGGATGATGAGAATGATGATCAGGGCCGGGATGACCATGAAGAAGCCCGCGGCGAACCGGTAATCCAGCGGCGCCCCGCTGCCCAGCCCGCCGACCGCGCTCATGACCAGCGCGGGCAGGGTCCGGTTCCGCACCGTCAGAATCGTGGCGGCGAAGACTTCGTTCCACGACAGCACAAACGTGAAGATCGCGGCGGCAGCCAGGCCGGGCAGCGCGATCGGCAGCGCGATCCTGCTGAACGCCCGGAGGCGGCTGCACCCCAGCGTCATGGCGGCTTCCTCGAGCTCAAACGGCACCCCTTCGAAGACGCTTGTGATGATGATGATGGCGAACGGCAGCGCCAGCGCCGTGTGCACGAGCGCCACGCCCAGCAGCGTATCGTACAGCCCCCAGTTGATGAACATCACCGCGAGCGGTACGGCGAGAACCGTGGCCGGGAACATCCTGCTGATCAGGATCGCCATGCGGAAGCCTTCTTTCCCCGGGAAGTGAAACCGCGACAGCGCATAGCCTGCCGGCGCGCCGATCAGCACCGAGAGCAGGATGGTCAGCCCGGCGATTGAGAGGCTGTCCCTGGTCGAGCGCAGCACGTCCTGGGCCCGGAAGAAGAACCGCATCGTCTCCAGCGACCAGGGAGCTGGCAGGAGCGGCCGCGGCCAGGCGTAGAGCTGTGACCGGCCGGTCAAGCTGGCCAGCGCGATCAGCACCAGGGGCGCCAGGACCCACGCGACAATCAGGACGATGAGGACCGCGATGAGCGCCCGCCGCGCCGCCGGGGTCATCCGCGTCCGAGCTCCCCGGCCCGGGTTCGCAGCAGCCACAGATAGAGGCCGGTGATCGCCATCGAGATCGCCGTGAGCATCACGGCGTAGGCCGTGGCCAATTGAGGGTTGCGATACACCTGGTACTGGAAGAAGACCTCGCCGGCCAGCACGGGTACGATCCGGCCCGCCATCGTAATCACGGTGGCAAACAGTTGGAAGGCCAGGATCGTCCGGATGATCAGGGCAGTCTGGATCGTCGGTCGGAGCAGCGGGAGCGTCACATGGCGCAGTTTGCGCCATCCGGTGGCGCCAAAGACGTCCGCCGTCTCGAAGTAGTCCTTCGGGATCAGTTGCAGGCCCGCGACCAGGATGACCATGACGATCGCGGTCGCGCGCCAGACCTCCGTGGTCACGATCGCTCCATACAGCCACAGCGGGCGTTCGAAGGTCAGGAATGTGATCGGTTGCTGCACCAGACCCACCCGCTGCAGGAACGCGTTGAGGTAGCCGCGCTCAGTGAAGATGGAGAGCCAGATCAGCCCCGCGGCCAGGTCGGAGATGCCCAGCGGGATGGCGCAAATGTACAGGAACCAGGCGTGACCGCGAAACCGAGTGTTCACCAGCAGCGCGATCGCCAGCGCGACGACAAGCTGCAGCGGGATGACGATGGCGGTCAAGAGGAAGCTGTTGCGCAGGGCTTCGGCAAAGTAGTTGTCGGCGACCAGCGCCTGGAAGTGGCGCAGCGTGAATCCACCGCCGGGGTCCCGGAGGCTGAACGTGATCGTCTGCACCATGGGGTACAAGAAGAACGCAATCAGGAAGAGGATTGTAGGAAGCAGCAGCGCGTACGGCAGCCAGTCGATCCTGGCCCGCCGGACTTCAGCCTCGACGCGTTCGTCGACGCTCATATGCAAATGGGGGAGACCGTTGCGGTCTCCCCCGGTCGTTGCCGGCTGCTCAATCCGGCTTGCACGGCCGCTCGGCCGGATCAGGCGGCGGACAGACCGCATTCATCGCGCGGTAGAGTTCCTCCAGCTTCTTGGCCTGCCCTGCCAGGACATCCTCAATGTTCTTGCCCTGGACGGCGATGTCGCGGAACGTGTCCACGTAGAGCGGCACGAACTCACCTGATCGCGCCCCGAGGCCGATCGGCAGCAGGGCCTGGCGCGCGTCGCGCGCGGTCGCTTGCGCCGTTACGCCGTCAGTCATGACCTTCAGCCCGCCCGACGGCACCACGCCGCTGGCTTCGCGGATCACCGGGAAGAACGCGACACCCTGGAGCGTCATGACCTCAGTGCGCGGCCGCGTCAGGTACTCGATCAGCCGCTCACCCCCCTCGGGGTTTGGAGAGTTCTTCGGAATGCCCAGGCCGGCGATGACCGCGAGGAACGAGCGGCCCTTCGGTCCCGCCGGCGACGGCAGGACGACGAAGTCGTTGGGCCTCTCGCGCAGAGCGGGCAGCAGACGCGCCACATGATCCCAGGCCACCCACACTTCACCGAGCAGCAGCGGCTCGCTCATGAAGCTGTAGAGGAACGACGAGGGATGGCTGACTCCCCACAGCCGGCGGAGATACCGCCACATCCCGACCGCGTCGGCGGACTTGAACTTCTTCACCTGAGAGCCGGTGAACGATGGGTAGGCATACCCATGGAGGAAGCGCCCATACAAGCCGGTGGGTCCCGCGGGGAATCCGATGCGCCGCTGCCCCGTGGCCGCCTTGATGTTCTCGCCCCACTGGAGCAGATCGTCGTACGTCATGGCCATCGGATTGCTCCCCTTCGGGAAATACTGCATCGCCTGCTTGTTGGCGGCGATCAGGTAGGTCGCCTGCATCCAGGGCACGAACGACTGAATGCCACCGATCTGGCCTGACTTCACCAGGTCCGGGATGAAGGTGCGGTCCTTGCGGGCCTCCAGTGACTTCAACATCGGTGCTACGTCGCTGACGGCGCCCTCGGCCACGAGCAGCGGGAAGTCGCCGTGCAAGGTTCCGGTGACGTCGACCGACCCCCGACCTGCCTTCGCCTCGGCCAGCAGCCGGTCGATGTACGGCCCGGCGGTGTCGGCGACGAACCTGACGCGGATGCCGGCCTCGTCCTCAAACCCTTTCAGCAGGGTGGTACGCGCCCACTCCTGCTCCTGCACGGGATTGAGCTGTGTGGACGTGAAGGTGATCTCCTGAGCCGGTGCCGAGTACGTGGGCGTGGTCCCAACAACAGCCAACAGGAGCAGGGACACCGCGATGGCGACCTTCCTCATCCTCTCTCCCCCTTTCGGAGTCATCCACGGCGCGGAATGATACCATCTCGCGCTCCAGCCGGATTCGCCGGAGAACTCAAGTCCCGCGCGCTCCCGCGGCTGAAATTCGGGGACGCACGATCGCGCGGGCATTTCTGCGATACCCACGACCTCGATGAACGCAGTTCGTCCTGCGTCTCAGACGAGGCTGCCGAGATCAGTATACTGTACCTGACAGCGAACGGCTGCCGCTGGATTCCACGCAGGTGCGCTGAACGCTTGAGAATTGGGTGGACCATGGGGAAGAAATTCCGGCTAGTTGCCGACGTGAGCAGCGACGACCCGCGGAAGATCCGGGCCGTCTTGGAGAGCGTGGTCGGTGCGGCCGCGATCACGGCTGTCCCGGGTGGGTTCCACGTCGAGGCCGAATTGGTCGGTGAGAGCGCTCGGGACCTGAACCGGTCGCTCCTGTCGACGTTGCGGCGCGCTGAGCGGCGCACACGGCTCCGAGCAGTGTGGACGGCTGGCGGAATGACAGAGCGGTTCTTCGACTACGTGCCCAAGGGGTGACGCTCGGCACAGTCTGAGTCGGGCAAGGGTTCCTGACGGCCAAGACGCGGTTCCCTCCGGGGCTATGGGCAACTTGACAGTGCGCTGGAGACTTTCCAGAATAGCACTCGTGATGCGCAGGTCAGGGGTTCGAATCCCCTCGCCGGCTCCAGCACTGCGTTTCGTATCCCCACGCGCGTTACTGCCGGAGGAACCGCATGACGTCGCTCGTCGAGCGCCTGAACGCCACGACCTTTCCCCTGTTTGCCGATACGCTGGATCGCGCGCTGACCACGCTGCCGTCGCCGGGGCTCAACGTCGCCGTTCTGGTGGACAGCGACATCGTCTGGACCTACGCGACCGGCGTCGCCCGGTATGATCCGCTGACCCGGCTGACGCCGCGGCATCTCCACCGCATCGGGTCGATTACGAAGCTCTTCACCGCACACGCCATCCTGTTGCTGCGGGACGAAGGGAAACTCGACCTCGATGTCCCCGTGCGCACGTACCTGCCCGAGTTTTTCCAGCCCGGCAGTGAGCGGGTGACGCTGCGGCACATCCTCTGCCACGGCTCCGGGATTCCGACGAATGCCCTGCTGGACGTCTGGCAGAGCGGCGTCTTTCCAGACAACGCGGAGTTCCGCGCACTGATCGCCCGGATGCGCGTGGTGGGGCCGCCGATGCGGTACACGAAATACTCGAACGCCGCGGTCTCCATGCTCGGCCTGGTCATCGAGCACGCGTCGGGGATGCCGTACGAGGTCTTCGTCGCCGAGCGATTGCTCGGCCCCCTGGGGATGACGGACACGACGTTCTCCCTCAGCCCGGAGCAGGAGGCGCGCTTCGCTCCTGGCCACACCATCCCTCCGTACGAACGCCGGTTCGAGCAAGCGCCCCACCAGGACCTGAAGTCCTGGAACGCCTGCGGTATGCTGGCGTCCACCGCGGCGGACACCCTGAAGCTCGCGCGCCTGCAGTGGACGCCCGGCTCATTGCTGCCCGAGGATACGCGCGAGGAGATGCATCGCCTGCACTCCCTGGACACCGACACGCCGCCCTGGACTGTCGGGTACGGCCTGGGCTGGCGGTTGCACCGCGCCGGCGAACGAGTCTACGCCGGCCACGGCGGGGGCTACATCGGTAACCGCTGTCAGGTGCTCGTCAGTGTCCCGGACAGAGCCGCTGTGGCACTCTACGCGAACAGCAACCAGGCGATGAACGTCGTCTCGATCGCGGCGGATCTACTCACGCAGGTTGTGAACACCGTCAGGCCCTTGCGGGCGGCTTCATACTCAGCCGCTCCGGTGCCGCAGGAGTGGAAGCCGCTGCTGGGCACTTATGCCGTCAGGCACTGGCAGGAGATGCGCGTCGAATATGGGCCCACCGGGTTGCGGCTGGTGTCGCCGCTCGAAGGCGGCGCAGGGATCCCGCTGCGTCCGCTCGGCGACGGCCGGTTCCTCGTCATGGCCGGTCGGAGTGTCGGCGAGCCGCTCACGATCCTGCGCTGCGGCCCAGACGGGAGCGCCCTCGAACTCAGCGTCGGCGGAATGGTGTTTCGGCGCATCTAGCCGTCATCGGCTTACTGCCAGACCTGCCGGAAGACGCGGAGGAAGTTCCCTCCCAGAATGCCTTCGATGTCCGCGTCCGCATAGCCGCGGGCCACCAGCGCCTCGGTCAGGCGCGGAAACCCATCGGGCATTTCGAGCCCGGCCGGGTAGTGATAGGGCGGCGGCGGGTAGTTGGCAGGTTCCCACACGCCGCGGTCGACCGCATCCTGATACGCCGCCTGCGCTTCCGCATCGGTGGCGACTCCGACCATGCCATCGAAATAGTCCAGCCCCAGCCCAAGGTGTTGGGGACCCACCAGGCTGGCGATGTAGTCGAAATGCCGGATGAACTGGTCCATGGTCGGTCGCGGGTTGGGTGACACGAACCCGGGAAAGCCCACCATCCCGATCACGCCGCCAGTGCGGGCCACCGCGCGGATCTGCTCGTCGGTGAGGTTGCGCGCTGAGGGATGTACTGCGCGCGCGTTCGCATGGGTAAAGACCACGGGCGCGGTCGAGATCTCCATGGTCTCGAGCGTTGTCCGGACGCCGGTGTGAGAACAGTCGACCACGATCCCCAGGCGGTTCATCTCACGAATGAGCGCCACGCCATACCTGCTCAACCCCGCGTCGGTGCGCTCTTCGCAGCCATCGCCCACCCGGTTCTTCCGGTTGTAGGTCAGCTGGATGATGCGCACGCCGAGACGATGATACACATGCAGCAGGCCCAGGTCGTCTTCGATCGGGTCGGCGCCCTGAAAGTGGAAGATGATGCCCAGCCGCTTTTCGCGCTTCGCCGCCACGATGTCGTCGGCTCGTGTCACCAGACGAAACCTGTCTGCGCTGCCCTCAATGCGTCGCAGCCAGGTGGCGATCGCTCGCATTGCCTCGCGGCTGTCCTGCGTCGAGGCCAGGGACGGGGCTGCGGCGGTGACTCCGCCGGCGACCCACCGGTCGATAAACTCCGGTTTGTTCAACAGCGGGCAGGTCACATCCATCACGATGGCTCGCTCGTGCAACGCCTTTGCGCGCGCCTGATCAGTAGCTGTCGACATGACGCCTCCTGTCTGCGTGGTCTACGAAATGTGCCCTCTACGTCCGCCGCTCGGTGCGGGGATCCAGCGCATCCCGCAGGCCGTCGCCGATGAAGTTGAAGCTCACCACGGTCAGCGAAAGCATGACCCCCGGGAAAATTGCTACCCAGGGCGCGAGGAACATGCGGGTTTGGGCCCCGCTGACCATGCTACCCCAGCTAGCCTCCGGCGGTTGCACCCCAAGGCCCAGAAACGACAGCGCCGATTCTACCAGGATTGCCGATGCGACGTTCAGCGTGGCGACGACTGTTAGAGGACCGACGACGTTGGGTAGCACGTGCCTCAAGATGATCCTAGATGGCGAGTTGCCCAGCGCCCGGGCTGCGGTAACATAGTCGCGTGACCGCTGGGCCAGGACCTCTCCGCGGACAATCCGGGCCACGCCCATCCACGTCGTCAGCCCGATGATCATCATGACGTTGACAATGCTCGGCCGTAGGATCATTTGAGCGATGAGAATCATGAAGAACAAAGGGAGGGAGATGAATAAATCCACCGAGCGCATCAGAAAACTGTCGATGGCGGCGCCGAAATAGCCGGCAGTGGCGCCGACCGAGGTGCCAACCATCACCGCGATTGTCATGGCCACAAAACCAACGCCTAGCGAAATCCTGCCTCCGTAGAGACACCGTGCGAGGTAGTCCCGGCCCAGATTGTCCGTGCCGAACAGGTGCCTCGCACCCGGAGGGGTGAGCCGGCCTGCGAGGTCGATCGCGTTGGGATCGACGTCGAGGAATACCGGGATCGGGAACGTCGCGATAACCAGCACAAGCAACATCACGACGCCGAACAAGGCCCGACGGTGCCGGACAAATCTGTTGAGCGCTCGGCGAATGTTCGATGCCAGAGCCCTCTCAGGCTTCATAGCGCACCCGTGGATCGGCCAGCGCGTATCCGACATCGGCGAGGAGATTGCCCAGCACCACCAGCGTAGATGATACGAGCAGCAGGGCCATGATGATGGGGTAGTCCCGCTGGTAGATAGCATCCACCGAGAGCCGGCCCATACCAGGCCACGAGAAGATGGTCTCGACAATGTAGGCACCGGTGAGGAGACGGGGAAGGGTATAGCCCAGCAAGGTAATGACCGAGATCAGCGAGTTCTTCCAGGCGTGGCGCAGCAAGACCGTCACATTAGAGAGTCCTTTCGCCCGAGCCGTCCGGATGTAGTCCTCCCCAAGGACCTCAAGCAGGCTATTCCGCTGGTAGCGAAGCCACACGACGATGTCCTGGAACGCGAGCGTCGCCACCGGCAGCACGAGGTGCGCTGCCCGATCCAGCAGGGGATTACCGGCATGTTGCAGCGACGCCATGCCGACCGTCGGTAGCCAGTTCAACCAGACCCCGAAGATGAAGACCAGCATGAGACCCGACCAGAAAGCAGGGATCGAGTTCCCGACGTAGGTGGTGATCGACAGCGCCAGGTCGAGTTTTGAATCCGGCCGCACCGCCGAGAGCATTCCAAGGCTGACCCCGAGCGTCACGGCGATCGCCAGGGCGAATCCCATGAGCCGGAGGGTATTGGGCAGCGTCTCACCGATGATCGTGCTGACCGGACGCCGAGTCATAAGCGAGTTGCCCAGGTTGCCAGTGACTGCGCCGCCCAACCATCGAAGATACTGTGCATACAGAGGCCTATCGAGCCCTAACGCCGCGCGTGTCCTGGCAATCAATTCTGGCGAGGCCTGATCGAACGGCATGGCGAGGTACACGCGGACAGGATCTCCGGGCGCCAACCGCAGGATATAGAAAGACAGAATGCTGACCAGCAGCAACAGGGGAACCGAGATCAGCAGCCGGCGGAAAATGACGCGATGCAACCTAAGGGCCTTCGGGACCCCGGGGATGCCCCCGGGGTCCCACAGCGGTCGTGACTATCGCGTTTTCTCGATCGTCTGCACGTCGTAGAGCACGGCCGAGTTGTTGAAGTCGGCGGCCGACGGCGGCGGGAACTTAATGTTCGTCTTGGTAGCCATGAACCCGCTGAAGTAGTAGAGCGGAATGAACGCCACGTCGCGCGCCACCTTTGTCGAGATCGCGTCCAGGAACCGCTTGCGGGCGTCGCGATTCGTGGTCGATGCGGCCTGGTCAATCAGGAGATCGAGTTCGGGATTGGCGTAGTTGTTGATCGAGGAGGATGAATGCCAGTAGTAGGCAGGGTCGGGCTCGAAGCTATACCCATTCCACCATAGATACGCATCGAACTCCTTATCTTCAAACAGCCGCTTCTCGAGAGTCGGCCGGTCAAGACGCTGGATGTCCATGTCGACGCCAATCGCCCGGAACTCCTGCTTCATCACGACGGCATACGATTCAGGATCTGAGTCAGTCGCGCCCGATTGGATCAGGACAGTGAACTTGAGGGGCTTCCCATCTTTCTGCGCCATGCCATTCGGTCCAGGTCGGAATCCAGCCTCGCTCAGCAGCTCCCTGGCCCGCGTCACGTCCTTGGGATACTTCGGCACATTGGGGTTGTAGGCCCAGCTCGATGGCGGACCGATGAGCGTCCAGGCCACGGGCACATCTCCTGCGATGGCCTTGGCCAGCTGATCGCGGTCGATGGCGTACGCCATCGCCCGACGCACCCGCATGTCACTGAAGAAGCTGGCTTTGAGGTTCATGTTGAACGAGAAGATCCACCCGGCGTTGTATGAGTAGATCTTTGTATTGGGGATCCGGCGGGCCGTCTCGATGGCGTCCCGACTGTTGACGCCGATGAAATCTACCTCGCCCTTCGCGAAGGCGGCGAGCGCCGCATTCTGATCCCCGAGCGCCCGGTCGATCCAGAAGTCGAGCTTCGGTCTACCCAGGTAATAGTCGGGGTTTGCCGCCATGCGAATGAACTGCTTATCCTGAAGTTCGACGAACCTGAACGGCCCGGTGCCCACTGGCTTGGCATTGAAATCCGCGGTGGACAGGTCTTTGCCCTCGAGCAGATGCTTGGGGACAATCATGGTCCATTGCGACATGTTGAAGATGAACAGCGCCGAGGGCGACGGTAGGACAAACCGGACCGTATACGCATCGACCTTTTCGACCCGGACAGGTCGATTGCGGATCAGGTAGTACCGGCGCATGGGCGAGTTGTTCCGCTCGTTTAGGGCGGTCTCCACGGTGAACACGACATCGTCCGCAGTGAATGGTCGGCCGTCGTGCCACTTGACGTTTCGGCGAAGGAAGAATGTATACGTGAGGCCGTCCTCCGAGACGTCCCAGCGCTCCGCGAGTTGCCCACGCGGCCGAAGGTCGGAGGTATAGCTGATCAGGGGCTCGAACATCCAAAGCTCGGCCCGGGGATTGGAGGACCGGACGAGCGGGTTGACGGGTACCGTTGGCGGCTGGCCAACGATGCCGCGCACGAAGGTCTTCTGGTCACTCTGGGCGCTGATCGGCTGACCGCCGATGGCGACCGCGACCACCAGGCTGACGAGGATAAGCCCCAGTCGCGTGGAATTCATACTGCACCCCCCCTTTTCGAGCAATGGTGTTCGGGCGCGACGTCGCGGGAAGACTCGCATTCCGCATGGCCGGTCATGTTGGCGAAGACACTTTTCGCACACAGCAGCGCGCGGTCATTCGGCTGACCTGCCACCGGTCAGCCAGACTTCGTTCGGAGGGGATTCGTGTTCCGAAGGCGAGACTGCCCTCGGCTATGTCCAGACGCAGTAGTTCCTTGATTTGAACATAGATCGGGACGGAAGACTGTTTGTCAACGATTGGTGGAGGCATCATCTGGACCAGACTGGTCTAGACCTAGGACCTGTCTTCGTGGGACGGCCTGTCGGTTCCTTTGGTTTTCGTGCGGCGGGAGGCTACTGCGGTCTGGCCTATTCGCCGTAGGGTACCCAGATGTTCTTGACCTGGACGGCGTGGCGGAGGATCTCTTCTCCCTCAGTCCAGGCGGCCGTCCAGTCCTGGGTTCGGCCGTCATTCGCCCAGGTCCGCTTCATGTTCGTGGCCGACTCGAACTCCACCATCTTGCTGCCATCGGCGGACCAGAAGTACCACACGGCGTCTATGTCATCGTGCTGGGCCAGGACCGTCGCCAGGTCATCGCGGTTGCCCGTCACGATGTTCACCACGCCGCCCGGCAGGTCGGACGTATCGAACAC
>JBGPLF010000138.1:0-11011 GCA_041486265.1 bacterium
AACTTTGACGGACAGCGTGGCTACTCGCTCGGACAGGGAGAGTAACACCAGGGAGGATGACGATGGCGCGGACACGTTACTGCCCGACAGACAAGGTCCACTACACGTGGGACGTCACGCATGAGCCGGTGTTGACGGTCGATAGCGGGGATACTGTGGTCGTATGGACGCGGGATGTGAGCGACAATCAGATCAGCCCCAGCTCGACGGCCAGCGTGATCCCCACCTTGAACTGGGAGCGCGTCTACCCCCTGGCAGGCCCGATCCGCGTGAACGGCGCGCAGCCTGGGGACACGCTCGCGATTGAGATCCTCGACATCCACACACAGGGGTGGGGCTGGACGGCGATTCTCCCAGGATTCGGGCTGCTCCCCGATGACTTCAAGGACCCCTATTTGCGGATCTTTGACCTGACCCGGGGCGACGTCACCTTCTTGCGCGAGGACATCGCGATCCCGATCGAGCCGTTCTTCGGGACGATGGGCGTCTGCCCCGCGGGGGCGACGAAGCAGGCCATCATGCCGCCCGGGATCTTCGGCGGCAACCTCGATATCCGGCAACTGACCCGCGGGACAACCCTGTATCTGCCCGTGCAGGTGCAGGGGGCGCTGTTCAGTTGCGGCGACGCCCATGCCGCTCAGGGCGACGGCGAGGTGTGCGTGACCGGCATCGAGTCACCGATGTACGCGGCGCTACGGTTCACGCTCCAGAAAGGACGGCAGATTCCGTCTCCTCAGTACGTCACCGAAGGCCCTCTGACACCCATGGTCGACCACGCAGGTTTCTACGCGACGACAGGCGTGGGCCCAGATCTGTACAAGGCTTCACAGGATGCGGTGCGGGGGATGATTGCCCACGTGTCCGAGACGCACGGTCTGACGCGCGAAGACGCCTACGTGCTCTGCAGCCTCTGTGTCGACCTGAAGATCTCAGAGGTCGTAGATGCGGGGCAGTACGTCGTCAGCGGGCTGCTGCCGCTGGCGGTGTTCCAGGAAGAGGAGGCGACGTAACACCCGGTGGCGCGGCCTCGGGCCACTACGCTTGGGCTACCACTCCATCGGGACGCCGGCGGTCGGCTCGACAACCTCAACGTCGGGCACGAGCGTGCGCCACAGATCAGACGACGTCATGTGGACCGGAACGAGAATCTCGGGCCGCAGCGTCCAGGAGAATCTTGTTGCCGCCGATCTCGTTGGCGCCGGCCAGAACGGTGAGGCGCAGCATGCAGCCGCCTTACCGGACGAATCGGGTGATGGCTTCCGTCGTGGGATCCTCGGCGTGCCCGATGGCCTGGACGAGCTCAAAATGCCCGTGGCCCTTCATCGTCTCGAAGGTCACGGGTATTCCGTGCTTTCGCAGCGCGTCCACATACATCTCTGACTGGCGCCGCATCGCTTGATAATCCTCCCCGGCCAGGATGACGAGCAGGCGCGCCCGCGTCGGGTGGAGGTGATTGACCGGTGAGGCGGCCTCCAACGTCTGTCGATCGCTGCCAAAGACGGGATAGACGTAGCGGTCAAGCCCACCCTCGGCGGTGTCGTCCATCGGTTTCGTCAGGTCGAAGACGCCGGAGAGTGCGATGATACCGGCGAGTTGTTCAGGATCAACCCCCTCGGCGCGCAAGTACTGGGGATCAAACAAGAGCAGCGAGACCAGGTGCCCGCCTGCCGAATGCCCGCTCAGGTAGACGCGGTCCGCCCGCGCTCCGTATTCGCCGGCATGGTGGATGATCCACGCCACAGCCCTCGCCGCGTCTTGCGCCTGAGCCGGATGCCGGGCCGCCGGGGCCAGGCGGTAGCTAGCGACGGCCGTCAGAATCCCGCGCCGCGCAAAGACCTCGCCGATGTGGCGGTAGTCGTCCTTGTCGCCGCGCTGCCAGACCCCGCCGTGCAGGAACACGAGCACCGGCAAATCGGCGCCGCCGGCCGGCCGAAAGAGGTCGAGGCGGTGCTTCACCGGATCCGCGCCGGGTCCGGTGACGTACGTGATCGTGGTCATCTGAACCGCCGGGCCTCCTTCCGCACGCCCATGACCTGCCGCGGTCAGGCTTGCCAGGATGACTGCCAGGAGCAGGAAGATTCGCCGCATCATGACACAGGTCCCTCCTGAGCATTCGCTGACCGGAGGAGCCTGGATGCCTGATCGAGCGGTTGATTTCTGGCGCTCACGCCCGGATGTCGGCGTCCACCCGCTCCGCGTTAATGGAGATGTCGCCGCTCACCGTGGACAGGTTCAGCGTCGCGTCGGGCCCACCCAAAACGCCCTGCAGCGAGCGAGGGCTCTGCTGGGAGTCGCCCAGCGGCGCGTCCGCCTTGATCTCACCCGAGGTCACGCGCGCGGTGATGCGGCAGCGCGCCCCCGCGCCGAGCCGCACAGTGATGTCGCCACTCATTGTGCTCATCGTGGAGGTGCTGCCGGCGACCAACTGTTCGATCTCAGCGTCAATATCGCCGCTGGCCGTCTGCAGGTCCAGCACCATCGGGCCGGTGGGATCCGCGACGCTGAGGTCGCCGCTCTTCGTATGGGCCGAGATCCTGCCGGCTACCTCTTCCACCTCGATGTCCCCGTGCAGCGTGCGCAGGTCCATCTCGCCCTTGGCACGGCTGGCGCTGATATCGCCGCTGAACAGACCAACCTCGACACGGCCGCCGATGTCCACCAGTGTCACATCACTGTGCTTGCTGCTTACCCGCACGTCGCCGGCGATCCGCTCGAGGGTGGCGTCGCCTTTCGCCGCCTCGATACGCACAGATCCGTTCTGATCGCGGACGGTGACATCGCCGCTCACGACGGGAACCGTCAGGTTCCCGCCCAGGCCGGACGCCTCAACATCGCCCTTCGCCTGCGCGATGTCCGCCGACACCCCGGCCGGCACCTTGATCTCGAAATCCACGCGGAACCGACGAGGGAAAAGCGCCGCCGGGGGCTCAACCCGCACGAGGTAGACGGCACCTTCGTCCCTGGTTGTGATGCGGATCTGGTCCAGGTGGCTTCGCGCCTCGGTCTCGTCGTACCCCCAGGCGCGGGTGGCCGCTGCGACACGAAGACGTCCATCGGGACTGGGCTCCAGTTTGACATCCCCCCAGATGTTGGCGATCGACAGCGACCGGCCCGCGGCCAGGTCGGCCTCGTGGGCCCAGGTCCCTGAGGCGTCGCTCAGCCCCCAGAGGCCCTCGATCGCCCGGGAGATGCTCATCCCGAACCCTCGCCGCCCGGAGCCGTGGCGCCGGTACTCGCGGGCGGCTCGTCGGCTCTCCTCACGTGCGCGGTGAGCCGCGCGGCGAACTCCTTCCTTGATTCGATCAACGTCCACCTTCGATCGTCTGAGCGACTCGTGAACGGTCGCCATGATGCTGTCCACATCGACGCTCGCGATGATGTCGTCGATAAGCTGATGGAACTCTTTGGGACGGTCGGCGGGCGGCTCCCCGGACGATGCCGCGCCGGCCGGTGCGCCGCCTGGTGTCGCGCCTACCCAAGGTGCGCCCGCGCCCGGTGCTGGTCCGCTGGTAGGTTGGGCAGAGGCTCCTCGTTCAGTCGAAGCCGGCGCAGGCTGCTGCTCCGGGCTCGCGGAACCCGCGTCCTGTTCTTCCTCGAGCGCTTCGAGAAGCGCCCCAGCCTCCTCGACCGTGATCTTGCCTGCCTTCAGCATCTGTAGCACGCGCCGCCGTTCCTCGCTCACCTCAGCCCCTCCTCAGGCAACGACTTCACAGTTCGTTACCCTCCTAACGGGTCAGTTGCCGCAGTCGCCTGGCCGCCTCTTCGGGGGCCAGCGTCCCTACTTCGAGCTGATCAAGGATCTCTTTACGCCGGCGCTGGACGGTTTCGTCGTCCTCTTCGACCTCGACGGCAAAACCAAGCGCGGTCAGCAGCGCGCTCAGACGGCTTCGAACGGTGGGGTACGAAATCCCCAGTTCGCGCTCGACCTTGCGGATATTGCCCCGAGAGCACAAGAACGCTTCGAGGAACGTGAGTTGATCAGGCGTTAGCCTCGCGAAGCGCGAGGCGCGGTACCGGCCCACGACCGCCGTGCCACAGTGACCACACTCGAGGCGGGTCACCGCAAGTTCGCCGCCGCAGACAGGGCAGGCGCCGGGCATCGCATAAGTTACCGGTTCTCCGCCCGGCGACGCGGGCACACCTGTTCCTGATTGGGTTATCGTGCGGTCCATCGGGCTTCACCTTTCGTTGGCGCTCTTCTCAGCACTCTGAACTATCCCGTTTCTTCTGTTTGCATCGTACCATCAATTACTTAGACTATTATATTGAGATTATTAACATACTTATCTCGTTCTGTCAATATATGAATCAAATAGTGAAAGCCTTCTCATGGGGGTCTCCGGAGAAAACCTGACGTCAGACGCCGGACAAGATGGGGTGCGCGAGGTCGATCTCAGGCAGCTCGGCCGACACGAGATCCGTGTACTTCATGCCCGCCCCGGTCAGCAGCAGCAGCACCCGCTCCCCGCTCCGTAGGAAACCCCGATCGCGCAGCTTCGGCAGCGCGGCGACGGTAGCCGCGGCCTCGGGCGCAGTGAACACCCCTTCAGTTGACGCCAGTTCGCGCATGCCCGCCAGGAGTTCCTCATCCGTGACCGCGAGCGCGGTGCCTCCGCTGTCTCGTACGGCGCGGAGAATGAGATAGTCCCCAATCGCCGTCGGCACGCGTAGGCCTGAGGCAACGGTGTGGGCGTTCTCGAAGGTCCCGGCTTCGGTTTTCCCTGCGTCGAAGGCGCGCACGATGGGCGCGCACCCGGCCGCCTGCACCGCGATCATGCGCGGGCGACTGCCTGCAGGAATCCATCCCAGATGTTCCATTTCGTCGAAGGCCTTCCACATGCCGACAATCCCGGTGCCCCCACCCGTCGGGTAGATGATCACGTCCGGCAGTTTCCAATCCAACTGCTCCGCAATCTCGTAGCCCATCGTCTTCTTGCCTTCGACACGATAAGGTTCGTTGAGCGTCGTGATATCGAACCACCCGCGCTCGGGAGCGAGCTGCCGGAGCACACGTCCGGCGTCGTGAATGAGGCCCTTGATCTCATAGGCATGCGCGCCGTAGACAACACATTCCGCCTTGTTGATGGCCGGCGTGTCCTCCGGCATCACGATGTAGGCATCCAGCCCACCCCGCGCCGCGTACGCCGCCAGCGCCGCGCCGGCGTTCCCGGCCGTGGGCATGGAGACAGCGCGGGCTCCGAGTTCACGCGCCCGGGAGGCAGCGGCGCTCAACCCTCGTGCCTTGAACGTACCCGTGGGATTCTGGCCTTCGTCCTTCAACAGCAGCCGCGTGAGTCCATATCGGGCCCCGAGGCGCGGCGCCTCGAGCATGGGCGTCATCCCCTCCCCCAGGCTTAACACGTTCGCCGGGTCCCGGACCGGCAGGACCTCATGGAACCGCCACATGCCCTGGCGCCGGGTGGTCAGGACGTCTTTTGTCAACAGACGTCCAGCCGCCGACAGGTCATAGCGCGCAAACAGCACCTTGCCACAGTACGGGCATAACCCTATGAGCTGGTCGGCGTCAATGACACGGGCGCAGTTCGTGCACTCGAGGTGGGTGAGAGAACTGTACGATGCGTCACTCATCAGGCTCCCATCCTTCGTGGTTGTGCTACGGCGGGGACTCTCCTTCGGCCACTGTTCATCGGTGTTTCCTCAGGCCCGGGTGCCGTCCCTGTCAATCATGCCCAATTCCCTGCAGGTTCCCGCGCAGCGACAGCAGAACCGTTGCTGCGATGCGACCCTGGCACCGCCCCCTTATCACGGCAATAGTCGCGATCGTATGCGCCGCTCCGGCCGCCGCCGATCCGCCGTCGATTGCCGTCCAGGTGTCGAGGTCGAGTATCCGGCAGGGCGACGCGATCCGGCTCTCCGTGCAGACTCCGGTGCCCGGGTCCCGGGTGACCGTGCGGTTTGCCGGGCGGACGTGGCCGGTATATCCGGTCGGGCAGTCGGCCTGGCGCACGGTTCTGGGCACCGATCCGACCACGCGCCCCGGCAGCCAGCCCATCACGATTGAAGTCCTCGCCGCAAGCGGAACCCGCTCGGCAGTCCGTCGAGACGTGAGGGTGGTGCGCGTCGCCTTTCCTTCGCGCCGAATCACGTTTGAGCCCGCGCAGGAGGCCCTGCTGACGCCGGAGAAAGTCGCGCAGGAACGCAAGCGCGTCGAGGAGGCGCTCCGCGTTCTTCATCCCGAGCAACTCTGGCAGGACCCACTCGCCGTCCCAATCGAAGGAAGCACTGGATCTGGGTACGGCGTCTTGAGCATTTACCAGGGCGCGGTCCGGGGATTTCACGGCGGCGTGGATTTCCCGGTGCCCGCCGGGACGCCGGTTCGAGCCGCCGCCGACGGGATCGTACGGTTGGCCGAGGCCCTGCCGTTGAGCGGCAACGCGGTGATGATTGATCACGGGCTGGGCGTGGTGACCTCATACCTCCATCTGTCGGCGATCGAGGCGCGCGCGACGCAGCGGGTGAAGAAAGGCGACATGATCGGCCGCGTCGGCAGCACGGGTCTGGCCACCGGCCCGCACCTGCACTGGGGCCTCAGCGTCAACGGGGTCCGCGTGGATCCCATGCCGTGGACGATCCGATGATGGGCACATCCCGCAGGATCCTGGGCCCAGTGATGGTCGTCCCGGTGATTTTGATGGCCTTGCTCTTGCCTGTACCCCGCATCGTCGCACAGTCGCCCGTCGTGACCCCCGGCATTGATACACTCCTGGGCGACGTGGGGATGCTTCGAGGCAAACGCATCGGCCTGGTGACGCACCAGGCCGGGCTCACCGCGGACGGCCGGACGACCGCTGCCGCACTGGCCAGCGATCCCGGGGTACGGCTCACCGCGCTGTTTGCGCCGGAGCACGGGATCGACGGCACCTACGACGCCGGCGAATTCGTGCCGACGATCCCGGGCCGCACGCCGATATACAGCCTCCACGGCGAGACGTTCCAGCCGACCCGCGAGATGCTTGCCCGCGTGGATGTGCTGGTCGTGGATCTTCAAGACGTCGGCGTCCGGCCGTACACGTACACGTCGACCATGGCCAGCGTGATGGCGGCCGCTCACGAGGCCGGGAAACCGGTGGTGATCCTCGACCGTCCGAATCCCCTGGGGGGTCTCACGATGGACGGTCCAGTCCTTGAGCCGGAACTCCGGTCGTTCATCGGTCCCTATCCCATTCCCTACGTCTTCGGGATGACCATCGGGGAACTGGCACAGTTGTACAACCAGGCCTTCGGGATCGGGGCAAAGCTGACCGTCGTGCCGATGCGTGGGTGGACCCGCAGCATGCTTTGGGCGGACACCGGGTTGCCCTGGCAGAATCCGTCGCCCGGGATCACGAGCCCGGAGGCGGTTTTCCACTACGCGGCAACCGGACCGGTCGATGGGACGAACCTCTGGAACGGCGTCGCCACGGAGTCACGGTTTCAGGTCGTACTGGCGCCCTGGATCGATGGGCCGACGCTGGCCGGGCGACTGAACAAATACGGCCTGCCGGGCGTGCAATTCACCCCTTCGGCGCTCCCCCATCCCCGCACCGGCAAGATCTGGTACGGCGTGCGCCTGCACATCACTGACCCGGCACGGTTTCAACCGTCGACGACGATCGTCTATGTCCTGGCGGAGATCCGCCGACTGTACGGCACGCAGATGGTCTTCACGCGCCCACGCCGCGGTCCGTATCTCTTCGACATGGTCTGGGGCACGAAGACACTGCGCCTGGCGCTCAGCCGGGGCGATGCGGCGTCCGCGATCGCCGCCCGATGGCAGCCGGCGCTCCAGCGTTTCCAGACACTGCGCGAACCGCACCTGCTGTACAAGTGAGCGGCACACACCGATCGGGAGGGAAGTAAGTGAGCACACCTGCCACCAAAGGCAACAAAGCCCTGCGGGATCACCTGCTCTGGCTGCTGCGCGGTGGTCACGCCCATGTGAAATTCGATCGGGCGCTCGCCGGGGTGCCTGTCAAATTGCGCGGTGTGAAGCCGGCGGGACTCCCCTACTCACCCTGGATGCTGCTGGAGCACATGCGCATCGCGCAGTGGGACATTCTTGAATTCAGCCGAAATCCGAAGCACGTTTCCCCGAGGTGGCCGGAAGGTTACTGGCCGAAGACGGCGCCGCCAAATGCCTCCGCCTGGGACAAGAGCCTCGCCGCCTTCGGTAAAGACCTGCTGGCGATGCAGCGGCTGGTGGCGAACCCGTCTACTGACCTGTATACGCGCATTCCGCACGGCGAGGGGCAGACGATCCTCCGGGAGGCCCTGCTGGTAGCCGACCACAACGCGTATCACCTCGGGCAGATGATTGTCGTGCGGCGGCTGCTGGGGGCCTGGAAGGGTTAGGGCGCCGATGGACGAGTTTGCAGTGCTCGACGCCACCGCGCAGGCCGCAATGGTCCGCGAGAAGAACTCCTCCAAGGTGCGCTCCTCGTAGAAGTCGAAGGTAAACCTTGTGTCCCGGTCATGCTCCGTACCAAATTCCTAAGGAGGTTGGCGGCAATGCGCAACAGGAGCAGATGGGTCGTGTGTTGCAGCCTCGCAGCGCTGCTCGCTGCGCTCATCGTCATTCCCGCAGGCGTCGGGGCCGCGCCGGCCCAGGGCGGCACCCTGGTCATCGGATTGGATCAGGAGCCCCCCACCCTCGATCCCCACGCGTCACCCTCGGCGGTGACGTATCAAATCATTTCGAGCGTCACGGAGAACCTGCTGTATCAGGGACTGGACGGCAAGCTGGTGCCGTGGCTGGCCACCGCGTTTACGGCCACTCCGGACGGGAAATCGTTCACGTTCACCCTGCGGACCGACGTGAAGTTTTCTGATGGCGCGCCGTTTGATGCCGCGGCCGTCAAGTGGAACTTCGACCGGATCGTCGATCCCAACTTCAAGGCGGGGGGCGCCCTGGCGGCGCTGGTGGGATATGCGGGGTCGACCGTCGTCGACGAGCACACGGTCCGCGTGAACTTCAAGGCGCCCTTCTCGCCGTTTCTCACCTATGTCGCAGGCGGCACTCTCTCCCTGATCTCTCCCAAGAGCACCCCCGCGCAAGGGGACACCGTCAACCAGAAGCCGGTCGGCAGCGGACCATTCACCGTGACCGAATATCTCCCCAAGGATCGCATCGTGCTTTCCCGGAACCCGCAGTACAACCGGAAGGCGCCCTGGAGCGATCATACCGGGCCTCCCTATCTGGACAAGGTCATCTTCCGAATCATCCCGGAGACGGGTACACGAACGACCACCGTCGAGACCGGCGAGACCCAGATGATCAGCACGTTTAGCATGCCCGCGGCCGTCCTGGGCCGGCTGATGGCCAACAAAAGCCTTCGCGTGGAGAAGAACCCCTATGTAGGCGCACCGCGGATCTGGCTGCTCAACACGAAACTGCCGCCCACGGACGATGTGAAGGTGCGTCAGGCCATCAACTTCGCGGTGAACCGGGTGGCGTTCGCAGAGTCCCTCTATAAGGGCACCGGGACGCGGGCCTTCGCGCCGCTGACCATGCACACGTTGGATGATCCGTCCCTGCGCACGTACTATCCGTACAACCCGTCCAAGGCCGCGCAGCTGCTGGAAGAGGCCGGATGGAAGATGGGCCCGGACGGCGTCCGGCAGAAGGACGGCAAGCCGCTGGCCCTGGTCATCAACTCCATCAACTATGGCGCCGGCAACTTGCCCGAGGTCGAACTGTTGCAGGGTTTGCTCAAGCAGCTCGGCGTAGATGCGCGGATCAAGAGCCAGGCGCGGCCGCCGTGGTATGAGGACAACTATCACTGCGCCACCAACGGGCCGGTGATGTTCCTCCGATCCACGGACTGGGACGGTCTGTACGCGCTCTTTGGGTCGCAGAACGTCGGCGGCAACTTCAACTGGTCCTGCTACTCGAACCCACAGGTGGACAGCCTGCTCCAACAGGGCCGCGCCGAGTTCGATCAGGTGAAGCGGAAGGCCATCTACCTGAAGATCGAGCGCATCCTCCTCGAGCAGGCCGTGTCCGTTCCGCTGGTGGACGAATTGTCGGTCTGGGTCCTCCGCGCGAACATCAAGGGCACCACGTATAACTACTCCGCCTATCCCGTACTGAGCGACGTCTACATCGAGAAATAGAGGTTGAGACCGGGCCGGCATTTTGCCGGCCCGGTCTTCCTTCCCGCCCCGCGGACGCGATGCTCCGCTACGTAACGGCGAGGCTGGCGGTCACCATCCCGGTGGTCCTGGGTGTCACCCTCGCCGTCTTCTCGATGCTCTACCTCATCCCCGGCGACCCGGTCAAGATGATGCTGAGTGAATTCGTGACCAATCCCGACCAGATCGCGAAGATGCGCGCGCAGCTCCATTTGGACGAGCCGTTCGCGAAGCAGTATGGACGTTTCCTGGTTGGCGCGGTGCACGGGGACCTGGGGCAGTCCATCCGCGATCGGCGTCCCGTGGTCACCGAGATCGTGGAGGTCTTTCCCAGCACCGCCGGGCTCGCCCTGAGCGCGCTGGCGCTGTCCGCCCCGCTCGGGGTCATCCTCGGTCTTGTCGCGGCCGTCCGGCAGAACTCCTGGTGGGACGTGGGGTCGATGCTGATCGCCCTGCTAGGTGTGTCGTTCCCGTCTTTCTGGATCGGGCTGCTGCTGATTTTCGTGTTCTCGCTCCACCTGGGATGGCTCCCTGCGGCCGGGGGCGGGGACCTCGCCCACCTCGTGATGCCCGCCCTCGCGCTCGGCCTGGGAGCCGCGGCTATCATTGCCCGCCTCACCCGGTCGAGCATGCTCGACGTCCTGAGGACGGAGTACATGACCACGGCCCGGGCCAAAGGGCTCGCCGGCCGCGTCGTGCTCCTCCGGCACGGGCTCAAGAACGCCCTCATCCCGATCGTCACCATCTTTGGCCTGCAGTTCGGCAACCTGCTCGCCGGGGCGGTGATCATCGAAACGGTCTTTGGACGTCCGGGAGTCGGGCGTCTGCTGGTCGGCGCAATCCTCAACAAGGACTTTCCGCTCGTGCAGGGCGTGGTACT
>JBGPLF010000139.1:0-10977 GCA_041486265.1 bacterium
CAGGTTGATAGGCCGCAGGTGTAAAGCCGAGAGGCTCAGCCTAGCGGTACTAATAGGACGAGGGCTTGTTCCTGCTCTAGGGGTGGCTATATAGAGCCTGCATCATATGCTGTGGCCGGTCTGGGGGCCGTTGATCGAAGGCCCACGTGTGCAGTAGTCCGACTCTCAGACCTGGTCAGGACTCATCCGCCGCGGTCCGCGGCGCTCATAGCATTCCCGGTGGCGATGCCGGAGGGGCTACACCCGTTCCCATTCCGAACACGGAAGTAAAGCCCTCCAGGGCCGATGGTACTGCACTGGTAACGGTGTGGGAGAGTAGGTCGCTGCCGGGAGTAACGTCGGGGGGAGGCGCAAGCCTCCCCCCGATGCATTTCACTTCCCTCAGAAGAAGCCTGTGAATCTCTGTCGCTCATCGCCTCTCAATTCGATCTGCAACGCCTCCTGGGCCGGTATCAGATGCGCCGGCTCGCGGGGCCCGATGATCGGTGCCGTGACGAGCGGATGCGCCATCACCCACGCGAGCGCCAGCCCGGCGATGCTCACCCCACGTCCATCGGCCTCGGCGCGGAGACGATCCAGGCCGGCGAAGATCTCGGGCCTGGCGTAGTCCATGTAGGCGTCCGGCCGCAGGGTCATGCGGGACCCTGCGGGGTAGTCGCCGGGTCTTGTGTACTTGCCTGTGAGCCACCCGCCGGCGAGCGGACTGAAAGGTGTGTAGCCTAGTTCCTGATCGGCGCAGAGCGGGAACACCTCGCGCTCGTCCCCACAGTCGAGCAGACTGTACGAATTCTGGACCCACTGAAAACGATGCAGATGATCCCTGTCGCTGATCCACAGCGACTTCGTCATCAGCCAGGCGGGCGTGTTCGAGGCGCCGGTGTACCGTACTTTGCCCTGATGGATCAGATCGTCGAAGCCGCGTAGCGTCTCCTCAAGCGGCGTGTCCGGATCGGGTCCGTGCATGAGGTACAGGTCGAGGTGGTCAGTGCCCAGCCGGCGGAGGCTGGCGTCGATCTGGCGCACGATGTGCCGGCGTGAGAGCCCGCGGTCGTTGGGGCCATCGCCAACAGGATTCAACACCTTGGAACTCAGGACGAGCTGGTCGCGGACGCCGGCCCCTTTGTCTCTCAACCAGTTGCCGATGTAGGTTTCGCTCCGCCCGCCTCCGTATGCGTCCGCCGTGTCGAAGAAGTTGATGCCCATCTCCCAGGCCTCGTCCATGATGGCAAAGGCTTCCTCTTCCGTCTCGCCTTTGCCAAAGAGGTCGGGCGCGCTCCCGATCCCGCCGAAGTTGCCGCAGCCCAAACCGACGGCGGAGATTCTCACCCCGGTCCGGCCCAGTCGTTTGTACCGCATGGAGGCCCGGCGACCTCAATAGGTCTCGTAGACCATGAAGGATTCGAAGATCCGACAGGGTTCGTCCTCATCGAGATACGGCGAAGGCCCATAGACCAGCCCCACAACGACCGCACCGTCGGTGCGATGAACCCCGGCCGCGGCGTAGATCTCGCCGCCGGCGTACCGGTACCAGGCCTTTGTCGAGTCGGTCAGCTCCATGAAGAACGCGTTGTCTGGAGCTTGATCGAAATTGGGTTCCGACGGGAACAGCGCGGCGAACGAGCGCCGGAGATACACAGCGGCAAGTGCCTTACGGTCAATGATTCCCCGCGGGAAGTGATAGCGGAACAGGAACGCGCCTCGAGTCCCATCGTTACTGGCGAAGCCGGTGATCATTCCCGGCACGGACTTGCCCGATCGCCTCCATGCCGTGGGACGACACATTGCCAGGTTGTGAAAGTCGCGGAGCCCCCGATCGTGAGGTTCTTGCCGGGGATGGGCATCCATTCGAATCACCTCTGACCGCACGGACGTGCCAGTCGTATGCCGCAAGCCCACCAGTTACCGCGCGCTATTCTTCGCTCCCCACCCGTCCCCTGCCCGTGAAAGGGATCCCCGCCGGCGGGCAGCGAATCCACGGCGTGATGCCGGAGATCACCATGCGCCACGCGACCGAAGCCGATGCCGCGGCCGTCTGCGACATCTACAACCAGGGTATCGAGGACCGCATCGCGACGCTGGAGACTGAACTCCGCACGCCTGAGGAGCGGCGCCGGTGGCTGGCAGTGCGGGGCCCGCGTCATCCCGTGATCGTGGTCGAAGCGAGCGGTCAGGTGATCGGTTGGGGAAGCCTCAATGAGTTCAACACCGCGGCAGGCATACAGGTACGTGGCGGACTTCTCAGTTTGGTCGACGGCCGCTGGGTCGATGTCATGATCATGGAAAAACTGCTCTAGCGCTCCGCTGGGCGGTGCCTCCGACCGGCGAGACGCGCGCTCCGCTCGCGGCTGGTCACGCGTCGCCGATCCATTCTTCAGCCCGTGGGATCCCCTTCGAGCGGAGGGCCCGGCCGCCCGCACCCGGTTGGTCAGGCCCACCGTCGCGCAGGTCTCGCCCGGGCCCCAGGCGCCGCAGCGCGTCCACTTCCCGGCGCAGGTAGAGACGCTGCCGGCGGATCCCCTGGCGAAAACTCCGGATCAGGCCGCGGCTCACGTAGGCGTATAAGGTCTGCCGTTTGACTCCGAGCAGGTCGCAGGTTTCTTCCGCCGTCAGGTAGGCCTCGTCGTCAATCCACACCACCATGCTCAGCCCCGCGCCTCCATCGCGACGAACGCACGTGGCTCCGGTCCACAGTAGTGCGCGCGCGGACGGATCAGCCGGTTGTCGGTGTACTGTTCCATGATGTGCGCACACCAACCCGCGATGCGGCTGACGGCAAAGATCGAGGTGCACAGGGTCTTCTAGGGGGAGAAGACCTGCGCCACGATCACCGTGCCGAGGGGCATGGAGGTGCTCCGCCGTTGCACCTCCTGCCCATCGACAAGCACCCTGACGGTCAGTTCACCTTCTGTGTCGGTCTTGGTGAAGGTCGCCACAACGCCCACGCTAGTCTTGAGGATGAACTGGCTGGGCACGGTCCCCCGAGCGGTCGTGCTCTTTGAGGGCGTCCCGTAGGAGCCCTCAAAGGCCAGTCCGGGGGTGCCTTCGAGCAACAAGATCACCGTGCGCTCCCGAAAGGCACCAGGACGAAACTCGGGCCGGGGCGCCAGAAACAGGCACCCGCCGGCCAGGGCGGCCAGAGCCAAGAGTGGAAGTGCGACGACGCCGGACCGCAACTAGGCTTTTTCCTCTTGCCGGTCAAACATGAACGTCGCATAGTCAAGGTTCTGCGCGGGCACGCCGAGTTGCTTCAGCATGGACATCGCCTGGGACCGGTGATGCACCTCATGAAAGACCATCTGCGACACCAAGCCTGCGACGGTCGCGCGGATCCGGACCGCCGGCGCATTCGGCGGGACGAAACGATACTCCACCGGTGCGTCCCAATCCGTGATGCCCGCCAGCAGGGCACGAGTTTCCGGCTCAAGTTTCCTCCACCCCGCCTCGGCTTCGGCAAACGTCTGCATCTTCTCAGGCGTGAATGGGCTCTCAGCGAACGTCACCGGAATGTTGCGGAGACGGCGGCCGTAGGCCCACTCCGCGCGGGCCATCTCGAGGACTGTAGCCCGGACTGTCTTGAGAGCGTACGGGAATTCCTTCGTGTATTGCTCCTGACTGAGCGGTCGGATCCAGTCGAAGAGACGCCCTCTCGCCTTTGTGAGGTAATCGTACATTGTGACGAACGGTTGCATGCGCGTTGCCCTCCTGGTTGGGATGGTGCGGTTTTCTCGGCCCGCCCGCCCCGGCCCTGCCGCGGGAGACCGGGAAGCAGGCAGCCGCCGGCGAAATAAACAAGGCGCCCGTCCGCGTTGAGGGCGTGTCGATCTCTGCTGGGAGGATTGCAGCATGGCGAAGCCGCAGTGCATCGTGTTGGGCGGGGGTTTTGGAGGGTTGGCGGCGGCGCACCGGTTGCGTGAGCGGCTCGGCCCCAGCGCGGACATCACCCTGGTGGACCGGCGCGACACCTTCATGATGGGTCTGCGCATCCTCTGGACGGTGGTGGGGCAGGCGGATCGCGCCTCAGGAACCCGGTCGCTGGAACGCTTGAAGCGCAAAGGCATCCGTCATCTGCGTGACGAGGTCGTGCACCTGGAGCTCGATCAGCAGACCGTGTTCACCAGCGGCGCGCGTCTTCGCTACGATGCCTTGATCGTGGCGCTGGGCGCCGAACTGCGCCCCGATCTCGTGTCGGGGTACGATCCCGTGGCGTCGAATCTCTACGATCCTGATCAAACGGAAGCCATCGCGGCGCGCATCGCCTCCTTCGATGGCGGGCGGATCGGCATCGGCATCCTGGGCGTGCCGTACAAGTGCCCGCCGGCTCCCTTCGAGGCCGCGTTCCTGATTGACGATCTGCTTCGCCGCCGTGGAGTCCGGGAGCGTGCCGAGTTGGAGGTGTTCGCGCCCATGCCGTCGGCGCTGCCCGTCGCCGGACCGGCGGTGTCGGCGCAGGTCCAAGCGCGCCTGGCGGCAAAGGGCATCGGGTTTCTCCCCGGGCATAAGGTCACCGGGGTCGAGGGCGGCGACGTCGTCTTCGAGCGCGACCGGCGGTCGTACGATCTGTTGATCTGCGTGCCGCCTCACCGCGCGCCCGGAGTGGTGAAGGCCAGCGGGTTGACCGAAGGCCAATGGATCCGCCCTAATCCCCGCACGTGCGCGACGGCCGCGCCGGGGGTCTATGCGGTGGGGGACGTCACGGAGATGCCGCTCGCCAACGGGATGATGCTGCCCAAGGCCGGCGTGTTCGCGGAAACGCAGGGCCGCGTTGCGGCGGACGCGATCGTAGATGTGCTGGCGGGGCGGCAGCCCACGGCAGAGTTCGATGGGAGTGGGTTCTGCTTCATCGAGACCGGCGACGGAATGGCCACCGCCGTCCGCGGCGGGTTCTTCGCCACCCCGGAGCCGGCCATCGAGGCGGGCGATCCCAGTGCGGCGACGCTGGCCGAAAAGCGTACGTTCGAAGCCTCGCGGCTCGCCGCGTGGTTCTAGGGCGCGACATGGAAACGTCCGACCGGATCCCGACACTGGCTGATGTCCAGGCGGCGCGGCGCCGCATTGCGGATCGCGTGCACCGCACCCCGATGCTATCTTCGCAGACGCTCTCGGCGCGCGTGGGCGCGCCGGTCTTCCTCAAGGCGGAAAATCTGCAGAAGACAGGATCGTTCAAGCCGCGGGGTGCCACCAACGCCGTTCGCCGCCTGCCCCCCGACGCCCGGGCGCGCGGCATCGTGACGATCTCCGCAGGGAATCATGCGCAGGCGGTGGCCTACGCGGCCGCCGCCGAAGGCATCCCCTGCACCGTGGTCATGCCGGCCGGCGCGGCGCAGAGCAAGGTCGCGGCGACGCGGGCCTTTGGGGCGGAGGTGGTACTCCACGGCAGCACGCGCGAGGCGTTCGAGCGGTTCGAGGAACTGCAGAGGGAGCAAGGTCTGGTGCCCGTACACCCATTTGACGATCCCGACGTCATCGCCGGCCAGGGGACCGTGGGTCTGGAGATCGCCGAAGATGTTCCCGATGTCTCACTCGTGGTGGTCCCGATCGGCGGGGGCGGGCTGATCAGCGGGATTGCCACGGCGCTGCGCGGTCTTGCCATTCAGACTCGGATCGTTGGGGTCGAGCCGACTGGCTCGACGGCCATGCGCTCGGCGCTTGACGCCGGCCGGCCCGTGACCCTCGATCGGCTGGATTCGATCGCCGACGGGCTCGGCGCGCCGGCGGTGAGCGCGAGGACGCTGCAGATCGTCCAGCGCCTGGTGGACGACGTCGTACTGGTGACCGATGTCGAGATCGTCGACGCCATGCGGCTCCTGCTGGAGCGGAACAAGCTGCTGGTCGAACCTGCGGGTGCGGCGGGTCTCGCCACGGTGCTCGGCGGCCATGCGCATCATCGCGGCGGGCCCATCGTCGTGGTTCTCAGCGGAGGGAACGTGGATCTGGGTCGCCTGAAGGCATGGCTGTGAGGTCGCGGCGGCGCATGAACGCCGCCATGGCAGTTCTAGTCCTCAGCTGGGGATTGAACTTCGCGATCATCAAGAGCGCTTTTGCTGACTTGCCCCCACTGGCCTTCAACGCGCTGCGATTCACCCTTGCGGCGGTGCTGCTCTTGATCGTGCTGCGCGCGCTCGAGGGGTCGCCTCAGATCCGGCGCGCGGATCTCCGCGGCCTGCTGCTCCTCGGTCTGGTGGGGCACGCCGGGTTCCAGAGCCTGTTCATTCTTGGCCTGTCGCGGACGAGCGCAGCGCACGCGGCATTGATCCTGGCCATGGCCCCGCTCTTCGTGGGCGCGCTTGCCGTCGTGCTGGGACTCGAACGCTCCTCGGCGCGCATGTGGGTGGGGCTCGTCATCGCATTCGCCGGGATGTTCGTCCTCATCGAGGGACGCGCCCGCGCCGCCCCCGTCCCCGCCGGCCCGTCAACCCTGACAGGGGATCTGCTATCATCGGGAGCCACCTTGTGCTGGGCAGGCTACACCGTGCTGGCCCGGCCGTTCCTGACGCGCATCTCACCATTGCGGCTGACGACGGTGACCCTCATCTTCGGCCTGCCGGTCATCGTGGCATCCGGGATTCCCGGCCTGGTCCACCTCAACTGGTCTGCCATCAGGCTCTCCGCGTGGGGAGCCCTGGGGTATTCAACCCTCTTCGCCGTCGTGATCAGTTATGTGATCTGGTCCGTCTTGGTGCAGGCCATCGGCAGTTCGCGCACGGCAGCCGTCTCCAACCTGGTTCCGGTCGTCGCCCTCGTCTCGGCTTGGGCGCTGCTCGGCGAGCCGCTGGGATGGGTGCAGGTAGTCGGCGCGGCCGTCGTGCTGTTCGGCGTCTGGCTCGCGCGCGCCGAGCGCTCAGGCCAATCGCCGCAGGCGCCGGCCGACGTCTAGGTCGCCGGGAGCGCTGTCTCATGACGCCGGCGGCTGTTGACGGGCGAGCCGGGCCTGGTACAATACGGTGGTGCTCTTCAGAGGTGACTGATGTGATCAAGCCCCCATTGGAAGAACTGCTCGAGCAAGTCGGGAGTAAGTACGCGTTGGTGATCGTGGCCTCGAAGCGGGCCAGACAGTTGAAGGAAGGCGTGCTGCCCCTGGTGGATATCGACTCTACCAACCCGGTTAGCATCGCCCTGGAGGAGATCGCCACCGGCAAGGTGCGGGTGGACGAGTCGCAGGCTCCGAGCCGCTGACACTGCAGCCACGCCGCGCTCTCTCATCGTGTCACAGGAACACCTCGCGGCCCCGCTGCGTATACCTGGGCAGTGAGGGGCAGGAGGCGTGGCGATGAGCGGCATCGTGGCCGTGCTGGCGGTTGTTGCGCTGCTCGCAGGTGTCGTGGCCCCGACGCGGGCCGAGCGAACGGTCGGCACTCTCAGGGTGGACATGGCGATCGGCAAGGCCGCCTTTCAAATCGGCGAGCCGGTGGCGATTGTCATGTCCGCGACCAACACGGGGACGACACCCCTTGCCGCGACCACGACCAGCGCGCAGCAGTATGAAGTGATCGTGCGGCAGCGCGGCGCACTGATCTGGCAGTGGTCGCACGACAAGGCCTTCGCCCAGGTCGTGCGGGACATCGAAATGGCCCCGGGCGCGACGCTGACTTACCAGGTGACCTGGGATCAGCGCGACCTGCAAGGGCGGCACGTCGAGCCGGGCCCCTACGATATCTCCTGTGTGTTCCTGGCCGCCCTGCGGTCTGGTCCCTCGAGCGTCGAGGTCGGGCCGGTTCGGATCTCGATCAACCACTAATCGGCAGGAGAGCCCCTCGGGCAGGCTGAACATTGAAGGTCGCAGCCCCGGCTGCGGGGTGCGGGCGCCATGCGCATCGCCGACCGGTACATCCTCCGAGAGCTCCTTCCCCCGTTCCTCCTCGGGCTCGGCGGCTTTCTGGTCATCCTCGTCGGCGACATCCTCTACACACTGGCCGACTACATCGTCACCGGCCGGGTGACCCTCCAGGTCGTGCTGCGCCTCCTGGCATACAAGATGCCGGCCATCATGGTGATCACCTTCCCAGTCTCGACGCTCTTTGGCACGTTGCTTGGGTTGAGCCGGCTAGCCCGGGACCGCGAACTGGAGGCGATGCGGCTGTATGGGACGAGCCTGGCGCGCCTCTTTGTCCCGGTGCTGGCCTTTGGCGTGGCGGTGGCCGCGCTAACCTTTCTGACGAATGAAGTCATCTCGCCGTGGGCGAATCAGCGGGCGAACACCCTGATCCGCCGGGCGCTGTTCGGCGAAGCGTTCCCCGAGGTGCGGGAGCAGGTGTTCCTCCGGGGGCCCGGCAATATGTTCCTGTACGTGCACCGGGTGGACCCGCAGGCGGCCGTGCTCCGCGACGTGATGATCTATGAGACGGGGGGACCACTGCCGCGGCTGATCGCGGCCCGCGAGGCGACGTGGTCGGCGAAGACCTGGATCCTGCGCCACGGCGTCGCCCGCGACCTCGACGCCGAAGGGTTCACCAGGAGCGAGGTCAGCTTCGAATCCATGCAGATCAACGTCGGACTGGACGCCGGCGCCTTCTTCAGCGCGGAGCGGACGCCTGAGGAGATGACGTTGCGCGAACTGCGCGCGCAGGCCGAACTGTTCCAGAACGCGCTGCCGCCGCGGGTGGCCGTCGAATACCATCGGAAGTTCGCGATCCCGGCCGCCAGCCTGATCTTTGCCCTGATCGCCGCGCCGCTGAGCCTCCAGGCCGCGCGGGGCGGGCGGTTCGTCGGCATGGGACTTTCCGTCATGCTGCTCTTTGTGTACTACGTGGCTATGTCAGTGGCCCGCGCGCTGGGCACGACAGGAGTTGTCACGCCGTTTCTGTCGGCCTGGGCGCCCAACCTGCTGTTCATCCTCGGCGGATGCCTGCTCATCGCCAGGGAAGAAGGCTGGCTGCGTATGCCGGCTCTCACGGCGACGTCGGTCGCGCTCCCGGGGACGCGGCCGTGAGGAGCCTGTGGCTCGGCGTTCTTGGGATTCTGCTGATCATCGCGGCGGCGGCCTGGGAGATGGCCGCCCCTGAGCGGGGTGGCCCCGAGGGGCGTCCCGAGCCTGTGGCGGTCCGCGTCTCCGAGGCGACGATCGTCCTGCGGGACCGGGGAGCGAAGCAGGCCGAGATCGCGGCGGATCGCGTCGAACTCAGCGCCGACCGCCAGACGACCACCTTCACGGGACAACCCAGGGCGGTGATCTACATTGGCGGAGTTCGCGCCATGACCGCGACCGGCGGCCGGATCGTGCTCCAGCGTCAGGGACAGGCCGTCAAAGTGGAGGGGGGGCTGCGGATCGTGACCGAGCATGGCGAAACCCTTTCCGCCCGCACCGCCACTTGGGATCAGGAATCGCAGGTCGTGGACCTGATCGGCGATGTGCAGGTCACGTTCCCGATTCGAAGGTCGTTGCCGTGAGGGCGCTCCTGTTGGCGGGGCTGGTCTTATGCCTGGTAGTCGCCGGCGGGGTCGGGCAGGCCGCGCCGGCGCCACAGCCGTCGCCAACTTCTGCCACCGGTGTGGACGGCCTGGGCCGGTTGCGTGCCGACCGCATCCGGTATGACGCGCGCGCACGGCTGATCGTCGCCACGGGGAACGTCTCGCTGGCGTTGGGGGATCTCCAGATCCGGGCGGACACCCTGCGGTTGGAACAGGACGCCCAGGTCGCGACCGCTGAAGGCCGCGTTACGGTCCGGCAGCGCGAGTCGCGGCTTGCCGCTCCCGTGCTCCGCTACGAGCTTCGTACGGAGATGGCCGAAGCCAGCGGCGGGGTCGTCCTCGTCCAGAGGGACGCGACGATCAAGGCTCCGCGGATCACCTTTGACCTGCACAATGACGTGACCGCCGCGACGGGAGGCGTGGAGGTGGTACAGGGGGATACCACCGTCACTGCGGGGTCATTGCGCCACAACGCCCGAACCGGCGATGTGGTCGCCGACGGCGGGGTGACGCTAACCCAACCGGGCAGCAAGGTGACGGGGCGCCGGCTCCAGGCCAACCTGCGCACGAGACGCGCCGACGTGCGCGGGGACGTGACGCTGGTGCGGGCGCCCGGTCCACCGCCGCCGGGACGGCCCGATCAGGTCGCTACGGCCGTGGCCAAAGAAGAAACCACGATCACTGCCGCGCGGATCGTCTTTGGGTGGGACGCCAACGAAGGTGAGGCCGAAGACCACGTCGTCATCCGGCAGAAAGATCGGACCGCCTGGGCCGACCGGTTGACCTATTCCGAACCGTCCAACCGCGTCGTGCTGACCGGGCATGTCGTCCTCGAGCAACAAAGCGCTGATGGGTTGGTCCATGATGGGGTGACCACCCCGCCGCCCGATCCGAATGAGCGGGCTGCCCTGGCCTCGATCACGCGGATGACGTGTACCCGGCTAACCATGGCCATCCGCGAGCGGGATATCGTTGCCGATGGCCTGGTCACGGTCACGCAGAAAGATCGCTCGGCCTCCGGCGATCAGGGCACCTACACCGAGGCGACCCGGCTGCTCGTGCTCTCCGGCAATGTCCGTATGCAGGAGGCCGATGGCCGCCGGTTGCGCGCCGACCGGGTCGTCATCTCCCTGGTCGAGGAGACCTTCGAGGCCGAAGGGAACGTCCAGACCGAGTTCGTCATCCACGCCAGTCCGACCCGCCGACCGTGATCGGGGCGGAGCCCCGACGCCGTCGGCGCCGGGGCGTGATAGTCGCGGTCGCGACCGCCTGTGTCGTGGCCGTCGTGACCGTGGGTCTGGCCCTGGCCCAGGACGAGATTCCGGTGACGCTCCGGGCCAGAACCTTTCAGTACAACCGGACCACGAAAATCTTGACGGCGGCGGGGGACGTCGTCGTGATCTACCAGGATGTCACAATCCACGCCGATCACCTCCGGGCCGATCTCAACACCAACGAGGTACGCGCCGAGGGCCACGTTGCGATCGAAGTCGGCCGCTATAACGCGCAGGGTGCCGCCCTCTCCTACAATCTCACGAGTCACAGGGGCCGGATCGAGCAGGCCGCGGCAGA
>JBGPLF010000140.1:0-10839 GCA_041486265.1 bacterium
CCGGGCCGTGATGTTCTGTCCGAGCGGCGAGAATGCGTTCATGTTGGCCGCAACGTAGACGGCCCCACTCGGTGACGCGGTGGAAAGAATCCCATTTCGAAGCCCACGTCCGGGTAGTCGGCCCAGGTATTTTGCCCGGTCGGAACGTACAGGAGTGTGGCGTCGAGATTGTAGAGGTTCCACATCCCCGTGGGATTCCCATTACGCTCACCCCTCCGGCGAGTGGCTGACGAGCGTCAGCGGGACGGTCCTAAGGCGTGCTTTGAGATGGTCTTAAGATGAACCCAGATCGCTTCGCGTGGTGTGGCGTTCGGCGATGCATCGGGATTTCCTTCGTGGAAGCCGGTGATGTGGGGGCAGTGCTACCGACGACGGAACCGCTCGCGGAGGGCAAGAAAGAATAGCGGAGGGATCGTACGCACGACGCTCCACCGCCGCGGTTCCCGCGTCATGCGATAGAACCACTCAAAGCCGGTGCGCTGCATCCAGCGCGGCGCCCGCGGAACGTGGCCGGCCAGCACGTCAAACGATCCGCCCACGCCGATCGAGACCGGGACGCCGAGCGCCGCACCCCACTGACAGATCCACCACTCCTGGCGGGGCGCCCCCAGGGCGACCAGCAGGACGTCGGGTCGGGCCGCTCGGATCTGCGCGCACACGGCAGCCTCCTCCAGCGGCGAGAAGAACCCATGTTGCACCCCGACGATCTGCAGCGCGGGAGAGCGGGTCAGGAGCGCGCCGGCCGCCGCCTGGGCGACGCCGGGTGCGCCGCCCAGCAGGAAGATCCGATGGCCGGCAGAGGCCGCCTGCGCGCAGAGAGCCACGGTGAGATCAATCCCGGCCACGCGCTCGGGGAGACGGACCCCGACGATCCGCGCCGCCATGATGACCGCGATGCCATCCGCCGTCACCAGCGCCGCGCCGTTAACAAGATCGCGCAGGGCCGGATCCCTTGCTGCCTGCACGAGCAGCGCGCCGTTGAGCGTGACCACGTACCCGGGGGTGCGGGAGGCGATCCGCCGGCGGATCCAGTGGAGGGCGTCGTCCAGTCCCACGGCGTGGACCTGGGTCCCCAGCAGTTCGCGCCGCGGCAGCGCTGGGGCCGCGGTGATCGACAGGGTCATGGCCGCGCCCCGTACCAGCGGGCGATCACACCCGTGACCTCGTCGGCGACCGCCTCGGCCTCACTCTGATGCTCCGCCTCCACCATCACGCGAATTAGGGGCTCGGTGCCCGACGCCCGCACCAGGATGCGGCCCCGCGCGGCGAGCCGCGCCTCGGCGGATGCCACCGCTTGCGCGACCTCCGGCGCGTCGGCCACGCCCCGGCGGTCCTGGACGCGGACGTTGCGCAAGACCTGGGGAAACCGGGGGATGAATGCACGCAGTTCGGAGAGCCTGCGGCCGCTCCGGGCCATGACGTTCGTCACCTCGATCGCCGTCACCAGCCCATCCCCGGTCGTCGTGTGCTCAAGGAAGATGAGATGCCCGCTCTGCTCGCCACCGAGCGTCGCACCGATCCGGCGCATCCGTTCCAACACGTAGCGATCGCCGACCCGCGTGCGCTCCAGGCGGATGCCCGCGCGATCCAACGTCAGCTCGAGGCCCAGATTGCTCATGACCGTCGCCACCACCGTACCGGCGGCCAGCGCGCCGCGGCGGTGACGGTCGAGGGCGCACAGGCCCATCAACGCGTCGCCGTCCACGACCTCGCCGCGCTCGTCAACGGCGAGCACGCGGTCGGCATCGCCGTCGTGGGCGAAGCCCAGGTCTGCCCCCGCAGCCAGCACCGCCTGGCGCAGCGGCTCAAGATGCGTCGAGCCGCAGCTCACGTTGATGCGCGCGCCGTCGGGCTCGTCGTGCAATGCCACCACGCTCGCACCCAGCGATGCCCACAGCCGTGGGGCCACGCGCACCGCAGCGCCAAAGGCGCAGTCCACGACGATGCGCAGCCCTTCCAGGCGGCCCGTCGCCAGGCCGGTCAGGTGGGCCAGGTAGCGATCCTCTCCTTCGGGAACGGCGCGGATCATGCCCACGGCGACGCCGGACGGCCGCGGCAAATCGTCCCGATCCAGCAGCGCCTCGATATCGTCCTCGCACGCGTCCTCCAACTTATACCCATCGCCGCCGAAGAACTTGATGCCGTTGTCCTCGACGGGATTGTGCGACGCAGAGATCACGACGCCGCAGGCCGCGCTCCGGTCGCGGGCGAGATAGGCGACGGCGGGTGTGGGAAGAATCCCGCCGAGTTCAACAGAGACACCCGTTGAGCAGACACCGGCGGCCAGCGCCGCTTCCAGCATCGGACCCGAGACGCGCGTGTCACGGCCCACGAAGAAGGGCCGGCCGGACTTGCCCAGTTCGGCTCCGGCGGCTCGCCCGACACGGTAGGCCAGTTCAGGGGTGAGATCGACGTTGGCGACCCCTCGGATCCCGTCGGTCCCGAACAGGTGTCCCACGCGCGTTAGTCCTCTCAGCGCCGGATGAGGGTCACGGTGACCGCGGGTGGGGTGGCCTGCACGGCGGTGACCCCCGCGGGCACCTGGATCCGCAGCGTCACCTGGTGCGGACCCGCCTCAAGAGCAGTCACATCGGCGATCGCGCGCACGTCGGTCGGCCGCACAGCCAGCACCGCTGGAGCGGGCCATCCCAGATCGATGTCCACCACTCCGGGATCCGCCGACGCCCGCCAGCCATCAGCCAGCCCGGCAAAGGCTACCTCGACGTTGTGCATGCGCAGCGACGCCGTCTGCGGTTGCACAGCGGGCGGCTGCAGCGTGGCACCGACGTAGTACCACATGGCGACGGCGATACCCAGCGACAGCAGGAACAGCCAGGTGCGTTCGGAGAGCACCGCGGCGAGCCAGGTCCTCATGCTTGTGGCTGGGTCCGGCGCCACGGCCAAAGAGCCGGCCCGCGCGGTCCGCCCTGGGCCAGCAGGTCCAGCAGCATGACCTTCAATTCTTCTTCCGACAGGCCGCGGGCGAGATGGCCGTCACGGGCAACCGAGATACCGCCGGTCTCCTCTGAAACGACGACGCCGATCGCATCGGTGGCTTCAGTGATGCCGAGCGCGGCGCGGTGGCGGGTGCCCAGGGTGCGGGACAGGTGGGGGTTCTCACTGAGCGGCAGCAGGCAACTGGCCGCCGCCAGGCGGTTGCCGCGGATCACGACGGCGCCGTCGTGCAGCGGCGTGTTGGGGAAGAACGTCGTGATGAGCAACTGCACGGTCACGAACGCGTCGACCTTGATGCCGGATTCGATGATGTCGGTAAGGCCCGTTCGCCGCTCCAGGACGATCAGGGCCCCGGTCTTCCGCCCCGACAGGATGCGACACGCCCGTGCCACATCGTTGACCAGCCGGATGGTCTCTTCACGGCCGAGCCCCTGGCCGAATCCCGATACAAAGACCCCGCCTCGACCGAGTTGCTCCAGCATCCGGCGCAGTTCGGGCTGGAAGATCACCAGCAGCGCGACAGAGAACACAACCCCGAGGTAGGAGAGCACCCACTGGAGGGTGTGGAGTTTGAGGATCCGGCTCGCGGTGTACACGACAAAGAGCACCGCGAGCCCGCCGGCCAGCTGGACCGCGCGCGTGCCTCGAATGAGCAGCAGCACCTGATAGATCAGGGCCGTGACAATCGCGATATCGAGCAGGTCCTGCCATCCGATGTGCATCAGCATCCCAGGCCCGCCCTGGTCCCGTCGTCTATATGATCATCGCCAACAGCGCCTTCTGTGCATGCAGGCGGTTCTCAGCCTGATCGTACACGATCGAGTGCGGTCCATCGAGCACCGCGTCGGTGATTTCCTCCCCCCGATGCGCCGGCAGGCAGTGCATCACGACGGCCGTCGGCCTGGCCCGTCCGAGGAGGGCCTCGTTGAGCTGGAACGGCCGGAAGATCTTCTCACGCGCTTCCCGCTCGGCCTCCTGCCCCATACTGGCCCAGACGTCGGTGTAGACGACGTCGGCCCCAGAAGCGACCTGGATGGGGTCGGTTGACAGGGTCAGCGTGGCTCCGGTGGCCGCCGCGATAACCTGGATGCGCGCGAGGATCGCCTCGGCCGGAGCATACTCTGCTGGCGTGGCGACCGAGACCTGTATCCCGAGCTTGGCTGCGCCGAGCAGCAGCGAATGGCACACGTTGTTGCCGTCTCCCACCCAGGCCAGCCGGACGTTCTCGAGGCGCGGGAACCGCTCGAAGATGGTCAGCAGGTCGCCGAGCGCCTGGCATGGGTGCTCGTAGTCGGAGAGGCCGTTGATAACCGGCCGGCGCGCGGCGTCGGCCAGCCCGGTGACCGTCGCGTGGGCGAAGGTGCGCGCCATGATCCCGTCCACCATGCGGTCCAGGTTGCGGGCGGCATCGGGAATCGCCTCGCGGACCCCCAGCTGGATGTCCTGGGGGCCAAGATACAATGCCGTTCCGCCCAGCTGGAACATGCCGACCTCAAAGCTCACCCGCGTACGCAGCGAGGGTTTCTCGAAGATCATCGCCAGCGCCTTGCCCGCCAAGAGTGGCGGCCGGTCACCGGCTGCGGCCCTGGCTTTGAGGTCGCGGGCAAAACTCAGCAGTCCCCGGAGTTCATCGGGGGTCAGATCGTCCACAGAGAGATAGTCGCGGCCGCGCAGTGTCATGGATGCACCTTCATCGTCGTGGTGTTCTTAATACTCAGGCCGCGGCCGGACGTGGGTGGTGAAGATGTGGCAGTCCCGGCCGCCCGCGCCGGGGATGACTATGCGCGCGCATCACCGGCGTACGGTTCCCTAGCGCTTGCTGTACTGGAACCCTTTGCGCGCGCGCTTGTGGCCGTACTTCTTCCGTTCTTTCTCGCGCGGGTCGCGGGTCAGGAACCCGCCCTTGCGCAGCGGTGGTCGCAGGGTATCGTCGGCCTTCAGCAGGGCGCGCGAGATGCCGTGGCGCACCGCGCCGGCCTGTCCTGAGACCCCACCTCCCGTCACGCTGGCGATCACGTCGAAGCGGCCATCAGCCGCGGCCGCCACCAGCGGCTGGCGGACGGAAACTTGAAGAGGGGCCGTAGGGAAGTACGCGTCGAGCGGCTTCCCGTTGATGGTGATGGCGCCGGTCCCCGGGAGGAGCCGCACCCGAGCGATCGCTTCTTTGCGGCTACCCGACGACAAGGCGACAACCTGCGCACCTGCCACGTTATCTCCCTCGCTCTCTACTCATCCGATTGCCGCTGAATGCAGCCTGCCGGCGCTACCACGCCACCGGTACGGGCTTCTGCGCCCGCTGCCGATGCTGCGGCCCGCGGTAGACTTTGAGCTTCTTGATCAACTGGCGGCCCTGCCGGGTCTTGGGCAGCATGCCCCGCACCGCCTCAGTGACAACACGTTCGGGGTGCTTTTTCATCAGGACATCGTACGCCGTCTCTCTCAGCCCGCCGGGGTAGCCCGAGTGGCGGTACGCGCGCTTCTGCTGAAGCTTCCGGCCGGTCAGCCGCACGCCGGACGCGTTGACGACCACCACGAAATCGCCGACATCCAGGTGGGGGGTGAACATGGGTTTGTGTTTGCCACGCAGCAGCGTCGCGATACGGGCCGCCAACCGGCCCAGCACCCTGCCGTCGGCGTCCACCAGATACCACCGGCGGTCGATCTCGGCGGGAGTTGGAACGTATGTCTTCATTTCAACCCTCTTAAGCCCTCTTGAGCCTTAAATGCTGGTGTCGCGCGTCAAGATGCCGGGGACCGCGTGGTCACCCGGCGTGAGCGAGCCAGGGCTAAGTCTAATATGCGGGGAAGAAGGGTGTCAAGGCACCTGTCCCTGCTCGGCCACCCGGCTGAGCAGAGGTTCGATCGTCGCCTCCCAAGTATAGTTCGCCATGCGAGCCTGGGCCGCACGGCCGAGGCTGCGTGCGCGCTGCGGGTCAGCGGCGAGCCCGCGAATCGCCCGGGCGAGCGCATCAGTATCCCCTGGAGCGACCAGGACGACCTCGGTGCCTTCGGCAAACATGTCCCTGATGTTTGGGAGATCAGGAGCCACAATGGGCCGGGCCATGGCAGCATACTCCGCGAGCTTCATGGGCGTCCCGGTGCTGAGCGTGCCGGGCAATACCGCAATGTCGAAGTCGGCCATGGCGCGCACGGCGGCGTCGTGCTGCATCGCCCCCCGCCATTCTATGAACCCGTCGACGCCCAGTGACCGTGCCCGGGCTTTCAGCGCGTTGAACTCACGGCCGCGCCCGACGATCACGAGTCGGCAGGGTTCGTGTTCCGACGGCGGCGATCCCGCATCAAGGCGCGGCGACGCGTTCAGGCGCCGAACGGCATCCAGCAGGAGATCCACACGATGCCACCCGGCCAGGCTTCCGACGAATCCAATCGTGACGGGCCGATTCCCCGGCAGCGGAGGATGCGTGTGCACCATCTCCATTCCCATACGGAGGTGCCGCTGGCTCACGCCATTTCTACAGATCACGAACTTGTCGGAGGGAATCCCGAGGCCGATGAAGTACTCGGCGATGGCGCGCGACGGCGCCGTGACAACACGTGCCGCCTGTCCTAGCGTGCGCATGGACCACGCGTGGAGCCTGCGCCAGTAGGCCTCCCCTCGGAAGCTGCGTTCCGCCTCGACGTGCGAATCGAGATAGAGGATCAGCGGCGCGTGCAGTCGCCGGGCCAGCGATCCAGCCTCAAAATCGTACACGCCGGCGCGGTGAATCATGAGATCGACGGGCCGCGCGCGACCGGCTCGAAGAATGCGCCGCGCCGCGAGGAGACCGAGTCCAAGTTCAGAAAGATCTCGCACCCACCACGGAAGCCGGCTGATCGTTTCCCGGGCGCGGCCGCCGTCGGTGTCGAACGCGTAAGGATCGACCGGATGGGCCCCGATGCAGGTCACCTCATGGCCGTGCTCGCGCAAGGCCTCAGCCAGCGCCATGAGCTGGATGGCATCGCCTCCGCGCCCTGTCGTCACGAATGTTAGCAGGATTCGCATCGGATTCCGGCGCGGCGCACCCCCCGACCTTTCATCTGGGCGAGTACCAGGCATCGAAGAAGGTGCGGAACTCGCCATGCTTGAGGGGACGCCACCACTCGGGATGCTCACGATACCACTCGACCGTGGCCACCAGCCCGGCCTCGAACGACCACCGCGGGATGAATCCCAGGCCGGTCCGCACCTTCGAATCGTCGAGCGCGTAGCAGCGGTCGTGGGCGGGCCGGTCCGCGACGGATCGGAGCAGAGACAGCGGCCTGCCCAGCAGGCCCAGGAGGCGGGCGGCCAAATCGTAGTTCGTCGGGCTCCGCACTCCGGCCACGTTGTAGATCTCACCAGGAACCCCGGCCTCGACGAGACGACACAGCACCTCGCAGTGGTCCTCGACGTAGAGCCAGTCGCGCACCTGCTGGCCGTCGCCGTAGAGCGGAATCGGCTCATCTTCGAGCGCGTGGGTGATGATCAGAGGGATGAACTTCTCGGGGTACTGATAGGGGCCGTAGTTGTTCGTGCACCGCCCGATGATCACGGGGACGCCGTACGTTCGATGAAAGGCCAGGCACAACAGGTCGGCGGCCGCCTTGCTCGCCGCGTAGGGGCTCGACGGTCTCAACGCCGCGTCTTCATCGAAGACGGTCCTCTCAGGGGTCGGGCCGTACACCTCATCGGTGTTCCCGGAAAAAACGCAACGGCCGTTCCGCTCGACGAGGAGCGTTTTGGCTTCCGGAACCACCGCGCACCAGACGTTGCCCCGATAGGATACTCGCCGCATTTGCCGTCGAAGATAGAAGCGCCGGGTCTTGCTAATCGAGACCCACCACGCATCGCCCACGATGTGACGGCCATTGATCTGTCCTTCCGTATGACGGCGACCCACGGTACTCCCAAACCCCAACTTTGCGCAAATCTCTATGACGTCATTCACGAGGCCGGTCGACACCGTATGGAACACAGCACCCCCTCCACGACGCCACGTTCCATCACTATCCACCAGCCCCTCAAAAAGCGCCTCCAGCGCTTCCCGCGGAGCCTCCATCGCCCATTGCGGGATCCGCTTGTTTCGCGCGTGTTTGCCGCACGTCTCCAAGATCGCCGACAGTGACTGCGAGGTCACGTAGACGTGCTCGCCTGCCTTGCCCCGTTGCCCGTGTGGTGTTTCACCGAGTCGACGAAGGGCTTCCTCAAGACGCGGTCGGCACGGGTCGGCTTCGGGCACGTCGAAGAAGATCCGGTGCGACCGCATGACAACCTGCTCCCGCGTTCCTCTTTCGGCGACGACCGTGAACCGGCCAGTCTCCCGGTCCCGTCCGAGTCGCAGGTACTCCGCACGCGAAAGACCGCTACGACTATACCGTTTCCGCTCCTGGTATCCGAGGAACCCATCGCCGATGAACAGCCCGATCACATAGAACAGATCAACGTCAAAGACCGGTCGGCCCGCGAGCGACAGACCAGGATCGACCCCCCGCCAATATCCGCGCGGCAGACGCACCATAGACCAACTGGCAAGCGCGGAGGCGTCCATCACGCGAACGCGCCCAGATCGATTTCCCTCCGTCAACATCCGGTGGTTCGGCGTCACCAGGAGATCGACGCGTCGCCCTTTCACTTCGATCATCTCGCCTTCATACGCTTGAATGATGACTTTTTGGATCGGGGCCCAGGCGATTTTGCCCGTCTCGTGGTGCAGAGATAGCACCTCGTCTCCTGGCACCAGCTCAGAGTGGTGCTTCAGCCCGTCGCGGGTGAACGCACGCGTCTGCTCGTCGAAGCAGGACACTTGCACAAACCGGCGCACGTCCATGCGGCGGGCCGCCTCGAGCAGAACCCCCACACCGGCGACGTTGGTCTGCAGGAAGGGGCTCGCGTCGAGGATGCTGCGGTCGACATGCGACTCGGCCGCGAAGTTGAGCACGACGTCAATACCTTCAGAGATGAGGCGCGCGACCAGGCCGGCGTCGGCGATATCGCCACGCACGAACCGGTAGCGGGTCCCGCCGTAAGCCGCTTCAACATCGGCCAGGTTTGCCGGATTGCCGGCGTAGGTCAGTTTGTCCAGGTTCAGGACGGTCCAGTGCGGCCGGGTCCGCAGCGCGTAGCGGACGAAGTGGCTCCCGATGAATCCCATGCCGCCCGTTGCCAGGAGGCGCGTGGCCGGAGGGTCGGGAGGGGTCGACGCGCGGCCTGCGGCGGCTGCGATCATCGATGCTTCATGACCCAGGAGTAGGGAATCGACGGATCGTCGAAGGGCACCCGATGCTCATCGGGTTTCTCGTAACTGTAGAGTTCCGTCGGGATGTTCACGATCAATGCCGGTTCGGTCCCAACGGCGGTAAACCCATGATAGACCAGCGGGGGAATGATTACCAGACTCGGACTCAGCGGGCCGACGTAGAATTCGTTGATCAATCCGTGCGTCGGGCTGTAGCGCCGTGCGTCATAGAGCACGACCTTCGCGGTACCGTGGACACACGAGAAGTGATCCCACTGGCGAGTGTGGTAGTGCCAGGCCTTGATCACGCCTGGGTAGCATGCCGTCACGTAGGCCTGGCCGAACTGCCGGAACTCCGGCCAGTCGCTGCGAAGCATCTCCATCAGGAATCCTCGCTCATCGGGGATCAGCCGTTGAGACCGCGTGATCACGTCGTGAATGAGCTTCATCCACCTGCCCTCCATGCTCCACATCCCGCCTGCGCGGGCGGCGGGGCGGTCACGGCTGACGCCGCCCGCCGGCCGGGGCGGCCAGCCTCCCGCGCTCTCGAAGATATGCGGCCAGCGCGTCCTGCCAGGATGGGAGGTCGTCGAGGCCCGAGGTGGCCAGTCGCCCATGCGCCAGCACCGAGTACGCCGGGCGCCGCGCCCGCGCGCCGAACGCGGCGGCGGTGATGGGTTCAAGGACCGGCGCCCGGCCGGCGAGCGCGAAGATCTCCCGGGCAAACTCACACCACGAGCATTGCCCGGCATTGGTAACGTGAACGAGGCCGGACCGGCCTGCCAGTACCAGCTTGACGATCTTCCGCGCCGCGTCGCGCGCCGACGTCGGCGTCAGGATTTGATCCGTGACCACCCGGATCGGCCCGCCGCGATCGGCCAGGCGCAGCATTGTCTCCACGAAGTTCCCGCGGCGGCTCGCCGCACCGGCCGCGCCGTAGAGCCCCGACGTCCGGACCACTAGATGGCGTGGAGTGAGGCTCCGGACGAAGCACTCGCCCGCCAGCTTGGAGACTCCGTAGACGGAGAGCGGATTGGGCGCATCATCCTCAGTGTACGGACTCGTGCTGGCGCCGTCGAAGACGTAGTCGGTGCTCACGTGGACGAGGGTACCACCGGTCTCCGCGCACACCTGAGCTAGGTTGCGGACGGCGAAGGCATTGACCCAGAACGCCCGCTCCGGCTCGGTCTCGCAGTCGTCCACCCGCGTGAAAGCCGCGGCGTTGATCACCACGTCGGGGCGGCGGTCGAAAAGCACGGTGCGCACGTAGACGAAGTCACACAGGTCCAGCTCGAGCCGGCCGAACGCTTCTACCTCCTCGCCGGACAGCGCCGCCACGAGTTCCTGGCCGAGCTGACCCGCCGCCCCGGTTACCACGACCTTCATCGCCGCACCGGCTCCGATCCGCTAATGCTGCCAGCGATACCGGTGCGGCACCCACCGGGTGTGCCATTTCTGCTCGAACTTCGCGCGGTTGGCGTCGAAGAGCCTCAGGTACTCCTGCTCAGCGAATTGCCTGAACGTGGCGCTGTGAAAGTGATGGACGAAGACGTCGTCCGCACACAGGAGGCGGTATCCTGCCAGGCGGATGCGGCGGGAGAGATCGTCGTCTTCAAACATCCCGATGCCGAAGCGCTCGTCGAGCAAGCCCACCTCCGTGAGCACCCGG
>JBGPLF010000141.1:0-10824 GCA_041486265.1 bacterium
GACGGCCCCCTTGTCCGCCTTGACGCGCACGTTGGGTGCCAGGTCCAGGCTCAAGATATCGTCCTTGATGTCCGCGATCGTCGCGTGCATCCCATCGATGAGCACGACCCGGTCACCGCGCTTGAGGGCGTCAAGCATCTCACGCTTCTTGCGCGCCTGCGCCCGCTGGGGCCGGATCATCAGCACATAGAACACCACAAAGATGAGCACCCAGAGTAGCACGACCACATACTGAGACTGTCCTCCCGGCATCACCAGGCCTCCTGCGCGACGGAACCGTGTCGCCCGCACCAATTTCCACGATGCCCTTTCATCTCCTGCTCATGGCGGCTCTTCCCCACATGTTCACCAGGGGGTCGCGTACTGCGCCAACACGCCGGCCATCCACGCCTCGTACCGGTCCTGGCGCAGCGCCTCGCGCGCCTCCCGCAGCAGCCGGCCGAGGAAGCTCAGGTTGTGATACGAGGCCAGACGCGGGCCGAGCATCTCGTCCGCGTGGAACAGGTGCCGGAGGTAGGCCCGCGTGGTGGTGGCGCACACCCGGCACGGGCACGCCGGGTCGGGCGGCGAGAGATCGTCCCGATACCGGGCGTTGCGGATGTTCATCCGGCCCGCGGCGGTAAAGATCGTCCCGGTACGCGCAACGCGCGTGGGGAGCGCGCAGTCGAACAGGTCGATCCCCCGCGCCATCGCCTCCAGCACCGTCGGTGGGCCGCCCACGCCCATCAGGTAGCGCGGTGCCGCCGGGGGCAGTTCCGCGACGACCACGTCGATGAGGGCATACGTCAGGTCGTGCGGCTCTCCCACCGAGAGGCCGCCTACCGCAAATCCCGGGAAGTCGAGCGCCGCGGTGCGCCGCGCCGCCTCGGCCCGCAGGCCGCGATCCACGCCGCCCTGGACGATGCCGAACAGCACGCCGCTGCCCCGCGCCGCGTGGTGCTCGCGCGCGCGGGCTGCCCACCGCAGCGTCTGCTCGAGGGCCGACCGGGCCTGATCGGGCTCGTGCGGGTAGCCCAGGCAGACATCCAGCGGCATTTGGATGTCGGAACCGAGCAGCCGCTGAATGTCCACGACGCGTTCCGGCGTGAAGCGATGCGACGTCCCGTCGATCGGCGACCTGAAGCTCACGCCCTCGTCATCGACGGTCCTGATCCCGGACAGGCTGAAGACCTGATAGCCGCCACTGTCGGTGAGGATCGGGCCCGGCCAGCCCATGAAGGCGTGCAGGCCGCCGGCGCGGGCGATGAGCTCGGCGCCCGGACGCAGGTAGAGATGGAACGCGTTGGCCAGGATCATCTGGGCGCCCGACTCGGCGACCTCGTCTGGCGTCAGCGCCTTGACGGTGGCATGGGTCCCAACCGGCATGAAGGCGGGCGTCTCGACGACGCCGCGCGCGGTGTGCAGGCGCCCAAGGCGCGCCCGGCCCCGGATGTCCGTGTGAAGGACCTCGAACAGCATCGAGCCGGTCGCACGCGCCGCGGTGGCTCGAGTCTCTACGGATAGATACCGCGGATTCGCAGCGCCTCGGCCACGCGCTGGACGGCGCGCTGGAGCGCGGCCACGCGGAGCGAGATGCCCTCGGCGCGCGCCACAGTAACGATCTCGTCCACGCCGCGCACCATGATGCGCTCGAGGCGGTGGTTGATGTCGTCCTCGCTCCAGAACAGCGACTGCAAATCCTGCACCCATTCAAAATAGGACACGATGACGCCGCCGCTGTTGGCCAGGATGTCCGGCATCACAATGACCCCCCTGGACTCCAGGATCGCGTCGGCGTCCGGCGTGGTCGGCCCGTTCGCCCCTTCGACGATCACCTGCGCGTTGATCCGCCCGGCGTTGTCGCGCGTGATCTGGCCCTCGAGCGCGGCCGGCACCAGGTAGGTGCAGGTCAGTTCCAGCAGGTCTCGCTGGGAGATGGGCTCCGCACCCAAGAATCCCACCACGCTCTTTGTCTGCGCCACGTACCGCTCCAGCGCCGGCAGATCGAGTCCACGAGGATTGTGAATGCCGCCGTACACGTCGCTCGTGGCCACCACCGTGCAGCCCTCATCCCACAGCAACCTGGCCGCGGCCGAGCCGACGTTCCCGAACCCCTGGACCACGACGCGCGCGCCGCGCCACGGCAGGCCGTAGAGCCGGGCGACCTCTCGCGCCGCGATCATCACCCCGCGGCCGGTTGCCTCGATGCGTCCCACCGATCCGCCGATCGAGATCGGCTTGCCCGTGGTGACGGCCGGTGCGGCGTACCCATGATGCATGCTGAACGTGTCCATGATCCACGCCATGGTCTGGGCGTTGGTCCCAACGTCCGGCGCGGGGATGTCGCCGTACGGCCCGACCAGGACGCTGATCTCGGACGCGTAGCGCCGGGTCATGCGCTCCAGTTCGGTCTCGGACAGGGTGCGCGGATCGACGACCACGCCGCCCTTGGCGCCGCCGTAGGGGATGTTCACGAGCGCGCATTTCCAGGTCATCCACATGGCCAGGGCGCGCACCTCGTTCAGCGTGACATCCTGATGAAAGCGGATGCCGCCCTTGGTGGGCCCCCGGACCAGGTTGTGGTGGACCCGATATCCGGTGAAGACCTCGATCGAGCCGTCGTCCATCTTCACCGGGAAGCCGACGATCAGTTCGCGTTGGGGGGTGGCCAGGAACTTCCTGATGCCCGCCTCCAGCCCCAGGCGGCCCGCCACCTGGGAGAATTGGCGCAAGGCCATCTCCCAAGGATCGTCCCTGACGGCCACCGACCCCGCCGGTTCCATCGCGCTCACCTTGAGGCCCCCCTCCCTCGACTCCTCACTTCTCGCTCTCCACCAGACCCTTGACGAACCAGCGCTGCATCACGATGACGATGGCGACCGGCGGCAGCATGGCGAGCACCGCGGTCGCCATGATGATCTGCCAGTCGGTCTGCGCGTCACGCGTACCGATCATCTTGGTGATGCCGATCACGATGGTCGACATGTTGTCGCTCGTCGTGATGAGCAGTGGCCAGAGGTACTGGTTCCAACCGTAGATGAAGAGGATGACGAAGAGCGCCGCGACTGTCGAGCTCGACAGCGGCAGTAGGATGTTCCAGAAGAACCGCATGGGACCTGCGCCGTCGATCTTCGCAGCGTCCACCATTTCATCGGGCACGGTCAGGAAGAACTGCCGGAAGATCAGGGTTGCGGTCGCGGAGGCGATGAGCGGAATTGTCAACCCCGCAAACGTGTTGACCATATGCAGGTTGGTGACGACGGCGTAGGTCGGGATGATGCGCACCTCCACGGGCAGCATCAGCGTGACAAAGATCATCCAGAAGAAGAACATCCGCAGAGGAAACTCGAAGAAGGCCACGGCAAAGGCCGAGAGGATCGAGATCGCGATCTTCCCGGTGGCGATCACGAGGGCCATGATCAGGCTGTTCACCATCATCTGGCGGACCGGCGCGGCCTTCACATGCTCGCCCTGCCCCTCCTCAAATGCCTGCCGGTAGTTGGTCGCCGCCAGGGGGCCGGGGACGAGCGGCATGTCGCCGCGGGCAATCGTCTCGGCCGTGTGGGTCGACGCGATCAGCGCCACGTAGACCGGGAAGACGAAGATCGCGACACCCAGGATCAGCACCAGGTGCGTGAGCCAGTTCCTCGACCGCCACCGCCGACGCATCAGTAATGCACCCGCCGCTCGATGTAGCGGAACTGCACGGCCGTCAGCGCGATCACGACGAGCAGCAGGATCACCGACTGGGCCGAGGACCCGCCCAGGTCCAGGTTGACGACCCCGTCGGTGTAGACCTTGTAGATGAGCGTCTCGGTCGCCTTTCCCGGGCCCCCACCCGTCAGCGCGTGGACCACACCGAAGGTGTCGAAGAAGGCGTAGGTCACGTTCACGACGAGCAGGAAGAACGTGGTCGGCGAGAGCAGCGGGAAGACGACGTTCCAGAACCGCTGCCGGGAGGCGGCCCCGTCCACCGATGCCGCCTCGAGGACCGACTTGGGGATCGACTGCAAACCGGCCAGGAAGAAGATGAAATTGTAGCTCACCTGCTTCCACGCGGCCGCCAGGATCACGAGCAGCAGCGCCTGCGCGCCATTGAGCGCGTAGTCCCAGTGGACGCCCAGCCTGACCAGGTTCCGGCCCAGGATGCCGACCGCCGGGTGAAAGATGAAGAGCCACAGCGACGCGGCGACCGCCGGGGCGACCGCGTAGGGCCACATGAGCAGGGTCTTGTAGATACCGGCGCCGCGGATCTGCCTGTCGGCGGTCACGGCCAGCAGCAGCCCGGAGCCCATGGCCAGCACGATCACGGCCGCCGAGAACAGGACAGTGATGCGCAGCGATCCCAGGTAGAACGGATCGCCCAGCACATTGGTGAAGTTCTCGAACCAGACGAACGTGGTCCGCTGCCCGAAGGGATCCTGGCGCATCACCGACAGGTAGAGGGCCTGACCGGCCGGCCAGAAGAAGAAGACAAGCGTCACCGCCAGCTGGGGCGCGAGCAGCGCGTACGGCAGGACCTTGTTGTCGAAGATGGCGCGTCGCTGCATCAAGGCCTCTCAGATGAAGGGACCCGGCTCTACCATTGCGCGCAGGCGGCGGAACCGGGTCCGCAGCACAGTCTCGCTCAGCAGGCTACTGGGCGTTCGTCTTCTCGAACCGCCGCAGGATCTCGTTGCCGCGCCGGACCGCGTTGTCCAGCGCCTGTTTCGCTGTCTGCTGGCCCTGGAAGGCCTTCTCGATCTCTTCCTGGATCACCACGCGGATCTCGGGCATGTTCCCCAGCCGCAGCCCCTTGGAGTTCTTCGTGGGGATCGTCCGCGTCATTTGCTTGATGGGGAGGTCGGCACCAGGGTTCTGCTGGTAGTAACCGGACGCCTGGGCCAGCTGCATCCCGGTAAAGGTGATCGGGAGGTAGCCCGTCTCCATATGCCACTTGGCTGACGCCTCTGGCGAGCCGATGTACTTGAAGAACTCCGCCACCCCCCTGTACTCGTCCGCGGTCCGGCGCGGGGAGGTCATGACCCAGAAGCTGGCGCCGCCGATAATGGAATTCTTCGGCGCGCCCTTCACATCGTCGTAGTAGGGCAGGTACGTGACGCCCCAGTCAAACTTCGCCTCGCGGATGATGCGTGCGCGCAGCGCCGACGACGCGGTGATGATCGCGCACTCGCCCGAGGGGAAGAACGCGTCGCCCGCGGCATCGCGCCCCCCGTACTTGAACGAGCCTTCCTTCAGCATATCCATCAGCAACTGGAGGTGGCGAACGTGCAGCGGGCTGTTGATCAGCAGTTCGGCGTCGAAACCGTCAAAGCCGTTCGCCTTGCTGGCCAGCGGCACATCGTGGATCGCGCTGAAATTCTCGAACTGCGTCCACGTGGGCCACGACGTCGTCAGGCCACACGGCGCTGCGTTGGCGGAATGGATCCGCTGCGCCGCCGCGCGCACCTCGAGCCAGGTCTTGGGCGGGGTATCGGGGTTGAGGCCCGCCTTCCGGAACGCATCCTTGTTCCAGAACGTCACCGTGGTCGAGCTGTTGAAGGGCATCGAGACCATGCGGCCGTCGGAGGTGCTGTAGTAGCTCCGGATCGCCGGGAGGTACACGCTGGGATCGAACGGAATGCCGGCCTCCTTCATCAGTTCGTAGACGGGCTTGATCGCGGTGCGGGCGGCCATCATCGTCGCCGTGCCCACCTCGAACATCTGCACGATGTGGGGCGCGTTGCCGGCGCGGAACGCGGCGATGGCGGCGACCATCGTCTCGGGATATGATCCCTTGAACGTGGCGTTGACCTGGTACCGACTCTGTGACGTGTTGAAGCCGGCAACGATCCCGTCAAGGGTGTCGCCCAGCGGCCGCGTCAGCCCGTGCCAGAACTCGATCTGAACGCGCTGACCCGGCGCCTGGGCGGTCAGCATAGGTGCCAGAGATTGGCCCCGGGCGAAATTCGGAGCCACAAATCCGATGGTCGCGATGAGCAGAATCGCCGTCGCGCCAGCGAAGATCCTGCTGTGCATGACTCGCCTCCCGCGTGAGGTCACGGCCAGGGACACATCCACCGTTCAGTTCGTACGTTATCCGAGCGGGGATAGGGCGTCAATCAGGCGACGACGTGACGTGTAGTTGCCCCGCGGCAGGGGCAGCGTGTAGAATGACGGCGAACGCGCGCATCTTCCGGAGGACGGCATGACCGACGAGCCCACCACCCCCCCTTCCGATCAACCCGCGACGCCGGCGGGCACGCAAGGGTCGCCTCAGGAGCCCTCACGCGAGCAGAAGCTTGCCGAAATCCGTGCGCGGGCCGAAGCGCTGCGCGCCGCGCGGGCGGGCGGAGGTACAGCCACAGCGGCGCCGACCCGGACGCAGGAGACCAGCACGCCGGCTGCGGCGGACCCAGGCGCTGCGGCGGCACCCGGGACGTCCGCGGGCACCGAAGGATCGGCGGCGGGGGCAGCAGGCGAAGAACCCTCCCGTGACGACAAGATGGCCGCGATCCGGGTGCGGGCCGAGGCTCTCCGGGCAGCCCGCGCCGGCGGAACCGCAGCGCCAGCCGCGGCGGCGGGTACGCCTGCAAAGGCCGCACCGACCAGGCCTGCCGCGCCCGTCGGCGGCATCGACGTGCCCGTCTCGGCGGTCAATCCAGGCGGACGACCCGTGGCGGCGCCGCAGTCGCCTGTGCTCGAGGCCTACGGCACCCTCAACAGCAGCGTGGAAATCCGCGGGGAGCCCGGCGAGAACGAGAACCTCAAGAAACTGCTGGGCGGGCTCGGCGCGTATCAGAATCCACTGCGCAGCGACGCCTGGCAGGTGGACTACCGCTACTACGCCGAGGCACGCCGGCGCCTTGAAGCCGCAGGCTACACGATGACCGAGAAGGACTTCCTGGATCGATCCATCAAGACGTGGAACCCGGCCTCTCGAGGCTGGACCCGGGTTCAGTCCTAGCGGTACGCCGCGCTTGCGGCGCGCCCGCGTCTTCCTTTGCCCCGTGCTGTCCTGCCCCACGTTCCTGAAATCGATCTTCCGCAACCGAGAGATCGGTTCGCGCACCGATGCCCCGTGGCCCAATGGTTGGTACACTCTGGCTGTGTGGGAATCCGGTAGGCCCGCATGACCGGACTCCTGCATCCGACCCGGGGAGGTGAACCATTGTGTCGGTCTCGTTGCGGGAGTTATGGAGCGTTTTCCACGGCCTGATCTTCGGTTCGATCTTTCTGCTGGCCTTTGCGGGCGGATTGGCCGGCCTGTACAGTCTGAAGCCAGAGTGGGTCACCGTTGCCGGCCTCGCGGAACGCATCAGACGCCTGATGGCCGGCACGTGGGTCATGGCGCTCGTGGCGTGGGCCACCGTCATCAGCGGCACGTACTTCATCTATCCCTGGTATCGCGCACAGCCGCCGGAGGGCGCAGACCTGGCGAACTTTCCGCAGTCCCTGCTGCTCTCGAACCTCGAGACGGCCGGGTGGCACACCTTCGCCATGGAATGGAAGCAGCACGTCGCATGGTTCGCCCCCATCCTTGCCACCACCGTCGCGTACGTCGTCGCCTACTACGGTCCGCAGCTCGCCAAGGAGCAGAAGATGCGCCGGACCCTCCTGTGGCTCTTCGTTGTCGCCTTTGCCGCGGCGGGTGTCGCGGGACTCTTCGGGGCCTTCCTGAACAAGGTTGCCCCGGTCCGATGACGGGGAGGGACTGACAATGAGAATCAAGGACAAACCCAACGGCCCGGCGGCCGCGGCCGTCCTTGCCGGCGCGATTGGCGTGTTCGTGATCGGCGTGATGACGGCGCTGGCGGCAGCCTCGGACGCTGTGGGCAACATGCTGCGGTGGGTCGGCCCGGTCGGCCCGCTGAGCGGCAAGACCGGCCTGGGCGTGATCGCCTGGCTGGTCGCATGGACGGTGCTGGGATCGAGCTACAACGGCAAGAACGTCAACACGGAGGGCATCGTCAGGTGGTCCCGGGTGCTGATCATCCTCGGCCTGCTGCTGACCTTCCCGCCCGTCTTCGCTCTGCTTGGGAACGTCTTCAAGTAGGGGAAGGCGTCAGAGGATGAGCATCGCATCCCCGAAGCTGTAGAACCGGTACCGCTCGCGGATCGCTTCGGCATAGGCCCTGAGGATAATCTCGCGACCAGCAAATGCGCTGACAAGCATCAGCAGCGTCGTGCGGGGCAGGTGGAAGTTCGTCGCCAGCGCCTGTACGGCGCGAAACTGAAAGCCGGGAAGGATAAACAGGTCCGTCCATCCGCTGCCGGCGGAGACGCGCCCGTCCGGCAGCGCAACCGTTTCCAGTGCCCGCGCGGCCGTGGTCCCGACGGCGACGACGCGGCCGCGGCACGCGTCGATCACCCCGGCGGCGTCCGCGGTGATTGCATAATGCTCCCCTTCCATACGGTGCTCCCTGACGTCGTCGACCAGGACCGGTTGAAAGGTGCCAGGGCCGACGTGCAGCGTGAGCGTGACGATCTCGACACCCTGATCCCGCAGCCGCTCCAGCAACTCCGGCGTGAAGTGCAGGCCAGCGGTCGGTGCGGCCACCGCGCCGTCCACGCGCGCGTAGACCGTCTGGTAGTCGCCAGGATCATTCACGGGGCGCCGGATGTAAGGCGGCAGCGGCGCTTCGCCGGCACGGCGCATCAGATCCATCATCGGTTCGCCTGATGGCACGCGGACCGCGCGGCGGCCGCCGGGCAGGCGCTCGCCGATCTCAACAGCCGAGGCATCCGGTCCCACTTCGACAATCGTCCCCGGCCGGATCCGGCGTCCGGGCCGCACCAGCGATTCCCAGGCCCCATCTGCCGCCGGGCGCAGCAGCAGCACCTCGACCGCGCCGCCGCTCCCTCGCCGGCGGCCGCGCAGCCGGGCGGGGAGTACCCGCGTGTCGTTTAGTACCAGCACATCGCCCGGCCGGAGGAACTCCCCGATCCCCCTGAAGATCCGATGCGCAATCCGGCCGGTGGCGCGCTCCAGCACCAGCAGGCGGGACGCGTCACGGGGTGAGGCGGGACGTTGCGCAATCAGGTCGGGCGGCAGCGCGTAATCGAAATCGACCAGACGCGTCACGGCCTGGGTCCGATGGTCACGCCCGTGTAGTAGTACCGGAGGATCTCGACGTAGCCCCGGCCGGCCATCGCCAGACCGCGGGCGCCCCACTGGCTCATCCCGACGCCGTGGCCCGATCCGCGGCCGGCGATCTCAACCGCCACACCCGGCAGGGGGCGCACGACGAAGAGCGTGCTGCGCAGCGTGTTGACGCCGATGGCCGTGCGGAGGTCGGTGCCCTTGATCTCGATGGATCCCGCGGCGGTGATCAGCCGCAACGTCATCACGCGCCCCGACGGGCTCGTCGCGGTCACCTCCAGGCGCTGGAGTCCGCTCACGGGCCGGCCGGCGCGCTGCAGTGCCGCCTCGATCGCTGCCATGTCGATGCGCATGGTCCACTCATGGTTGGGCGCGTCGTTCGAGAACGGATCGGCAACGCCCCGCAGGTGCGGGATCACGCTGCCCCATACGTACTCGGCGCTCTCGGTGGCGCCGCCGGAATCGGTGTGGTATGCCGCGAAGGCCGGCCGGCCGTCGTAGAGCATTACGAGCCCGCGCGTGGCCTCCACCGCGGCCGTCGCGCGGGGATCTTCCGCGGCGACGCCGCCGTACACCTGAGAATCGGTAGTGGAGCGCAGGTCATAACCTTCCGCCGCAAACCGGCCGGCGCTCTGGACGGCCAGCGAGCGCGCCGCAATCGACTGCGCGCGCAGCGCTTCCGACGGCCAGCGCGGATCCATCTCGCTGCGCACGACGCCGTAGAGATACTCTTCAAGGTCGAGCTCATTGATGGCCGTCAGCCGGCCCTGCGCGGTACGGCGGATCTCGATCAATCCGCGATACGGCCGGCCGTTCACTTGCAGGAATCCAGTCCGGGGCTGCAGGCGGACGGTGACGCCGAAGGTCAGCGACCCGACCTCGACGCCCTGCGATCCCGGACGGGCGTCGAGGCGACCGCCCTCCAACGTGTCTCGCCGCCCGGAATCCAGGTCGGTCGCATCCACCGGCCCGTCGGCCCCAAACGTGATCGAGTCCTGCCCAAGCAGGATCCCGACGCGCACCAGGCCCGACGGCTGCGCCCGCGTCGGCGTGCCGACCGCGAGTAGTACAGCACAGGTCAGGAGAACGGCACAGGGATGAAGGCGCATGGGTGCAGTGACTTTACCGGCGCAGCAGGACGTTGAAAATCAGCGTCAGGACCAGGCTGACGAGGATCATCGTCCCAATCGGGAAATAGACCGTGACGGCGGGCCGCTGGATCACCACATCGCCGGGCAGGCGCGGCAGGCGGCCGGCTGCGAGCAGCACGACGCCAAGGGTCACCAGGACGATGCCGGCCACGATCAGCAGGCGGCCCGTCGAGGCCATCGGCGTCATGACGGCCACAGGGCCCCCTGACCTCCCTGGGAGCGCGACGGATCGGGCGGCGTCAAGCCGAGGTGCGCGTAGGCGGGAGCGGTGGCGCGCCGGCCCGCGGGCGTGCGCGCGATCAACCCGGCCTTGAGGAGGAAGGGTTCAACCACTTCCTCCAGGGTCTCGGTGTCCTCATGCAGAGAGGCCGCGAGCGCTTCGATCCCGGCCGGGCCACCTCCGTACACCTGGATCAAGGTGCGCAGCAACTCCCGGTCGAGGCCGTCCAGCCCCAGGTGATCCACCCCTTCGAATTCCAGAGCGGCCTTCGCGAGTTCCAGCGTGATGACACCGTCAGCCTTGACCTGCGCGTAGTCGCGCACCCGGCGGAGCAGTCGGTTCGCGATCCGCGGCGTCCCGCGAGACCGGCGCGCGATCTCCTGCGCGCCGGC
>JBGPLF010000142.1:0-10747 GCA_041486265.1 bacterium
CCGCTTCCTTCAGTTTGTCCACGGAGCCAAACGCCGCGTTGATGCCGGCCGCCAAGTCGCCGCCCGGGGCGCTGGGCCCGCCGGGCTTCATGATCTCCCAGAACATCGAGTGATTGTAGTGACCGCCTCCGTTGTTCCGCACGGCCATCCGGATGTTCTCCGGTGCCTTGTCCAGATTCCGCAGCAGTTCGTGGATGGGTTTCCCCTGCAGGTCGGGCGCGCTCTCAAGCGCCTTGTTGAGGTTGGTCACATAGGTGCCGTGGTGCTTGTCGTGGTGAATCCGCATCGTCTGTTCGTCGATGTGGGGCTCCAGGGCGGTGTACGCGTACGGAAGTGCGGACAGTTCAAATGGCATGTAGATCTCTCCCCCTTTTCGCAACCGGTCACCGGGAAGCATCGCGCTCAAGTCAGCGCAGGTGTTGACCGGGTGATGACCGGTCGCTGAGATTGACGTGCCTGCTCGTACTTATACTAGCACCTTCCGCCCGTCGCAAAACAGACTAAACCTTCCGGGCCCCCGCGAGGTTAAAATAGTGGTTACAAGAAGGGGTGGCTGTGGACACCGAGGACCACCGACTCCTGGAGGCCTTCAGGCGAGGTGAGGAGAGCGCCTTTTCTGCGCTCGTCATCAAGTATCGAGAAGGCGTGTACCGGATCGCGCGCCGGATGCTCGGGAACCACGAAGATGCCGCCGATGTGACCCAGGAGGTCTTCATCCGCGTCCACCGGGCGCTGGTGCGTTTCGACGGCCGCTCTCAGCTCTACACCTGGCTCTACCGGATCACCGTCAATCTCTGCCTCGACGCCCGCAGCCGCAACAGCCGGTACCCGATGCTGCATGATGACGAGCTTCTGTCCGAGCGCGCGGCGGGCCCCGGCAGTGAGGGTGAAGCCGAGGGGCGGGAGACCCACCGGCTCGTCGCCCGCTCGGTCGCCGCGCTTCCGCCGCGCCAGCGCGCGATGGTCGCGTTGCGCGTCTATCAGGATCTGCCGTACCAGGAGATCGCGCGGATCATGGGCTGTTCGGAAGGCACGGTGAAAGCCACGATGTTCGCGGCACTGCGTAAATTGCGCCGCGCGCTCGAAGAGGAGGGCGTCCGCGCGCCATGACCTTGCAGTGTGAGGATGTCCTCGACCGTCTGGTTGAGGGGGTGACTGGGTCGGTGCCACCGGGGGACCGCGCGGCGGTGGTTGCGCACCTGGCCACCTGCCCCCGCTGTCGCGGCGAAGCCGCGGCCGTCGAGAACACGGCGGCGCGCCTCCGTGAGGCGGGTCGGTTTGTGACGCCGCCGGGATTTTGGCCCGACTTCATGCGGCAACTCGACGCGCGGCTCGAGGCTGAGCCCCAGCGGGTGTTGATCCGGTTCCGCCGGTGGCTGGCATCGCCGCGCCACGCGTTGGGCACCGCGGCGGTGACGGTGCTGGCGAGCTTGGCCATCTTCATGGCCGTCCGGTTCGCGCCACCCAGGCCCATGCCCCCCGATCCCGTGGACACGCAGGTGCGCGGGTTGGTGACCGAGACGATGACGATCACGCTGCCGTCGCTGGGCGACATACTCGAGACTTGGCGCGCCGGGCTGTCGCAGGAGGTCGATCAGGTTCCAGGCCGGACCGGGCCGTGATCGCGCTCGCCGCACGTCGCCTTGTCCCCGGCCTGCTGGTCGTTGTCCTAGCCCTGGTGGTGCCGGCTGCGGGCCAGCAGTCCTCGCCAACGCCGCGGGGCGAACGGATCATCGAGGCGTTCCTGATCTGGCGCCTGGTGGATGAGCTCGATCTCAACGAGGGGCAGATCGCCCGAATCTTCCCCAGGATCAAAGCCCTCAAGAGCATCCGCCTTGAGATGGGACGCCGGGTCCCCGTGCTGCTGCGCGAGATCCGGCAACTCAACGCGCAGACGCCGCGCGACGACGAGCTCATCCGGATTAAGGTCACGGAGCTGAACCAGTTGCGTGCCCAGATGGAAGCGCGGCGGCGCCGGCAGTTGGAACTCATTGCCGCGGCACTGACCCCCGAGCAACTGGCGAAGTTTGCCCTCATCCAGGAGAGTTTTGAGGCGGAGACGATCCGTTTGCTCGAGCAGATGCGCCGCCTCGCGGAGGAGCAGTCTCCGCCTCGTCGATAGCCTCCGACCCACCTCTCTGGTCTCCCCACCACCCCGATCCCGCAAGGAGTTCCCGCGCCTCGTAGGGTATCCCACCCGTGAGCCCATGAACACGCTCGCCACGCTGGTCCGGCTGGGCAGTGACGAGTTTACGGCCAGCCGCTTGTATCATCAATCGCTGGCGGCCGCGCTGCGCGTGCGCCTCGAGGCGGTCCGCGCCGGAGGCGGTGAGCGCGCGCTGCGGCGGCACCGGGAATTGGGGAAGATGACGGCGCGGGAACGGATCGACGCGCTGCTCGATCCCGGCTCGCCCTTCCTCGAGATTGCGCCGCTGGCCGCCTGGGAGATGTACGGCGGTGACGCACCCGCCGCGGGCATTGTCACGGGTATCGGGCGTGTCTCGGGCCTCGAGGTCATGATCGTCGCCAACGATGCGACAGTGAAGGGCGGGACCTACTTCCCGATCACCGTCAAGAAGCATCTGCGCGCGCAGGAGATCGCCTTCCAGAACCGGCTGCCCTGCGTCTACCTGGTGGACTCCGGCGGCGCATTCCTGCCACTGCAGGCGGATGTCTTTCCCGACCGCGAGCACTTCGGTCGCATCTTCTACAACCAGGCGCGCCTCTCGGCCGCCGGGATCCCACAGATCGCCGCGGTCCTGGGTTCATGCACGGCGGGCGGTGCCTACGTGCCGGCGATGAGCGACGCGGCGGTGATCGTGAAGGGGACCGGCACGATTTTCCTCGGCGGCCCGCCGCTGGTGAAGGCCGCCACCGGTGAGGATGTCACCGCGGAGGAGCTCGGCGGTGCGGACGTCCACGCGCGCCGCTCCGGTGTGGTGGACCACTACGCCGAGAACGACACCCACGCGGTGCAGATTGTCCGCGACATCGTCTCGACGCTGAACCGCCGGAAGGCTCCGGATCTCGACATCATCGAACCGGAAGATCCAATCCACTCTCCTTCGGAGATCTACGGCGTGATCCCCACCGAACTTCGAAAATCCTACGACGTGCGGGAGGTCATCGCACGGATCGCCGACGGCAGCCGGTTCTCGGAGTTCAAAGCCCTCTACGGTCAGACGCTGGTGTGTGGGTTTGCACGCCTCCACGGCATGCTGGTAGGCATTGTCGCAAACAACGGCGTGCTCTTCGTCGAGAGCGCCGACAAGGGCACGCACTTCCTTGAGTTGTGCGGCCAGCGGCGGATCCCGCTTGTCTTCTTGCAAAACATCACCGGGTTCATTGTCGGCCGGCACTACGAAGCCACCGGGATTGCGCGGGCCGGCGCCAAGATGGTGCACGCGGTCGCCACCTGCGGCGTGCCGCGAATCACCGTGATTATCGGCGGATCCTACGGCGCGGGGAACTACGCGATGTGCGGCCGCGCCTACGAACCGCGGTTCCTGTGGATGTGGCCGAACGCCCGCATCAGCGTCATGGGTCCGGAGCAGGCGGCGGGTGTGCTCGTCGGCGTGAAGCGAGATCAACTGGCCCGTGAGGGCAAACTGCTGTCGTCCGAAGAAGAGGACGGCATCGTGCGTCCAATCCTGGACAAGTACGAGCACGAGGGCAACGCCTACTACAGCACCGCGCGGCTGTGGGACGACGGGATCATCGATCCGGCGCAGACGCGTGAGGTGCTGGCGCTCTCGCTGTCGGCGGCGCTCAACGCGCCGATCGAAGGCATGAAACCCGGCGTGTTCCGCATTTGAGCCCGGTAGGGCGGGAGAACGTGACGGAGCCACTGCGGACCAGGGTTGACGGGCCCCGCCTCACCGTGACGCTGTCACGGCCCGAGGTCCACAACGCCTTCAACGAGGACCTGATCCAGGCGCTCGACCAGGCCTTTCGCCAGGCCGCGGCTGACAGCGATCTCAGGTACATCGTGCTCGCCGGCGATGGGCCGAGCTTCTGCGCCGGCGCCGATCTGGACTGGATGCGCCGGATGGCGAGGGCGTCCGCTGGAGAGAACAGAGCCGATGCCGCACGGTTGGCCGCCATGCTCGAAGCGATTGCGATGTGCCCGAAACCGGTCATCGCCCGCGTTCACGGCGCGGCGATCGGAGGCGGGGTGGGTCTGGTGGCGGCCTGTGATGTGGCCGTCGGGGCTCCCGGGGCGGTCTTCGGCTTCGGCGAAGTTCGGCTCGGCATTGCGCCGTCGGTGATCTTCCCATTTCTGCTGAGGAAAGTCGCGCGACACCACCTGTTGTGGGCGGCGCTGACCGGTGAGCGATTGCCTGCGCAGCGCGCGGTGGAAATGGGTTTGATCAATGAAGTCGCGGACGATCTCGATGCGGTCATCGATCGGTGGGCCGCGGCCTTTCTGGCTGCGGGGCCCGTCGCGCTGGCGGCCGTCAAGGATCTGTTCAATACTGTCCCGCGCCTCGACCCTCAGGCGGCCCGTGAATTCACCGTGGACCTGATCGCCCGCCTTCGCGCCGGCCCTGAAGCGCAGGAAGGGATGCGCGCGTTTCTCGAAAAGCGCCGGCCCGAGTGGTATCGCGCGCCGGACACCGCATCACCGGACACCGGATCGCCGGACACGGGGCGTCACGGCGCCGGGCGCTGAGCGCGACCGGCCCTCGCTATGTTCACCAAAGTCCTGATCGCCAACCGCGGTGAGATCGCCGTCCGCATTATCCGCGCCTGCCGGGAGCTCGGCGTCCGCACGGTCGCGGTCTACTCGGACGCCGACACGGCCGCACCGCACACGTGGATGGCGGATGAAGCTGTGCAGATCGGGCCGGCCGAGGCCGTACACTCCTATCTGAACATCGGCAAGATCATCGATACCGCCCGCGCGACCGGCGCGCAGGCCGTCCATCCGGGGTATGGCTTCCTGGCCGAGAATGCCGGGTTTGCGGCTGCGTGCCGCGACGCCGGGATTGTTTTCATTGGTCCGCCGCCCGAGGTGATTGCTGCGGTCGGCGACAAGGCGCAGGCGCGGCAGATGGCCGTCAAGGCGGGCGTCCCCGTGGTTCCCGGGTTCGACGAGCCCCAGGCCTCCGACGAGGCGATCCGGGAAGCGGTCCAACGGATCGGGCTACCAGTACTGCTGAAGGCAGCCGCGGGTGGTGGCGGCAAGGGCATGCGCATCGTGCGGTCCATGGACGAACTCGACACCCTGCTGGGATCCGCCCGTCGTGAGGCCCAGGCTGCGTTCGGCGAGGACGCGCTGATCGTGGAGAAGCTACTGGACCGGCCGCGGCACATCGAGGTGCAGATCCTGGCCGACGCCCATGGCGAGGTCATCTATCTTGGAGAGCGCGAGTGCAGCGTCCAGCGCCGGCACCAGAAGATCATCGAAGAGGCGCCGTCTCCCGCGGTCGATACTCGGCTGAGAGGCACACTCGGACGTGCGGCGCTAAAGGTGGCGCAGGCCGCCGGCTACGTGAACGCAGGCACGGTCGAGTTCCTGGTGGATCGTAACCGGCGCATCTTCTTCCTCGAAGTCAACGCGCGGCTTCAGGTCGAACACCCGGTGACCGAACTGGTCACGGGTCTCGATCTGGTGCAGCAGCAGTTGCGCTTGGCGACGGGCGAGCCGCTGGGTCTCTCGGGCAAGTCGTTCATCCTGAGGGGGCACGCCCTGGAGTGCCGGATCTACGCAGAAGATCCCGCGGCCAACTTTGCGCCTTCGCCCGGCCGGGTGCTGCACCTGTTCGAGCCCGTTCTCCCCGGCGTCCGCATCGACTCAGGCATTCGCGCCGGGCAGGACATCCCGGTGTACTACGACCCGATCCTGGCGAAGATCATCGCCTGGGCCCCCGACCGCGCGATGGCGCTGCGCCGGATGGAGCAGGCGCTCGTCGAGTATGCTTTGCTCGGCCCGCGCACGAACCTCGCCTACTTGCGCGCGATCATCACCCATCCGGCGTTCGCCTCCGGAGACTTGTCCACGGAGTTCCTCGCCGAGCATCTGTCAGGGTGGCGCGCGCCGAAGCCCACAGCGGAAATCTGCGCGATCGCGGCGTGTCTGTCCGACCCCGCGTTCGCGCAGGCCGGCGGCGACGGCAGGAGGACCGCCCGTGGCGCCGGTGCAGCGGCGGATGGATCCGGTCGGTTCGCCGATCCCTGGGACCGGCTGGCAGGATGGCGAATCCCTTGAGCGCGCGCCGCCTCGAGTTGGCGTTTGGCGATCTGGCGGTGCCCGTCGAACTCACCACGGCGCGCGATCGGGTCATTGCGCGGATCAACGGGGAGGAGATCGGCCTGACCGTCCAGGCGATCTCGGACGGCAGGTACGTGGTCACCTGCGCCGGCCGGCGCCTCATGGGACACTACACGTTCGATGGAACGACCCATCACCTGCAGGTGGACGGTATCGTTTACTCGTTCCAGCGCGACCGGTCGAGCGCCAGCCGCTCGGGGACGACTGCCGCGCACCATCGGGACCTGGGCGCGCCGATGCCCGGGCTGGTGACGCACATCTTCGTGCGGGAAGGCCAGACCGTCGCGGCCGGGGAGGCGCTGTTTGTGGTGGAAGCGATGAAGATGGAGCATGTCGTCCGCTCTCCTGCGGCCGGCCGCGTGACCAGAATCGGGACGGCGCCGGGTCAGCAGGTCGAAGCCGGTGCGATCGTCGTCGAGGTCGAGGCAGGCTGATGCCGATCGAGCGCCCGCCGAAGGCCGTCCGCGTCGTTGAGGTCGGGCCGCGCGACGGATTGCAGAATGAGCCGGACATTGTGCCGCTCGACGCCAAAGTCGCCTTCATCGAGCGGCTCGCGGATGCCGGGCTGCCCGTCATCGAAGTCGGATCGTTCGTCCGCCCTGATCGGGTCTCGCAGATGGCCGATACTGAAGAAGTCGTCCGTCGCCTCGCGTCGCGCAGTTCGCTGAGCGGATCAGGTGGCCCGGCCTCCACCGGCACCGCCGGCCGGTCCGCCACAACATATGTCACGCTCGTGCCCAATCGCCGCGGCCTGGAACGGGCCATGGCCTGCGGGATGCGCGCCGTTGCGGTCTTCACCGCGGCGTCCGAGGCGTTCGCGCGGGCCAACATCGGGATGACGGTTGCCGAATCCCTCGATATCTTTCGGGAGATCGTCGGCGAGGCGGGCCGTAGCCGCATCACGGTCCGGGGATATGTCTCCACCGCCTGGTGGTGTCCGTATTCCGGACACGTCAAACCTGATGCGGTTCGCCGGGTCGCGGCCGCGCTGCTGGAGATGGGTTGCGCCGAGATCGGGATCGCGGACACGATCGGTGCCGTGACCCCTGTAGACGTGCAGACGCTGCTCGAGCGACTCCTGCGCGATGTGCCGGCCCCGCGCCTGGGAGTGCACTTCCACGACACGCGCGGCACCGCTCTGGCCAATGTCCTGGCGTCGCTTGAGATGGGGATCACGACCGTGGACGCCTCGGCGGGCGGGCTGGGCGGATGCCCGTTTGCGCCGGGGGCGCTGGGCAACCTGGCGACCGAGGACCTGCTCTACATGCTGCACGGAATGGGAATCGAGACTGGGGTGAATCTTGAGAAGGTGGGGGCCGCGTCGCGCGAGATGGAGGCCGTCCTGGGACGGCGTCTTCCCTCTCGCTACCTTCAGGCCGGACTGCCGCGCGCGACCGGCGCGTCCCGCAGTTCGTAGTCGGCCTTCCTGTACGTTTCACGCACGCCGCAGTGCGGACACACGTGGTAGTTCGCCGCCAGCGTGCCGCGCTCGAACGACTTCTGATCCATGCGCAGCCCGCTGTTGAAGTGCTGGCCGCAATTGCGGCAGATGACCCAGAGCGCGACCTTGGCCATCAGCCACCACCGAGGCTACCGCCCGAAGCACTCTCCGAACTCTGCTGCCCGCGGTAGGCTTCGAGATCGGCACGCCGCCAGATGCGGCGGTGCTCCGCGGCGAACAGCGGCGGCGGGAAGTCCGGGCGGGAAGCGATGTCGCTCAGAAACTGACCAGGCGGCGTGCCGAAGAGTTCGGCCGCCTCGACGGCGCTCGCGATCGGGACACCTTCTGAGACGTACCTGCAGACGGCAGCGATCAACGACGTTGACGACGCGGGGCGCCCGAGAACCAGGCGGACCGCAGACATCCCGCGCGGGTGCGACTGCTTGATCAGGTTGCTGTAGTGACGCAGATCTTCGGGATAGCCCCGGAGGTGCGCGAGCACTTTCAGATCTTCTTCAAAGGGCTGGGCGTCCATTGGCCGCTTCTTTTGCCCTCGGAGGCTCCGACCCCTGCCGTGCCCGGAATATCGGCTCCAGGGGTCGCGTTGCCGGGGAGGGGTCACGGGAGGGAGTTCATGGCACTGCTCAACGATCAGGATACGGCATTTCTTCGCAAGCGGTTCGCCGAGGAAGTAGTGAGCGATGTGCGCCTGGTGTTCTTTGCGCCGAGTGCGGGCGGCCTGGCGCTGCCCGGCGAGGAGTGGGAGATGACGGAGTACACCCGGAAGATTCTCAAGGAAGTTGAGGGTTTGTCCGACCGGGTGGTCCTCGAGGAGCATAGTCTTGCCACCGAAGAAGAACTGGCGGCTCAGTACGGCATCAGCCGTTCGCCGGCCACCGCCATTGTCGGCAGCCAGGACTACGGGGTTCGGTACTATGGGATGCCGGCGGGCTATGAGTTCGTGACGCTGATCGACCTGGTGATCGACGTCTCCAAGGGGCGGGCGCCGGTGTCCGATGCCACGCGCGAGGCACTGGCCGCGCTGCCTGGTGATGCGCACCTTCAAGTGTTCGTCACACCCACCTGACCGCACTGTCCGCGGGCGGCCAGGCTGGCCGCCAATCTGGCGATCGCGTCCCCGCACGTGCGCGCCGACATTGTTGAGGCGAGCGAATTTCCAGAGTTAGCCCGGCGGTACAATATCTACGCGGTCCCCAAGACAGTGATCAACGAGACCGGGGAAATCGTCGGCGCGCTGCCTGAGCCGGACTTCGTCCAGGCGCTCGTCGCCGCTGTCAGCCCGCCGGCACCACCAGCACCCCCGGCCGCCGGGTAAGAGCGCGGGGGGTCCTCCGAGCGTACTCGTTCCTTCGAGACTCTGGTAGGATAGCGGTGGATGAGCCACCATCACAACGACATCGTCGTTACGGGCCTCGGCGCCGTGACCTCTGTCGGTCTCACTGCCGCCGAGACCTGGCAGGCGCTCTGCGAGGGCCGATCCGGCGTGACGCGCATCACGCAGTTCGATTCCTCGCCCCTGCCGGTGCAGATCGCCTCCGAGGTGAAGGGCTTCGATCCTACACGTTACGTGGACCCGAAGTCGGCCAGTCGCCTGGAGCGCTTCACCCAGTTCGGGCTGGCGGTCGCCACCGACGCGCTGGCCGACGCCGGCATCACGATCGATGAGGCCGAGGCCGATCGGATCGGCGTGGTGATGAACACCGGCGCGGGCGGCACCTCCCTGGTTGAGCGCGAGACGGAGGTGCTGCGTGAGCGCGGGCCGCGGCGCGTGAGCCCCCTGTTCGTACCGATGATGATGCCGAACATCGGCGCTTGTCAGATCTCGATCTCGCTGGGGCTGCGCGGCCCCACCCTAGCCTCAACGGCGGCGTGCGCGTCGGGGGTGCTGGCGGTCGTGGATGCACTCCGTCTCATCCGCGACGGTGACGCCGATGTCATGATCGCCGGCGGCGCCGAATCGGCGGTGACCGCGCTGTCCGTTTCGGCGTTGGCCAACATGAAGGCGCTGTCGCGGCGAAACGGTGACCCTGAGCGGGCGAGCCGTCCATTCGATCTGGATCGCGACGGCTTCGTCTTTGGAGAAGGGGCGGTGGCGCTGGTTCTGGAGCGTCGGACGCATGCCGAAGCCCGTGGGGCGCGCATCTACGCCGCGGTACTGGGCGGCGCCGCGACTGCCGACGCCTATCACATCACGGCGCCCGAGCCGGAGGGCCGCGGGGCAGCACTGGCGATGACGCGCGCGATGGAGCATGCGGGGCTATCCTCAGAGGACCTGGATTACATCTGCGCGCACGCCACCGCGACTTCGATCGGCGATATCGTGGAAGCGCGTGCGATCCGGAGAGCCTTTGGCGCCCAGGCCGACCGGGTCGCCGTCAGCTCGCCGAAGTCCATGGTGGGACACCTGATGGGCGCCGCAGGGGCGCTGAGCGCATTGGTGGCGGTGAAGGCCATCCATGTGGGCATCATTCCGCCGACGATTAACCTTGACCGGCAGGATCCGGAGTGCGACCTCGACTGTGTGCCGAATGTTGCCCGCCGCGCAACGGTCAGGGCGGCGCTGGCAAACGCGTTCGGCTTCGGCGGACAGAATATCGTCGCCGTTTTCGCGCGGGCCTGACCTCCTCCCCTCTCCGCGGACATCTTCCCTAATGGCGGCACAACGAGTTGACGGGCGGGCGGTGCGGATATTATCATATCAGCAAATACTTATATTAATGCAGGAGCGCCTGATTATGCTCATTGCCTCCGCGACGCCCACCGACCTTGCTATCAAGAGCAAGCTCTTCCGCGGGCTTGGGGACGCATCGCGCCTGGCCATCCTTGAATCACTCCGCGGTCGTCCGCGGTACGTTTCGGACATCGCCGCGCGCACCGGCCTGAGCCAACCCAACGTGTCCATGCACCTGGCCTGTCTCGAAGATTGTGGACTCGTGACCCGGGAGCGGCAGGGGCAGTTCGTTGAGTACCGCATCGCAGATCCTCTCGTCCTTGATCTGCTGCGCCAGTCG
>JBGPLF010000143.1:0-10711 GCA_041486265.1 bacterium
CCGGAGACGAGCGCCACCGAGTTCATCGTGGTGATGACCCGGGCGCAGGCCGGTCCGCTCCCAGAGGACGAGGTGCGGCGACTGGCAATGTCGCTGCTGCTGATGCATGGAGTGTCGGGCTTCCAGCGGACCGATGCCAGCAACGAGGCAGTGGCGTGGTACCGGTTCGAGTTGACAGGATCCACGCAGGCCACGGAGTGGGCGTCCCTCGGCCTGCTCGTCACCGGCCGCCGGCGCCTGCATTACGTTGTCTGCGCCGGACCGCTGCCCCTGTGGCGCGAGCGGCAGAAACTCTGCGATGAGGTCCTGCGTTCGTTCACACCCGGAGACCTCTCACAGTAGCCAGGAGGGCGTGTGCGATGCCGATGACCAAGAAAGACAAGACCAGCCTGCTCCGCCGCGTCGAACTCTTCTCAGAGGTATCGACGCGGGCGCTAGGCCTGATCGCCGATCGAGCCGTGGACATCACCTTCGGCGCGGGCGACTACATCGTACGGCAGGGCCAGGTCGGGACGGGGTTTTATCTCATCGCGAGCGGGCGGGTTCGCATAGAGCGCGGCGGCGAGACCGTCGCCCGGCTGGGATCCGGAGAGTTCTTCGGCGAATTGTCGGTGCTTGATCAGATGCCTCGGACGGCCCACGTCATTGCCGACGAGCCGACCGTGTGCCTGGCGCTTCCGTCGTGGGACTTCACGAAACTGCTGGAGCAGAATCCCAAGATTACGCTGAGCGTCCTTCGCGTGGTGGCCCGCCGCCTGCGAGCGGCCGCGAACCTCCCCCACCACTAAGCTGATAAGCTGACGCTCCGCTGCCCGAATACGGCTCCATACACCAGGGTCTGGCGGACCCGTTAGACGAGGCCCGACAGCGCTCCCGCGAGTTGCTGCTGGTACGGCATCCCTTCAAAATTGAGCAGCGCGTTGGGCGGCAGCGCGTGCTCGCTCACGTGCCCCTCGCGCCGGACGTAGGCCGCCGGATGGTGGTGCCCGTGTTCGTCGGTCTCGACCGACATCGCGATCGCGTCCGGTCCAGGCTCGTCCACGAAGTACCCGAGAGGCAGGATGCCCTCGTCGGTGATCCCTCGACTCTTGTAGAAGCTGACGACCCGGGCCAGGTACGCCTTCTGATTCAGCAGCTCGGGCGCATGCGTGGCTTCGGAGAGCAGATACGGAATGACCTCCTCAGGCTTCAGAGTGGTCCGGGGCACGGTGATGCCGAACTTTCCGGCGAGATGCTCGGCCAGGACCTTGGCATTGTGGCGGAAACCGCCGACCGCCGCGGAGTTGCCCGACCCCCCGTGCTTCCTGAGCCCAAACGCGCCCTGCGTGATCGTCCCAGAAAAGTAGATCCCGGGAACCGCCGTGCTCTCCCAGAACGGGCTCATCCGGGGCAAGCGGCCTTGCATGAACGTCGCCACCCCCAGGTCGGGGAGATCGCCCAGTGGAGTGGTGAATCCCGTGCAGGCGATGACGTCATCCACGACAAACTCCCGCGCCCCGCCGGCCGTCTCAGAGGTCACCACGCGCCAGCCCTCTCGGGTCCGGTCCACACGCTCGATCGCGGCTTCCAGCACGAAGACGCCGCCGCCGAGGACGTGATCCTCATAAGGCACGAGGTACTTTGCCCGGACACCGCCACCGGTCAGGACCGTGAGCACGGGCGGGCGGGGTGATCCCAGGATGATCTGTCGCGCCCAGGGCAGGAGGGCATCGGCGATCTCGAATCCCGAATTGCGCTTGCCGATCAGGAACACCCGCTTCCCCGCGTAGGCCTTGGCGGGCTTCGTGTCGACGTAGTGGGGCACATCTTCCATCCCGGGGATCGACGGCTTCCACGGCTCGGCCATCCCGACGGCGAACACGGCCACCCGACAGCGGTACTCTCCATCGGATGTTCCCAACACAAACCCATCGCCGTCGCGCCGGGTCGACCCCCACCGGCAACCGTACCGGACGCGGACTCGGGCGCGCTCGGCAAAGGCCACCAGCCCTTTCTCCATCTCCGCGCGCGATGGAAAGTACGAGATGCCCTCCATCATCTGGGAGACAAGGGACCGGAGTTCAGGCTCATCGGCCACCAGGCCGTTCCAGTCGTACCACTCGTAGGGCCGCGTGCCGCGATCAGCATCCGCGTACGGCTTGGACCAGGTGTTGAGCCGTTGAAAGAGCGGATAGCGGCGGAACATGCCGCCGGGGCCGGGATCGGCCGAGATCGTCGCGTGCTCCAGGCCAATGCGCTGGAGGTAGTACGAGAGTTGCAGGCCGCCCGGTCCGCTGCCGACCACGACAACCGGGTACTGTCCGGGTGGGAAAAGTTGTGCGTTCAACTGCGCCATAGGTTTGCGTTCCGCAACCGCCGGGCCTGGGCTTGGAGGATTCGATACATCACGTGCGGATAGGCGATCAGAAAGGGTTCGGTCTCCACCCCGGCCAGGGCGACGCACCGCAGCGGGCGCAGTGCGACCACATCGGCGGTCGGCGGTTCGCCGAGCAGCACCGACACCTCACCGAAGAAGTCGCCGCGCGCCAGGGTAGCGCGGGTCTCGCCGTTGATGCGGACCGCCGCCTCGCCCTCGAGGATCACGTAGAAGTTTGACCCCGTGAACCCCTGTCTGAGAATGCGCTGGCCCTCCGTGAACCATTCCTCGTCAAACGTATGGGCCACCGCTTGCAACTGCGGCCGCGTCAGGTCGGCAAAGAGCGCGAGCCCCGCCAGGATGTCAACAATATCGTCCGCGTCCCTGTTGCGCATCGTGTCCCCCTCTACCCGTCTCTTCGAACGCATTCCACTTCGCGGGAAGCCGTTCCTCCAAACGCCGCCACGCTATGCGGTCGTTCCTGCCTGCGCAATCGCCTCCTCAACCTGCCGGAGATGCCACGCTGCGCCCAGCCGTTCAAACAACGACCGCGCCTCCTGCCATGACACCGACGCGCTGTCGGTCCGGCCCGCGGCGCTCTGGACCGATCCCAGGACCAGCAGCGACTGGCCGAGTTCGTACGGTTGGGCAAGCGGCATGCTCCGGCCCAACGTTACAGCCTGCTGCGCGATCTCGACGGCGCGATCGGGCGCGCCCCCGGCGAGGGCAAGCCGAGCCTGGGCTCGCATCGCGCGGATGCGCGTCGTGACATGCCCGATCTCCACCGCTGTGCTCTCGGCCTCGCGCGCGAGCGAGTCCGCGCGACCGGCGTCGCCGAGGGCGGCGAAGAACTCCGCCGCGATGCCATTGGCCTGGCAGCCGCAAATGATACACCGAAATCGGTCCCTGGCCTGTAGCGAGCGCTCCATCGAATCGCGCGCCGCGGCCGCGTCCCCGAGCATCCACTGGCATTGCGCGAGGCCATGATTCAACCAGATCGGCGCGTGAAACTGGGCCCGGGCCAGCCCTCGCTCGAAGATCGCTCGTGCCTCGTCAAGGCGGCCGCTCGCCATCGACAGATTGCCGAGAGCGTACGGCAGGATGATCATGAAGGCCCAATGCTGGAACCGACCGCCGTGCTCTTCAACGAGATCATGTGCCAGCCGCAGGTGAGTACCGGATTCCTCCCACTGGCCAAGCAGGAAGCGCGCCCAGCCCAGGATCACACGGTGATCGATCTCGTCGGCGGTCCACCCATACTCGCGAGTATTCCGGAACGAATCCTCGAGTCGCCGGAGGATGTCGTCGGAGACGATGCCTCGGGTCCACACTTCACTGGTGTACGAGAAGTTTGCATCGATGAACAGCCGCACGTCTCCCGTTCCTTCCACCTCTGCGACCCACTCCCGCATGATCCGGCGGCCGTCCTCCCCAAGTAGCGGGAGGAGTGCTGGATGGGCCAGCATGTTGTAGGCGCGGGCGCGATCGGAGAGGGTACCGCGGCGGTCGGCAATCTCCACCGCCGTCCGCGCGGCATCCAGCGCCTCACGGTACCGTGACTCCATCGTCAGTGTCTGCGCCAGGGCGACGTTGAGGTCGGATCCAAGGGCGTCATCAGGGGTGATCAGCCGCGCCGCCTGCGCGAGGTATCGGCGGGCTTCAGCAAGCTCGTTGTCGTTTGCCTTCGCCCAGGCCGCGCGGACGGCCGCGCGGGCCGCCCTGGCCGGATCTGTCGAGGGTTCCACGTGGGTCAATACGTAGTTCCAGACAGCGAACCACTTCTTGGGGCCGTGGCCTTGCACGCGGGGATAGAGATCGCCCAGCGCCTCGCAGGCCTCGATGCAGCGAGCCGTCTCTCCATTCTCCTCCGCCAGGGTCCGCGCCCGCTCGAGCAGCTCGATGGCCTCGTTGGGGGCGTAGCGGCGGACGGCCTGGCGGCCGGCTTCTACCAGGTACGGCAATGCCTGCCGGGGCCGTCCGGCGCGATCGTAATGCGTCCCGATCACCTTGGCCAGTTCTTCTCCTCTGGTCGAATAGAGGCGCTCCATGGCCTCGGCGATCTGCCCGTGCAGAACGGCCTGGTGCTTGAGCAGCAGGCTCCCGTATGCCACCTCGCGCAGCAGAGGGTGGGCGAAGGTGAACTCGGGATCGGCCTCCAGAACGTCGAGACGCCGCACAATGTACGCCTCCTCCAACTGCCGGAGGAACTCCGCGACATCAGCCTCCGGTGTGAGGGCGCTGATGAGCGACTGCCGAAAGGACGAGCCCACCCCGGCCGCACGCTGCACGAACGCCCGGAGATCCGGGGCCAGCCGGTCCAGACGCGCCAGTAGCGCGCCGTGGATGGTGTCCGGCAGGACCTCCTCGACCGATCCGGTCACCCGCCACTTGCCCGTGTCGTCGCGGACCAGAATCCGGTGGCTGCCGAGCGTGGCGACGATCTCGCTGATGTAGAAGGGATTCCCTCCGCCTTTGGCGATGAGGGCGCGTTCGATGGGCTCAGGCAGAGCCTCACCGAGGATGGCGCGCAAGAGGGCCCTGGCGTCCTCCTCGCCCAGCGCGTCGAGTTGCATGGTCGTCACCGCGGTGCGCTTCCCCCAGGTCGCGGGCTCCTCGCCGGCGCGCAGGCTTGCAATCAGGAGGAGCGGGGTCTCCTGAAGCCGCTCCATGATGAAGGGGAGGATCTCGCGCGTGCCGGGGTCGGCCCATTGCAGGTCCTCGATCCAGACGATGGTCGGCCGCACGATCATGCGCCGGATCGACTCGGCCGTGACCAGCAGGGCGGTGTCGTGGCTGACCTCGTCCCCCGGCGGCACTTCCGCAAGTCCGAACAGCCGGCTGAGGATGACGGCAGCCTGGGCGGCACGATCGCCGAGCGGGATCCGGGCCTGGACGTCCGACACGGTCTGCGACCCTGTCAGACCGGCGAGCTGACGGAAAAGGTCGGCGAGAGGTCCCAGACTCTGCCCCCCGTACGGCGGGCACGAGGTCTGCAGAAGGACGACGCCGTCGCCGAAGCTGCCCACGAACTCCTCGACGAGCCGCGTCTTGCCGACCCCTGGGTCACCGATGACTACCTCAACCTGGGCACGCCCACGTTTGGCGCGCGCGAACAGGTCGCCGAGTTGCTCGAGGTCGTGCGTACGGTCCACGAACGGTGGCCGGGCCATGGACTCGGCGTGGTCGCGCGCACCCAGAACCTCGTACACCGCCACCGGTTCCGCCTTGCCCTTGACGACAAGCGGCTCCCAGGTCTTGCTCAGGTAACTGCCGCGGACCTGGCGCCAGATCACATCCGAGACCAACACACCGCCCTCGGGGGCCGCGCGCTGCAGGCGCGAGGCCAGGTTCACGACATCCCCCATGACCGTCGGCTGCGCCTGACCGGGCGGTCCCACGACCCCCCAGACCACCTGGCCGCTGTGGATGCCGATCCGAAGATGCGGCGGCTGCCCGAAACTCCGCGTCAGCATCGCCTCGCGCGCGCGAATCGCCCGGTGCATGCCCACGGCCGCGCGCACGGCGCGGAGGGCGTCGTCCTCATGCGCCACTGGGGCCCCGAAGAGCGCCATCAGGCTGTCGCCGATCACCTTGTCCACGTGCCCGCCGACCGCTTCGACCTCCGCGCCGAGCACGCCGAAGATCTCGTTCATCACGTCGGTCACGATCTCGGGATCGAGCCGCTCCGCCATGGCCGTGAACCCGGCGACGTCCGCGAACAGCACCGTGACGACCCGGCGCTCACTCGACGGGCCCTCTGCGCGCACGCTCATCTGGCGGATCCCTGTCGGAAGAGGAATCCAAGCGCAAGGGTGAGCGCGAGGCCGCCCGCGATCTCCCCCCACCGCCCCAGCCGGTGGCGATTGGCGACGAGGCGGCCGCCGAACCACAGCGCCGCGATCCACCAGAAGACCGGACCGAGAAACAGGACCGCGGTGAGCGTCAGCCCGCGTTCGGCGTACCCCGCCACCCGCAGGCCGGGTGCCAGCAGGTCTCCGGGGTTGGATCGCGTGTGATAGGCGACAGCGAGTTGAAAGAGCATGATGGCCCCGGCGAACGTCACGGTCACATAAGGAACGGCATAGTACAGGATCGCGGTCAGCCCGGGCGGACCGAACGCGATGTCGGCACCAAAGGCCAGTCCGGACAGCGCGACAGCGACGGCCAGGACGCCGAAGTGTACGGCCTGATCGGCCAGGAAGACGATGAAGGAAACGGGACCGTCGTGGTATCCGAGCTTGACCTTCACCTCATCGATGAGGTAGTGGATCACGCCGATCAGGGGCACGATAATCCACCAGCGCGGCAGAAACGGGGCCGCGATCATGGCCATCAAGAGAGTGTGGATCCCGGAGTGGATCCCCAGTCCGATCGGTCGCTCCTTGAGCTTCACCAGTTCATACGGCTGGAGCACGAAATCGGCCACCAGATGCGCCAGCACAAGGTACAGCCATGGAGCCAGAACCGATCCCTCCGTTCCCCGATGATCCTCGCCGTTCTTATGCGCCGGAATCGCACCCGTGTCCTGCTGGCCGGTCGCCAGGAATCGACGCTCGGCCTGTATAATTGCGAAGGCAATCCTCTGCGTCCCGGGGGTGGGGAAGATGCTCTCGCGCGCCGAACGCGCGTGCCTGGTCATCGGCGACATCTCAGGATACACCGCCTACCTGGCCGGCAGCGAACTCGAGCACGCGCAGGACGTGCTGGCCGATCTGGTGGAGACGATGGTCGGCGCGATGCGGCCGGTGCTGCGCCTGGCCAAGCTCGAAGGCGACGCCGCCTTCGCCTATGCGCCGGAGGCAAAGATCGACAGCTCGATGCTGCTGGACACGGTGGAAGGCTGCTACTTCACTTTCCGCCGCCGTCTCCAGAGCATCCGGCAGGCGACCACCTACCAGTGCAACGCCTGCGTCCTGATCCCGAACCTCAACCTGAAGTTCTTCGCCCACGACGGGGAGTTCGTGCGGCACCGCATCGCCGGCCGCGAGGAGTTCGCGGGCACCGACGTGATCCTGGTCCACCGGCTCATGAAGAACTCCGTCGCCGAGACGTTCCACCTCAACGGGTACGCGCTGATCACGGCCGCCTGCATCGCGGCGACCGGCTTGGATCCAGGCGCGCTCGGCATGCAGCCCCACCGCGAGACCTACGAGCACATCGGCGAGGTCCCCGCGTACATGCACGATCTCGAAGCCCGATGGAAGCACGAGCAGGAGCACCGGCGGGTGATCGTGACGGCGAAGAACGCGGAAATGGAATCCGAACTGCTCCTCCCGGCGCCGCCGGCGCTGGTCTGGGAGTACCTGACCGATCCCGTCAGGCGCATGCAGTGGCAGACCGGGACCGACCGCGTCGATCAGTTCAACACCAGCGGTCGCCGCGGCGTCGGGACGACCAACCACTGCGTCCACGGCCACGGCACGGTCGTGGAGGAGATCCTCGACTGGCGCCCGTTCCGCTACTTCACGGTGCGCTCGAATATCCCAGGGCTCGGGGAGGCGACGTTCACCTTCGAGCTTGAGCCGGCGGAAGGGCGGACGCGTTACCGGGTTCGCATGGAGAAGATTCGCTCCCGCAAGCAGCGGGAAGCGTGGAAGGCGATGCGCGAGCCGTTCCTCTCGATGATCGGGCAGTGGTACGCGCGGCTGGCCGAGTTGCTCGCCCGGGAGGCGGCGGCGCGCGCGTCCGAGCCCGAGGCCGCACTCCCAGAGATACAGCCGCATGCCCACTGAGATACTGCGGAGCCTGATCGACCGGCTCGCCGCCTCGCTGCCGGACGACCTGCGAGCAATCTTCCTCGCGAGCCCCCGCGTCCGAGTCCTCCGAGAATAACCTCCGCAGGAATCCGCAAGCCTCCCCCCGACGTCCTCGTATAGTCTGGAGGGCGGACCAACAGTGAAGGGGGCGACCGATGGCGACCGTCAAGGATCTCGTCCTATCCCATCTCGAGTACACGTTTGAGAAAGAAGCCTGGCAGCCGTCACTGACGATCGCAATCGACGGCCTGACCGCGGCCCAGGCCGCCTGGAAGCCGGCGCCACAACACCACTCGACCTGGCAAATCGTGCGGCACGTGACACGCTGGAAGCGCGCGTCGCTCGACGATTGGCACGGGAAGAAATCCGACTACGCGGCGATCGATCGCGGGGACTGGCAGGCAGTCTCCGGCAGCGACGCGGCCTGGCAGCAGGATGTGCAGGCGCTGCGGGAGATCTCGCAGCAGATCATGACCTGGACCCAGGGACTCACGGAGGCAGAGATGTCAACAGTATCAGCACCGTACCAGCTAGCGCGACGCACGTGCCGGCCACGAGCCAACCCGTGAGCATTTCCTGCCCCCGAAGGATCACCGGGCCGAGGATGAGCACGACCAGCACCTGCAGGTTGTAGAGCACGGAAACGATGGCCACCGGCGCGTGCTGCAGGCCGACGTAGAGTAGCAAGATTGCCATGGTGTTGCACACGGCGCTGCCGATCAGATCGAGGCGCCGCAGCACCCGACCCGATGGCCAGCGGGCCGAATGGCGGAAGATCGACCACGCCAGATGGGCCACCAGCGCCGTGCCGGCGCCGATCGCGGCGCCCAGGACCGGCGCCGGTGTGATCGTCAACCCGAGACGGCGCGCCGTGTCGCCGAACGCGAAGGCGGCCGCTCCGGCCAGCGCCATGATGACGCCGGCGGAATTGAGTGCTCGGGGCAGCCCGGCGTCCGGGGGCCGGACGGGGCGCAGGCTGAGCCACAACCCGGCCGTCACCAGCGCCAGCCCGGCCAGCTGCCACGGGCGCGGCAGCTCATGGAGTAGCGCATAGCCGAGCAGCAGCGTGAAGATGCTGTTGCTGAGGCGGATCGAGGTCGCGAGCGTCGCCCCAAGGCTCTGCATGCTCTGGTATGAGAGATTACGGCCCAGCAGCGTCCCGACGAGTCCCCCGAAAGCGAACAGGGCGATCGATCTCAAATCAATCGGAGGCAGCATCCCTCGCCACGCCGCTCCCAAAGTCAGCAAGACGAACGCCGAGACGTTAAAGACAATGCTCACCAGCACCCCGGCCTCCGGGGCGATGGCCACCATGGACCGGCGCGCAAGAATCAGGCTCAATCCAAAAGCCAGCGCCGCGCCCAACGCCGCCAGTTCACCCGTCATCGACCGGCTCCTCGCACAGCGATCCCCGCACACTCACACCGACCAATCGCCGCAGGCTTGCAGGCGCGATCCCCTGCAGATCGACCGTGGCATTGCCGATGGCAACTGTGCAGAGCCACGTATCTCGGGGAGGTCCAGATGGGCGCGCCGCATGCACGAAAACGAGCACCCCTCCAACGGCACCGCGCGGACGCGGGCATGACGATCATCGAACTCGTCCTGGCGCTGAGCCTGCTGTCCGCCGTGATCGTGGGCGCTTCGGGACTCGTGCGCACTGCCGGCCTGGCCGCCCAGATTCACGGGGACCGCCTGGAAGCCCAACAGGCCGTCCGCCGCGCCATGGAGCGGATCACCGAGGAACTCCGGTGGGCCGAATCGGTTGTGGCCGATCCCGCGTGCGCGCCCGCCGGGTTGTGTCCGGACCGGGTGACCGTCCACATCCCGGTGGGCAACCCGTACCATCAAGACCAGGCCTACAACGTGGTCTTCCAACACAATCCCCGCCAGCGCGAGGTCGAACGACGCGTGGGACGCGGGGTCAACAACCTGGCCGCGCTGATCGACCGCGTCGCCCTGACGTATCTCGGCGCCGATGGCCTGCCGACTTCGACGCCGGCCGCGGTCACGCGTGTCCGGATCGCGCTGACAGCCCGGCCGCACAGCGGACCGCCGCTGATGCTCGAGAGCGAGGTGGAGCTCAGAAACTACCGCGCGCCGTGGCCCGGGCCGCCGGCGGCATCGGTCTGGAGACCGTCGCCCCGCGGATTCGGCCTGCCGGTCCCTAGAGGTGGCGTGGCGCCGCTCCCGCCCCCTGGCCCGTCGGAGCCCCGATGACCGCGTCCCAATCAGAGGCGATGCTCCTCGTAGGGGTGCGTGCACGGCGGTCCGGCCGCCGCGTACATCTTGGCGGCATGGAGGTCCATGACGATTGACGCGACCGTTTGATATCGCTCCGTCGCAGGCACGGCTTGATTCGGATGGCGGCAGATCGAGTCCGGGTGCTCGTCGTGGTCTCGCAGCACGGCGTGCAACGTCTCACCGGCGATCGGACCGTGGGCTCCGGCGTCTGCCAGAAGCCGCTCCATGCGATCGCAGCGGTGGTAGGTCGACCGTCGCTCCTCGACGATCGGCTGCCAGATGCCCAGGCGGTCGGGATCGAGGAAGTGATTCGCGTGTGCGAGCCTCCCCGCGAGCGGCTCGTGCGCGCAGATCC
>JBGPLF010000144.1:0-10591 GCA_041486265.1 bacterium
GCAGTAGAGTTCAAAGGGCGAGGGACCGTTTCCGCCACTAACCTCTTCGAGGTTGCGGTCGAACCCGGCCAGGCAGCCGTGATCAGATTCACTCCGAAAAGTCCGGGGACGTTTGAGATGGGCTGCCACACCCCCACCCACTACGAGAATGGGATGAAGGGTACGATCATTTTCAGGTGAAGCAATGGTGACCAAACTGCGGTCCCACGCGACGGTTAGTCGACTCGGGGCGTTGAACAGCCTTCCGGTCAGTGGGAGAGTATAGTGTGGCTTGGTGCGGTTCGTCAGTCCGGGGATAGCTGAGCTCAATGCCTCAGGTCTTCCGACGGCGAACAAACGTCTGGTCGGTAGTCACTCTTGTCGTAGCCCTGCTCTTGCAGCCCATTCTGTTCATGGTCCTATGGCTGAGCGTTAATGCCACGCATGAGGGGATTCCCATCCAGCAACCGATCCCCTTCAGCCATCAGATTCATGTCGGCCTCGGGCTCGACTGCCGATACTGTCACGCGTTCGTGGAAACCTCTGCCTTTGCCGGCATGCCCTCCACCAAGGCCTGCATGACCTGTCATTCGCAGATCATGGCTGACAGCCCGGTGCTAGCGCGCGTCCGAGCAAGCTTCAGCACGGGAACGCCGATCAAATGGGTCCGCGTGTACAGTCTGCCCAACTTCGCTTACTTCGACCACAGTATCCATGTTTCGAAGGGGATCGGCTGCGAGACCTGCCACGGACGCGTCGATCAGATGCCGGTCGTTTCACGGCAGGCCCCGCTCACCATGGCGTGGTGTGTCTCATGTCACCGGGAACCCGAGCAGTACGTCAGACCCCGCGAGTTGGTCGTCAAGATGGGATACCAAATGCCGCGGGATCAGTTGACGGTGGGGCAGCAGTTGGTGGCGAAGTACCGCGTTCGGTCCCTCACGGACTGCATCACCTGTCACCGGTGAGCGGGAGCGGACGATGAGCACGGCACGGCGCGGGAAAAGGCACCTGGACCTGGAGGCGGTCCGGGCCCGTCTGGCCGGCGGTAACGGGCGCGACTACTGGCGCAGCCTCGAGAAACTGGCAGAAACCGAGGAGTTCAATGCGCTTCTCCGCCGCGAGCTTCCTCGACAAATGGCGGCCTTCGGACATGCGGTCACCCGGCGAGAACTCCTGAAGCTCGCGGGCATCGCCCTGGCCCTGACCGTCCTGCCCGGATGCACCCGTAGGCCGGCCGAGGAAATCCTCCCCTATGCTCGCCCGCCGGAGGACTTGGCGGGCGATAGACCGCTCTTCTACGCCACCGCGATGGCATTGAACGGCAGCGCGCTGGGACTGCTGGTCGAGAGCCACGAGGGCCGACCGACAAAGGTGGAAGGAAACCCCAGGCACCCCGCGAGCCTGGGGGGAACGGACGCGTTCGCGCAGGCGCTCGTGTACACGTTGTACGATCCGGACCGGTCCCGGGCGGTCCTGAATCGGGGCAGGGTCAGCTCATGGGCGGCGTTCCTGGCTGACCTTCGCGGCCGCATGGCGGCCCAGCGGGCACGAAAGGGAGCGGGGCTCCGGATCCTGACCGAGACGGTGACCTCGCCGACCCTTGCGGACCAACTGCATGGCCTGCTCGCAGAGTTCTCAGGGGCGAGGTGGCATCGGTTCGACCCGCTGGCACCCGACAACCTCAGAGCCGGCGCCCGTATGGCGTTCGGCGGGTATGTGGATACCCAGTACAGGTTCGATAGAGCCGACGTCGTCCTTTCTTTGGATGCGGATTTCCTCTCGTGGCCGCCGGGCCACGTGCGCTATGCCCGGGACTTCACGTTGAAGCGGAGGGTTCGAGCAGGCGTTAGGACTATGAACCGCCTGTACGTGGTCGAGCCGGCTCCGACGATTACGGGGGCGATGGCGGATCATCGGCTGCCGCTGCGGCCGACGCACATCGAACGGTTCGCGCGCGCCGTGGCGCGGGCGCTTGGGATTCAGGCGGCGTCAGGGGAAGTCCCGGAGCTGTCGCCGGAGGACACCCCCGTGTTCTCCGCCCTCGTGGAAGACCTGCAGGCCCATCGGGGCTCAGGTCTCATCGTGGCGGGCCGGCAACAGCCGCCGATCGTCCACGCGCTTGCCCACGCCATGAACCAGGCGTTGGGCAACGCGGGAGTCACGGTGATCTACACAGACCCCGTCGAGGCGGACCCGGTTGAGCACCTAGGGTCGCTCCAGGCCCTCGTCGAGGATATGGCGGCCGGCCGCGTTGAGGAACTGATCATCGTCGGCGGCAACCCCGTCTACACCGCGCCAGCCGATCTTCAGTTTGCCGAGCACCTGGCGAGGGTACCTTCTCGCGTGCACCAGAGCCTGTATGAAGACGAAACGTCGGCGCTCTGTTCCTGGCATGTTCCCGCGGCGCACGAACTCGAAGCTTGGAGCGATGCGCGAGCCTATGATGGCACGGTCAGCATCATCCAGCCGCTCATCGCACCCCTCTACGGCGGGAAGACGGCCCATGAACTGGTGGCCGCGCTTCTCGGCCACCCCCGGTCGAGTTATGAGATCGTTCGGGAGTTCTGGAAGAGCCAGCACCGCACCGCGGATTTCGAGCAATACTGGCGGGGGGCGTTGCACGAAGGGGTGATTGCGGGCACCGCGCTGCCTCCAAAATCGGTATCGCTTCGGGCCGATTTTGCCGTGTCGGAATCGCACGGACGTCAGGCGAGCGTCAGGCCGGGCGAGGAGGGACTGGAGGTTGTCTTCAGCCCGGATCCGACGATCTGGGACGGGTGCTTCGCCAACAATGCTTGGCTCCAGGAACTTCCCAAGCCGCTGACCAAGCTCACCTGGGACAATGCGGCTCTGTTGGGTCCACAAACCGCCGAACGCCTGGACCTGCACAATGAAGAGGTCGTTGAACTGCACTATCACGGACGCACCCTCCGCGCCCCCGTGTTGATCCTGCCAGGCCATGCGGCCGGGGCCGTCACCTTACCCCTCGGATACGGGCGGACGCACGGGGGACGGATTGCGACCGGCCAGGGATTCAACGCCTATACCCTCCGGAGGTCCGACGCCCTCTGGTTCGACTCCGGCCTGGAGATCCGGAAGACCGGTGAGCGCCACCGGCTCGCCCTCACGCATGACCACCACCGCATGGAGGGCCGTGATCTCATCCAGGTGTCGACGTTCAAACACTTTCGGGAGAGACTCCATATCGTGCACGGCTCGGTCACGGAAGAACAGCGCCTGCCTTCTCTCTATCCTGGATTCAGTTATAAGGAAGGCTATGCCTGGGGGATGGCCGTTGACCTGAATGCCTGCATCGGGTGCAACGCCTGCGTGGTGGCATGCCAGGCGGAAAACAATGTCCCGACGGTGGGGAAGACGCAGGTCATGATCGGTCGGGAGATGCACTGGCTGCGGGTCGACCGGTACTACGTCGGCGACCTCGACCGGCCGAACACCTACTTCGAGCCGGCGCTCTGCATGCACTGCGAAAACGCTCCGTGCGAACTGGTTTGCCCGGTGGGAGCCACCAACCACAGCGACGAGGGACTCAATCAGATGATCTACAACCGCTGTGTGGGGACTCGGTACTGCTCCAACAACTGTCCCTACAAAGTGCGGCGGTTTAACTTTCTGCAGTTTGCGGACGTGACGACGCCCAGTCTGCAGCTGATGTACAACCCAGATGTCACAGTGCGCGCCCGGGGCGTCATGGAGAAGTGCACCTACTGCGTTCAGCGCATCCAGGGAGGCAAGATCCGCGCGGAGGAGGAGAACCGGCGTGTCCATGACGGCGAGATCAAGACAGCCTGCCAGCAGGCCTGTCCCGCCGAAGCCATCATCTTTGGCGATCTCAACGACCCGAACAGCCGCGTGGCGCAGTTGCGGGCCCAGCCGCACAGCTACGCGCTGCTCGCTGAATTGAACACCCAGCCGCGCACCACGTACCTGGCCAGGATCAGAAATCCGAACCCGAAGATCGAGCCCGAATGATGAGGCCACGACCGGACCGCCTGGGCCCGGAGATCTCAGCGAAGCCGTCGGTCATGGCCCCGGGGCTCACCTACGCGAGTGTCTCCGACCAGCTCAGCAGCCTCGTCTTGGAGCGCCCGGCTTCCCGAGGGTGGATGATCGGGTTTGGAATCGGGCTTGTCCTGGTGATGGTGCTCCTGTACGCCGTCACGTACCTGTTCACCACCGGCGTCGGCATCTGGGGCATTGCGATGCCTGTCGCCTGGGGCTTCGCTATCACCAACTTCGTCTGGTGGATTGGGATCGGGCATGCGGGGACGCTCATCTCGGCCATCCTCCTACTTATGCGCCTCCACTGGCGCACGTCTATCGCCCGTTTCGCCGAAGCGATGACGGTCTTCGCCGTCGCCAACGCTGCACTGTTCCCCCTGCTGCACCTCGGCCGTCCGTGGCGATTCTACTACATACTGCCCTACCCGAATGTCATGGGTCTGTGGCCGCAATTCCGCAGCCCGCTGGTCTGGGATTTCTTCGCCGTCATGACCTACTTCACGGTATCGCTGATCTTCTGGTACACCGGCATGGTTCCTGACCTGGCCACGGTGCGCGACCGCGCGAAGGGGCGATTCTCCCGGATCGTCTACGGCTTCCTCGCGTCGGGATGGCGGGGGTCGACGATCCACTGGCGCCGATATGAGACCGTCTACTGGCTGCTGGCGCTCCTGGCCACGCCGCTCGTCGTCTCGGTGCACAGCATCGTGAGCCTGGACTTTGCAGTGGCCATCGTGCCCGGGTGGCACACCACAATCTTCCCGCCTTACTTCGTGGCCGGGGCCATCTTCTCGGGGCTCGCCATGGTCCTCGTCCTCACTATTCCGCTGCGTAAGTACTACGGCCTGGACAACCTCATCACCAAGATGCACCTGGACAACATGGCCAAGTTGATGCTCGTGACCGGCCTCATCGTCACCTATGCGTACGCGCAAGACGCGTTCATGGGCTGGTACAGCGGGAACCCTTTCGAGCGGTATGAGAACCTGAACCGGGCGTTCGGACCCTATGCCGCCGTCTACTGGGCGACGCTCGTGTGCAACGTGTTGTCACCGCTGCCGCTGTGGTTCAAACGGGTCAGGCAGAACATCCCGGCGCTGATGGTGATCTCCATCCTCGTGCTGGTGGGCATGTGGCTGGAGCGCTTCATGATCATCGTCGTCAGCCTGCACCGGGACTACCTGCCGTCGGCCTGGGGGATGTTCTCTCCGACGATCTGGGACTGGGCGGTGCTGTGGGGCGTGATCGGCCTCTTCATCGTATACTTCTTCCTCTTCATCAGGTATTTGCCGATGATTTCTATGGCCGAGACGCGTCGTCTGATCCACGACCTGCAGCCCACCGGGGAGGAGCGATGAAGGACCCTGCGGTGGGAAGGTCCGGGACGCCAGCGAAGGATGAGGCATCGCTCTTCGGAGTGATGGCGGAGTTCGACACGGCGGAGCGCATACTGCAGGCGGCGCGGCGCGTCCACGAGGACGGCTACAGGCATGTCGATGCCTTCACGCCGTTCCCCGTCGAGGGGCTGGCCGAGGTGATCGGATTCACGCGGGAGTGGCTACCTTCAATCGCGCTGATGGGAGGTGTGCTCGGTGGGATCGGAGGATTTGTGATGCAGTATTACGCTGCGGTCATCGGCTCCCCACTTAATGTCGGCGGCCGCCCCCTGAATAGCTGGCCATCGTTCGTCCCGATTACCTTTGAGCTCACCGTGCTGGGAGCTGCCCTGTCAGCCGTCCTGGGCATGCTGGCCTTGAACTGGCTGCCGAGACCCTACCATCCGGTCTTCAACGTGCCGCGCTTCGCGCTGGCGAGCAGGGACCGCTTCTTCCTTCTGATCCGCGCTGATGATCCGCATTTCGACAGAGAGCGCACCTGGCAACGCTTGCTGGAACTGGGAGCCTCGGACCTGTTCGAAGTCGAACCATAAGAAGATGGGGTACTACTGTCGCGAGGGATGACGTGACCCGCGTCATGGACCGGATCAGGAAGGGCGCCGGAACAGCCGGCGTTCTGATCATTCTTGCCCTCGCGGGAGGCTGTTCGGATCCCATGCGCGGCCAGGGTCGGATGACGCCGTTCGGGGCCAGCCCCTTCTTCAAAGATGGCGCCTCGGCACGACCACTCGTCCCCGGGACCGTACCTCAGGGCTTCGGGCAGGGCGATGAGGGGTTGACCACCGGCAAAGTCCGGGGAACGCTCGTCCAGACCTTCCCGATTCCGGTGACCCATGACCTTCGGGAGCGCGGGCGGGAGCGCTATGATATCTTTTGTGCTATCTGCCACGGCCCTACGGGCGAGGGGGATGGGGTCATCGTTAAATTCCGCTTTACCCCCCACCCTCCGTCGTACCGCTCGGCAGAGCTGCGTGCCGCGCCCGTCGGGCATTTCTTCGATGTCATCACGAACGGCCACGAGGCAATGTACGGCTATGGGGATAGGATTCCTCCCATGGATCGCTGGGCAATTGCCGCTTACATCCGCGTCCTCCAGTCCGGCCAGAGCGGCAGTCTCACGGGCGTGCTCCACAGTGCGGCGCCCCCGCTGCCACGGTTGCCAAGGTGAGCGGCGGCTGGGCTAGAACGGGCGTCGAGCGAGCCCGGTGGTGGTTCCTGATCATCGGCGCCGAAGGCCTGGGGCTCCTCCTGGCAGGCGCCGTCGCCGATGTGCACCAGTTCTTCCAGTCGTATCTGTTCGCATACCTGTTCTGGCTCGATGTCGCGCTGGGCTGCCTGGCGCTCGCGATGCTCCACCACCTCATAGGAGGCGTGCCGGGCCTCATGATCCGACGAATCCTCGAAGCGGGCGCGATGACCCTTCCGTTGCTGGCAGCTCTGTTTATCCCGCTGCTCTTCGGGCTCCCTGATCTCTTCGCGTGGGCACGCCCGGCCGAGGTTGCCCGAAGTGTGGTCCTTCAGCAGAAGGCGCTCTACCTCAACGTGCCGTTCTTCGTGGTCCGGGCTGGGGTCTACTTCGCTGTCTGGTGCGGCCTTGCGTATTTGGTGAACCGTTGGTCGGTGGAGCAGGATCGGAGCGGCGATCCCGCGCTGACCCTGCGCCTGCAGCACCTCAGCGGTTTGGGGCTGGTCCTGTACGCCCTGACCGTGAGCCTGGCCCTCATCGATTGGGGAATGTCGTTGGACCCCCGCTGGTTCTCCACGATCTACGGGATGCTGGGGGTTACGGCGCAACTGCTTGTCGCTTTGGCGTTTGCCATCGCCGTGGCGATGTTCCTGGCGCACCGTGAGCCTCTGTCGACCCTGGTATCCTCCGATCGCCTCCGGGATCTCAGCAACCTGCTGATGGCAGGCATCCTCCTCTGGGCCTACTTGGGGTTCTCCCAATTTCTCATCACCTGGACGGGCAACCTGCCGGAGGAGATTACCTGGTATATCCCCCGGGTGCAAGGCGGTTGGCAGTGGCTCTACAGGGCCTATGTGGCCGTGTATGCGATCCTGTTCGGGCTGCTCGTGGTAGTGCCTCGCGCGAAACGCGCTGCCCGGTCTCTCCTGACCGTGGCCGTCATCGCGGTGTTCGCGCATCTGATCGATCGGTTCTGGTCAATTGCCCCAGCGTTCCACCCTGCAGGACTGCACGCACACTGGATGGATGTCGCAGCGGTTGTCGGATTCGGGGGGGTCTGGCTGGCGGGCTTTGTCTGGATCCTCGGGGCGCGACCACTCATTCCCCTTCAAGATCCCCGGTTCGGTGTCGCACCAGCGCACGCGAAGGAACGGTGACCGTGGCGGTCGCGTGATCGACCTTTACCATCACTTCGGCGAGTACGATGGAGTCCTCATTTCGGAGGCTCCTGATGATGCCAGTGTATTAGCGCTGCTCATCGCTTTGCATGCGCCCGGACAGACTAGTCGGCCTCATCACGAGTTAGCCCCCTTTGTATGGATTCCAAGACCCTTACAATTTCCAGTACGACCCTTGCGGCGCTCCGCCGATCTCGACATCCGGGCCATGACGAGGAGCAGTATCCGGTGCGGTTCCGGGGGTTGAGGGCCAGGGTGAACCTTGGCTTCCCAAGCCGAGGGCCGTGGGTTCAACTCCCATCGCCCGCTCCAGCCGAACTCCGCGCCCCACCGGGGAGTGTCCTGAGACTCAGGCAACCTGGCTGGCCACGTAACCGCGAAGACGAAAGTCGGCCATACCTCGCTCGAGGCGTGTCTCTTCCTCTGTCGTCAGCCCCCGATGCGGAGCGCGCACACCGCCGACCGAGATTCCTCGAATGCGCAGCGCGGCCTTGAACGCGGCGAGGTTCAGGCCATCCCCGAGCAAGGCCCTGACCTCGTGCATCCTGTCCTGCGCACGGCGCGCGGCTTCCAGGTCGCCGGCACGAACAGCCTGGTATAGGGCGAGCAGCACTTCCGGGACGGCCGAGGCGTTACCCGACACGCAGCCGCGAGCCCCGATGGTCAACGCGGCGAGCGCGACGGCGTCGGAGCCGCTGAAGATGGCGAAGTCGGGGCCGCCTGCCTGCTGGAACTCCTGAAGGCGCACGAGGTTTGCGTCGCTGTGCTTCATGCCGACGATGTTGGGACAAGCAGGGCGCAGGCGCGCGATCAGGCTCGCGGAGACCTCGTTGCGCGCGAAGCTAGGGATGTTGTAGAGGTAGACCGGCAGGTGAGGGACGGCACCGGCCACAGTGCGGTAGTGTCGGAAGATCGCCTCCTCGTCCAGCGGGTAGAAGAACGGAGTGACGACGGCGATGCCGTCCGCGCCGATCGAGGCCGCGTGCCGTGCCAGGTCCACTGCCTGGTCGGTCGTGATTGCCCCGGCGTGGACGATCACGGGAATCCGGCCTCCGACGTACTTCATCGCCAGGTCCGCGACCTTCTTGCGCTCGTCCAATGACAACAGAGGGCCTTCGCCGGTCGTGCCGCACACGAAGACGCCGTGGACGCCCTGTTGCAGCAGGAAGCGGTAGTAGGCGGCAAAGGCGTCCTCCCGCGCCAGGCTCAGGCCGTCCTGGCTGAGTGGGGTGATACAGGCAACGACGACCCCCGACAGCTCCATCATTTCTGCTCCTCTCTACGGAACGGGATTTCTCGGAGGCTCTCCCTATTGTACCGGTGCGATGCGCTCAATATGGCCGTGTGGAATCGGCGACCGGCCTCCGGCGTCGTGCACCACTCGGACCGGGGGTGCCAGTACACGGGTCTGGCGTTTGCGCGGCGAATGCTTCGCACCGCACGACCTGTGACGCAGTTAACACCCGGAGCGTCGCTCCGGTCATAGCCCCCACCCTCCGCGCCGGATTAGAGTTTGATCAGACAGCGAGAGGGAGGATGACAATGATAGCTGCACCGCCTGTCACAACTATGGTGGCGGATCGTGCGACAGCCCGCTCCAAGATCCTAGTCGGCGTCGCGGCCCTCGTTGCAGTGTGGGCCTTTAGCGCGCCAGTGCTCGTGCTGGCACAGGCAACTCCGATCGACGTGGATCAGATCGGCCCTGGATCGACATTGACCGTCCGCGTGGCCGTTCCTCTTCGGGCAACGGCCCCTTCGGGCCCATTCTACAGGCTGGGAGCACAGACTGGTGTGATCCAGATCGGCGAAAAGGTCGTGGTGGAAGAGATCCAGACGTTCCCGACGCCCTTGGGGAAGCAGAAGTGGCTAAAGATCAACCGGCAATCGGCCGGCGCGGGCGAGGCAACGAGCGGATGGGCGTACGCGGGAGACGCGGGCGGGACGAGCTGTTGCTTCGGTCGGAGGTGAGCACTGATGGAACCCAACGCGTTGCTTATCAACCTGCTGAACTGGGGAGGCGCGTTTGCCGCCTACTTTCTCGGCATCGTCATTCGGAAAGTGGCATTGCCGACCAGGAACAGCCCCAGCCTCCCATCCCAGTTGCTGCTCGGGATTCCGATCTCGCTTGTGATCATCCCAACGCTGATCACTGTTCTGGACGGGCGGTTCGATATGAAGGTCTTCATCGTGACGATCGGAATCATCATGGAGCATGGCATGATCGTGACCGAGAGCGCCGCCAAGCACCTGCAGATGCTCAGGGCCCGGGCATGATAGGCGAATCACTGCCCCCTCAGCCGAAGATCCAGTCCTGCAGCTCCACGCCCAGGCCGGAGCCCTGGGCACACGGGTCTCGCCGCTTCCACCACCAGCGTTTCCTTCAACGTGGTTGCAGGATGTTTCCTTTCGCAAGAATCTGCTGCGCTCCTTGAAGAAGAAGGGGCTGCTTGGGAAGTTCCGGCTTGTGGGCAATCCTACGGTGCCGACGTGATTTGAGAAGGCCAGAGAGAATCATCCGCAAGCACCGAGATCGATTTTCGAAGGGCTTCTACGCGATAGGTATCGAGACGGTTAGGTTAGACTCCCTCCAGCCAGAAACGTCTCCAGTTCGTCGATCGGCAGCCTGACGTTGCACTGAAAGGCTTGCCTGCGCGCAAATATCGTCCCAGGCAGCAACGGACTACGAACAGGTGACATCGACACCCCGTCAAACTTCTCAGCCTGAGGTGGGAAGCATGCGACGGGCATTTTCCGCGGCTGTGCTGTTCGTCACAGTGTCCCTTGACCCTCCAGAGGAGTGATCGGTGGGGTCGGAGCGGAGATCGCAC
>JBGPLF010000145.1:0-10488 GCA_041486265.1 bacterium
AATCGAAGGCTCAAGAGTTCATCTTGGCCGCGCGGTCATTAGGTGCACGGGACAGCCGGATTATGCTGACACATCTGCTGCCTCAAACCTTGCCATTCTTGCTCATTGAGGCAACGCTCGGAGTTGCCTACGCTATTCTCACGGAGTCATCACTGAGTTTTCTCGGCCTTGGGATTGTTCCCCCGACGCCAACCTGGGGTAACATGCTCAACAATGCGCAGACGTTCATCTGGGAAACCCCTCAACTCGCAGTCTGGCCTGGATTGTTGATCTTACTGACCGTGTTGAGCGTCAACAGCGTCGGCGATGGCATGAGGGACGCCCTGGACCCTCGCTTGCGGTAACGTGTGGATTTCGGCAAGAACTCGAATGGGGAGGGATGGCGTCATGGCAAGAAACATGATTATTCGCCCGCTAGGCTTCGGCATGGCTGCGGTCCTGTTTGCATTGGCGCCTTCGGGGCCACTGAGCGCCGCGCCGCAGGTCGAGCAACCGCGATATGGTGGCACAGCGACGATTTCTATTACCAGCGATCCGGTGATGAACCCGGTCATTGCTCTGGGCGTCTCCGCGTACTGGGTTAGTGCGATGCTATTTGACGGGCTGACTAAACCGGATGCTAAGGGACGCCCCGTGCCCAATCTCGCCGAGAGCTGGGACGTCTCGCCGGATGGTCGCCTCTACACCTTCCACCTGCGCAAGGACGTGCACTGGCACGATGGGCAACCGTTCACAGCGGACGACGTGAAGTTTACGATCGATCTTATTAAGGACCCAAAAACGAATACGACCTTACGCGGGAATTACGCTCCTGTCGAGGAGGTTATCGTTCGAGATCCGTACACTGTACAGTACAGGCTCTCGCGCCCATTCGTGACCCTGCTCTCGTGGCTCTATTGGTATGCAGGTATCGTCCCAAAGCACCTACTTCAGGGGAAGGACGTCAACACATACGCGGAGTTCAACAAGCAGCACCCCGTAGGTACAGGACCATACAAGCTGAAGGAGTACCGGCCGGGAGAGTACCTCGTACTTGAGCGTTACGACGGGTACCATGGGGGACGCCCATATCTTGACCAAATCGTAATCAAGATCATCCCTAACACGAACGCGGCAGTCGCCCAGATGCGGGCCGGTAAACTAGATTTTCTTACCATCCCTGCCCAGGCTCTCCGTGCGGTGAGGGGTGACCCTAACATCGATGTGCTGTTCTTCAACCTGCCACGCTACGACTTTATCGCCCCGAACCAGAATCTCAAGATGTTTCAGGACAAGCGCGTCCGGCAGGCGCTCGCGTATGGTTTGAATCGTATCGCGATGATGCAGGTCGCTACGGAGGGCTACGCGCTCCAAGCCGTCGGGCCCATCCCTCCCAACAGCGAGTACTTCAACAAGAAACTCAAGCCGTATCCGTACGATCCCGATCATGCAAAGGCGCTTTTGAGAGAAGCTGGATGGGCGGACACTGGCACTGACGGCATTCTTGAGAAGGACCTCGGAGACGGAAGGCGGACTCCCTTGCGGTTCAAGATGACATACTTCGGGGGTGCGCCTGAGTGGGAGGGCCAGGCAGCCATTGCAAAGGAAAACTGGCGCGCGATCGGGGCCGACGTTGTGTTGGACCCTGTTGAACAGGCTCAACTTCAGTACGCCCGCGTCATCCCTCGAAGTTACGAAACCATCATCAGCGCGTGGATCACGCTCGATGATCCAGATGTGTTGAACTACTTCCACTCAAGTACGGCCATGGCTGGCCCGAACTATGGCGTTTGGCGCAACCCTGACGCGGATCGACTTCTGGAGCAGGGACAGGGAGAGCGGGATCCTGCAAAGCGCCGTGAGATTTACGCCAAGTTCCAAGAGCTTGTGCGCGACGAGGAACCCATCATTTTCACGTTTCACCCTCGGGAGATTAATGTTAAGACTAAGCGCCTGCAGGGCATCTTGCCCTCGCATTTCCGGAACAACATCTACTGGCTTCATAAGTGGTGGGTGAAGCAATAGGTCATCTTTGGTGGAACCGGGGAATTGGACTAACGAGACGAAGGGAGGATTGACCGATGGAACACTGGACGGAGCCGAACATCTATGCCGTGGACCATATTGTGATTGCCGTTCGGGACGCGGAGGAGGTCCTGCCACTCTGGGAACGCCTGCTTGGCGCAAAGGGCGTGCTAGTCAAGAACGAGGCGGTCAAGCTCAAAGAGGCAATATTCTGGCTCGGCGGGATTCAGATCCAGATCTGCTCGAGTACTGAACCGGGCGTGCGTTACCGCAAATTCGTCGACGAACGTGGAGAAGGTCTCCACCACATCGCCGTCGCCGTCCATGACATGAGTGCGGCGCTCGAGCACTGCAAAGCCATGGGGTTGAAGACGCGCTTTCGGGCAGAAGGACCTGCTACCGGCCCTCATCAGAGCATCGACGGACGCATTTCTTTCGTAGAACCGGAGGAGCTGAACGGGGTGGGTCTTGAGTTCGTTGAACGCTACACGAAGCGGAATCCGCCAGTGCCCTGAACCCGAGCGCCTCATCGCAGCATGCCGAGGCATCCGACACGACTGGGTTGCTGGTCAGGAGGGCGCGCTCTGTTCAGCCTTGCGGCTTGTGCATCCTGCCCTTCCGAGAGCATCCACACCGTGTGAGATCCATCCGCTGTGGGTGGGCGGGGAAGGAAGGAGTCCTGCGCTGTGCGGACCATCATTACAGGCGCCCAGCTCGTTGACGGCACCGGATCAGCCCCGATTAACCACGGCAGTGTCGTGGTCGAGAACGGAATGATCGTGCGGATCGGCTCCCTGATCCGCGAGGCTGAGCGGCCTGAGAGTACGGTCATTGATCTTCCGGAATGCACCATCCTCCCTGGGTTGATCGATGGGCACTCGCACCTCGCTTCCGATCCCGGCCTCGGCAACCAGCCGCACCAACTCTCGGCTGGAGAGGCCGAACTCGGCATGCGCAGCGTCGCATATATGCGCCGCGACCTGCTCTCGGGTGTCACGACCATGCGGCTGATGAGCGAGAAGTATTTCATTGACGTCACGGCGCGGCGGCTGGTGGACGAGGCGTTCTTTCCCGGGCCCAGGTTTGTGATTGCCACCCGGGGGCTTCGACCGACCAACGGCCACGGCGCATCACCGGTTGTCGTCGACGGCCCGGAGAACATTCGCCGGGTGGTACGCGAGAACCTCAAGGCGGGCGCCGACTTCATCAAACTGTTCCTTACAGGCACTATCCTCAGTCCGCGCCAGACGGCCTTGCATTGCGGCTACACGCTGGAGGAGGTCAAGGCCGCGGTTGACGAGGCACACAGCGCCGGAAAACCGGTCGCGGTTCATGCGCACGGAGGCGAAGGCATTGACATCAGCTTGGCCGCCGGAGTCGACATGATCGAGCACGGGAGCATGTTGACACCCGCCCAGATCGATCAGGTCGCTGCCAAAGGAGTATGGGTCGTTCTGACGCTCACGCTGGTCTTGGACGACGAGGGCTTGATGAGGGTGGATGGCCAAACGCCGGCCATTAGGGATCGACTCTTCGAGGCACGTGAAGCGCTGGCCGAGACGGTCTCGCGTCTGATTGCTTCCGGAGCGCGCCTCGCATTGGGCTCAGACGCGTTGCATGGGATGTTCGCTCGCGAAGCCGCATACCTCGTGCACCTGGGAATGCCTCCGCTCGGTGCCCTTGCCTGTGCCACCCGGAACGGCGCAGCTCTCTGTGGGATTCAGGAGGAAACGGGGACGCTGGAGGCGGGCAAGCGCGCCGACCTGATCGCGGTCGAGGGCGATCCTCTGGCCGACATGATGGCGCTGCAGCGCGTTCGCTTCGTGATGAAAGACGGGAAGCGCTACGACGCGCTTTCCCGGGAATAGTACTCCTCCCTCCGTGTGCAGTAGTGTCGTAAGAACCGAGACTAGAGGCATCAGGTTGGAATTCACGTCGAACCGATGATGTCCCATAATGTCCCCGGTTCTTGGCATGAGGGACAGTCAGTCTCGCCCGTAGATCCTCACAGCGCGTCTGCTCTTTCAGTCGAACACGGGTTTGGTGCCAGGCAGACGCGGTCTCATCTTGGATCACACGAGCATCACAAAGCGTAACGCCCTCGCGGCATTTACGCATCGATCTTTCAAGGGCGACTTCCATAGTGAATCGCGGTGAGCGGACTTGCCTTCTGGCCTGCCTCATAGGCACCGAGCACGACCTGGAGTGCCGCGAGGCCGTCCTCACCGGACGGAGAAGCCGGACGTTCTTCTCTGATGGCGCTTACGAACTCGGTGGCTGCTCCCAGAAACCGGTCTTCCGAGCTTGACGGCTCCGACTGCGTGGATCCCGCTGCCGTCCAGGTCATGCTTTCCCCAGTTCGAATCGCGAGCGAGCCTTCCGTCCCGAACACCTGGGTTTCCCAGGCGCTCTGAATCTGCGTCGACGCCTTGTGCTGAACGATGGTTCCAAGGGCTCCAGAGTCATACGTCAAGGCTATAACAGCCGTGTCCTCAGTTTCAACGGGATAGACTAGTGTGCGGATCTCAGCTTTCACCGCGGTCACACGCGCCCCGAGAAGGAAATGCGCGCGGTCAATTTGGTGAATGCCATTGTAGAGCATCATGCCGCCGCCTGCCTGAGCCCGATCCCAGACCCACGGTGGCATGGTGCCACGCCCACTCGTCATGACGTCGATGATCAGAATGGGACGTCCAATGACCCCCGCTTGGATCAACGCATGGGCCCTTGCCACGTCCGGCCGGAAGCGATGGACAAATGACACCATGAGCACCCTCCCTCGCTCACGAGCCCGATCGACAACCTTCACCGCGTCTGAGAGGCGCGTGGCCATCGGCTTCTCGAGAAGCACGTGAGATCCTCGATCCAGCACGGCCATGCCTGCCGCGGCGAGGTGCTGGTGCGGAAGTGCCACAACAATACCGTCGGGGGCCTGGTCTAGGAGCTCGTCCACGCTAGCCGCCGTTGCCGCACCACACTCGGCACCGTGCTGACGCCTTCCCGGATCGATGTCGCAGACGGTAAGGCGGACGCCTGGAAGACGGCGAAAGGCATTGAGATGCCTTGTTCCGGCGGTCCCGATGCCCAAAATGCCAATGTGGATCATGGAAGAGACCTCGCGTCCCGCTGACCGTCAGTTTCATTGGCTTTTCCCGCAACTCCTTCTGCCGCGATCACAGTGATCTTCGCCCGAAACCTGCCCTCAGGCCCAGGTGCCAGAGGCCTCATAGTCGACCATGATCCAGAAGACCGCCCGCTTCTCCGATCTCGTCTCAGCGCGCGGCGACCCCCCGCGTCCAGCAGATCGGCGAGGAAATCGGCGTAGGCGAACTGCCCTTTGGCCGCGTGCTCCAGTCGGCTGTCCAACACCTAGGAGGCCTGCGCGAGACCGAGGGTCGCGAGTTGCTGGCGGGCCAGCTTGAGGGTAATGACGGCGCGCCCTCTTCGACAAGTTTCGCGTAAATGCTAAGCGGCCGTACCGCGCGACGTCGAGCTCCGCCTCTGATAGGCCAGCGGCCGCTTGAGGCGCCTTGGCGTGCCTTGTGGGGGCCCCTCGCCACTGCCCCGGGAGCACGCAGCTCGCCGCCGACGGCACACGGTCATGGGAGGCAATACGCTGGCCGGCTGTGAGGATCTCGGCGCGCCTGAAATTTGCACTTCTGACTGGACCACCTTTTCGAGAGGACGTCACTCATAGACGGGACGAAGATCATGCCGGTGGCTCTGGGAACCCTGAGGCTCGTCCATGTTATCTAACGGCTTTCTCACGAGTTTAGTCCAAACTGGGCGGGTTCCTGCGCGAGGCTTGCCCTGGCGGGTTGTCTCCCGTAGGTCTTGTTGTGCTGCCAACAATTTTGGGCAGTGGAGGCCAGGGCCGCTAGCCGGGCCACCAGCGGCGGCGGCCGTCAACCTCCTTTACGGTCACGCGACCGATCTGCGCCAGCAGAGCAAGATGCGCCGAAAGAGGATATGCAAGATCAACGTCTACGACGAATGGTCCCAGTCTCTCGTTGGCGAGAGGTATTAGCTCCTTCAAGGAAATCCCAGGATGCTTGGAGACTAGATGGTGCACGGTCGCATCGCATTCTCTCACCCAGTCGACGGACATTGACAAGAAGCGGTCGATGTCTTCACCCAGAATAGGTGTGACGTGCCCTCTAAGTACAATCCTTGGGCGGAGCGCGTGGAGTAATTGGATTGCCCCCACGTATCCGTTCACGGTGAGGTAGGTGGGTGGTTCGAATAGCGTACCATCCTGAGTGTGTTCCCCACGGCCCAGTATGCCGTCTCCCGCAAATGCGCAACGCCGAGAGGCTTCCCATAGCAGCACATGTCCCCAGGTATGGCCCGGGATGTGGTAGACATCCAGGAGCATTGAGCCAGCGGTCCTAATAGTTTCTCCGCCAGAAAGACTGACATCGACGGTCGAGTCTTCAGGAAGGTTGTCCTCAAGCCATCTAACGTCCTCTGGTGAGTATGCGACACCATCGGTGGATGCGAACTTGCCATATCGGTCTCTCATGATGGCTTGGCCGCTTTCAATTAGCGGTTGATCGAGTCTATGGGCTACGATTAAGGCTCGAGGTGCGTGCGTTCGGATAGTCGCGTTCCCACCATGGTGGTCCAAATCTGCGTGGGTATTGATGATGAGGCGCACATCGCCCAGTCCAAAGCCGAGTTCCGTCAAAGCCTGAGCTATTGCTTTCTCTGGATGAGAGGGGAGGCCCGTGTCGATCAGCGTTACACCGTTGTGGCTCACCAAAGCATACAAGTTAAGAAGCTTCGGTCCAGAGGTGGTCCGGATCTCGGCGATGTCTGTATCAATCAACATGATCGTTCTCCGGATTGCATGCCAAGGTGGTTCAGACCGCCACCCTTACTCTCATATAACGATAACATACAAGTGCAGACCCTCAATGTTGCCGGGGGGGCGCTTCCAGGACATGATGTATCGCAGGTAGCCTAAGTACTGGGTTTCATAAGTATGATGACGTATTTTGATGGCGTTTCTCGACGGGTTCTGGTAGGCTGTTGTCTCGGCGGAGGTGTGGAGCATGCCGAGACAGAGCCCATATGCCGTCGCACTGACAGACGAAGAGCGCGAGGAACTCGTGGCACGAGCCCGGCGATATACGTCACCATATCGAGACGTGATCCGCGCGAAGATTGTCCTGTTGGCGGCGGACGGCCTCGCCAATGAGGCGATCGCCTCGCGGCTGGATACACCCCGCCAGATCGTCAGCAAATGGCGCAAGCGATTTTACAGCCTTCGCTTACCGGGCCTTGAGGAGCAGCCGCGCGGCGGGCGGCCCGCCCGCTTTTCCCCCCAGCGTCGTCGTCGAGGTCAAGGCGCTCGCCTGTGAGTTGCCTGCCCGCTGTGGCGTCCCGTTGGCCCGCTGGTCGCTCGCCGAGTTGCGGCGGCAGGTGGTGGCCGTGGGACTCGTCGCGCAGATCAGTGGGGCGACGTTGTGGCGCTGGCTCAGTCAGGATGCGCTCCGTCCCTGGCGGCACCGCAGTTGGATCTTCCCGCGCGATCCCGACTTTGCAGCCAAGGCTGGGCGCATCCTGGATCTCTACGAACGCCGGGGGGAGGGGGCGGCGTTGGGCCCACGGGAGTATGTGCTGTGCGCCGACGAGAAAACCAGCATCCAGGCCCGGCGGCGGCGCCATCCTACCCGGCCCCCCGCCTCGGGACGCCCGATGGCTGTCGAGCACGAGTACACGCGCTGTGGCGCCTGTGCCTACCTCGCGGCCTGGGACGTGCATCGGGCCAAAGTTTTTGGCCGCTGCGAGCGGCGGACGGGTATCGCGCCCTTCGAGCGCCTCGTCGCCCAGGTCATGCGCCAAGAGCCCTACCGGTCCGCCCGGCGCGTGTTCTGGATCGTGGACAACAGTTCGGCTCATCGGGGGCAGAAAGCGATTGCCAGGCTCCGCGCCAAGTGGCCCAACCTGGTGCTCGTCCACACGCCCATCCACGCCAGTTGGCTCAACCAGATCGAAATCTACTTCTCCATCGTCCAGCGCAAGGTGCTCACGCCCAACGACTTCGTCTCCCTGGCCGCCGTCAGAGAACGCCTGCTCCACTTCCAAGAGCGCTATGCACACGCGGCCAAACCCTTTCAGTGGATCTTTACCCGCAGAGACCTCGCCGCATTGCTGGCGAAACTCGCGCTTAAGTCGCGGCGGGTTGCCGCATAACCCATGCCCACGCGATACGTCACCGTAATTGCGAAACAGAGTACTAAGGCACCTTCCTCTCGGCTTGCAAGCGATATTTTTCGCCCACTCCACTTACGCCCTCGTTGGTATCGTCACGGACGAAATCATGTTCCGCCAGGTATCGCTCATCACGTACGGAGCCACAGCCGTGATCTTCAACTCCATGGCACCGGCCCGCCATTGGTATGCGTTAGGCGATAGTATGCTCGAGGAGGATCCTTCCCAGGACCGGTGGTCGCTGGTCGAGTAGATGAAACGCGTGCTCAAAGCGTTCCAGCGGAAGCTGATGAGTGATCACGAGCCCGGGATCAACCAGACCAGCGCTGACTAAGTCCATCACCCGCTGCCATACGCGGGAAGTGTAGCCGAATACTCCATGAACCGTGAGATCTTTCTGAACGAAGATGTCCGAAGGCAAGTTGAGGATTTGCCCTTTTCCGGCGACCCCGGCAAGCACAAGCCTCGATCCTGGGCGGGCCACAGCGAAAGCCGTCTCAACAGCCGCGGGATGGCCCGCGCTCTCGAAGACGATGTCCGCGCCGAGTCCGTCAGTAATCTGACGAACCTGCTCACCGGGATTGGAAGTCTCAATGTCCACAATGTCGGAGGCTCCAAGTCGCTGGCCGAAAGCCAACTGCGCTTGACCAAATCCCACAAGAATAATCCTGCCCGGCCGGAAGAGGCGGAAGAGCATGACGGCCAGCAGACCTAGAGCGCCAGGGCCAATAATGGCGACTGTTTCGCTTGGTTTCGGTTGCGCTCGGAAGACGCCCCGTGCCACGACGGCGGTCGGCTCGATCAGGGCCGCGCTCTTTGAAGAGATAGCTGGAGGGACATGATGCACGACACGTGCGGGCACGATGACATACTGGCCGTACCCGCCTGGACGGGTGAAGCCAAGTTCATCATAAGCGTCGCAAAGGTTGGTCTCCCCTCGTCGGCACTTCGGACAGGTGCCACATGGAATGATGCCTTCCGCAATTACTCGGTCGCCAAGCGCGAAACCATCGACCCCTGGGCCCAACTTGTCGACCTCGCCACTCCACTCATGCCCGGGGATAAGCGGATACTTTACCCACTCCGGCGGAAGCTGTCCGCGGATGAGTTCAAGGTCTGTCCGGCAGACGCCCACGTACTGCGATCGCACTCGAACTTCGCCGAGACCCGGTTCGGGAACCGGTAGGTCTTCCAGTCCAAACCGGCCCGGTTCGTGGATAACAACTGCCTGCACCCACATCCTCCTCTCCGGTCTTTCCGCCGCAAGGGCGCGCCGAAATGATCAATGCTTCGCTGCGGCCGGGGCAGAAAGGACGCTTGACGTCACCTTTACCATAGTGTAGCGTCAGAGGGAGAAAAAAGAAATAGTATTTCGCAACACAAAATACTGTCGGGCCGATTACATGCGTCCTCGAAACGTAGGGGCTCCTCCGACCATCAAGAGCGTGGAAAAGGCTGCTCGCCTTCTCGCCCACATGGCGACGGTAGGCCAGCCGATTGGCGTACATGACCTCGCGCGAGCTCTGCACCTCGATCCCTCGACGACTTATCGATTGCTCAGAAGTCTGGAAACTCACGGATTCGTGGAACAGGACTTGGGCTCGGGACCCTACCGGCTCGGGACCATGACTCTACGCCTTGGTGCGGCGTTCCTCCAAAGCGTGGAGTTGCGGGCACTAGCACGGCCGTGGCTCGAGCGACTTGCCGAGCAATCTCAAGAGACAGTGCATCTCATGATCCCGGATGGGGAAATGGGAATCTACCTCGACCGGGTTGAAGGACCGCAACGAGTCCGTGTTGCTTCGAGTGTGGGGCAGCGCGAATACCTTCACTGCGGCGCGGTTGGTAAGGCCATTCTTGCCTTCCTTCCCCAGTCACAGGTGGCACGCATTTTCGCGACGGTTGGGCTACCTGGCATTACGGCACAGACGATTACGTCTCCCAGTAAGCTACGGACCTCCCTTCAGGATATCCGTCGACGAGGTTATTCAATCGACAACGGGGAGGGGAACGATGGCGTTCGCTGCGCAGGGGCGCCGATACTTGGTGATGGTGGGCGCGTCATTGGCGCCTTAAGTATTGCCGCCCCAGCCTACCGAGTAGACTTCACACGATTGCACGGAAAGTTTGGCCCGCTCGTTGCAAGCGCGGCAGCGGACATTTCTGGAGCATTGGGTTACCGGAAGGAAGGTGCTGTAAGTGCGGGTGCTTGACGCGCAGGCACAATCTCCTCCTCGCGCCATGATGCAGCAAAAGGAGTATAGGGAG
>JBGPLF010000146.1:0-10431 GCA_041486265.1 bacterium
AGGAGTGGTGCAACGGAAGGACAGGCATGTGGGGCACGTCGTACGCGGGATTCACCGCCCTTCAGATCGCGCAGATCCAGCCGCCGTCGCTGGGCGCGATCGCGCCACTGTACGCGACCGATGATCGCTACACCGACGACATGCACTTCCGCGGCGGCGCCGTCGACGGCTGGAGCGTGATCGGCTCATATGCGCTCGGGATGGTGAGCCGCAATGCGCTGCCACCCTACCCCGAGCTCACGGGTGATGGCTGGCAGGCTCTGTGGGATCTCAGGCTGCGCGAGAACACCCCCTGGCTGATCCGGTGGCTGGAGGAACAACTCGACGGCCCGTACTGGCGTTCCACCCTGGGCCGGATGTACGACAGGGTCAGGGTGCCCACGTTCATCGTCGGGGGCTGGGCGGATTTCTATGTCAATGCCTCGCTGCGCTGGTTCGCGAACCTCGACGTGCCGAAGAAGTTGATCATGGGACCGTGGCCGCACACGCCGCCCGATGCCGCGACCCCGGGCCCGAGGATCGATTTCCTGCACGAGGTGACGCGCTGGTTCAAGCAGTGGCTGGCGGATGAGCCGACCGGCATCCTCGACGAGCCGCCGGTCACAGTCTACATCCAGAACTATCGCCGGCCGGACGCCTCACGGGATGAGGCCCCCGGATTTTGGCGCTTCGAAGAAGCCCTGCCGCCGGCCCGCGCCAAAGAACGGCAGTGGTTCTTCGGCGCGAAGTCCGATCTGGGCAACAGCCCGCCGCTTGCCGATCATGTCGCCGAGCGCCAGTACATCCCCTTCGTGGGCTTCGCCGATCTCGGGTTTGCGGGGAGCGGTGCCGGCTGGGGTGAGCAGGGCGCGAACGAGGCCTTCTCGATCGTCTACACGTCGAAGCCGCTGGCCGCCGACACCGAGGTTCTGGGATTCCCGCGCGTGACGCTCTTCGCGTCGGCGACGGCCGAGGTCGCCTTCTTCGCGGTGCGTCTGTGCGACGTCGCACCAGACGGATCCTCGACGCTTGTCTGCAAGGGTCTGCTCAATGGCACCCGCAGAAGGGGCATGGACCGCGCCGAGCCGCTTGTCCCGGGCGAGGTCTGTCGCCTGGACATCGAACTCGATGCAGCGTCGTGGATCTTCCCTAAGGGCCACTGTATTAGGGTCGCGCTGTCCGGCGCCGACTTTCCGGAGGTCTGGCCGTCGCCGCATGCCGGGGTGATCCGCGTGCACAGCGGATCTGACCATCCGAGCAGTTTGACCCTGCCGGTTGTGCCGGCCGCCGCGCCTGGGTTCCCGTCCCCCGAACCGCCGCTCCTTCCCCCGTCAGTGCGCCGCTCGCAGTTTGTTCATACTCCCGAGAAGCCTGCGATCTCGATCACCTATGACATCGCACAACGCTCGATGACCGCCAGGCGCCAATTGCGCGAGACCATTCGCCATCCTGACGGCGCCACCGTCGTAACGAGCGAGCATCGTGCGGAGATGACGGTCTCGGCCCAGAATCCCGCCGACGCAAGAGCCACGTCCTGGGATCGCAAGACGCTGCGCCGGCCGGGCTTCGAGGTGGAGAGCACGGCCACCGCCGAACTGAAGAGTGACGCAACGGTCTTTCATCTGGATCTGACGCTGGACGTAACGTTGAACAAATCCCCCCGCTGGAGCAATCACTGGGCCCGAACGATCCCCCGGCAACTGCTGTGAGCGTCACAGAGAGGTGCGCCATGCCATGTCTCACCTCTGTTGCCGCAGCGTCGGATCCAGCATCGGATAGATCAGGTCCAGCGCCAGGTTCACGGTCCCCACGATAATCGCGCCGACCAGCACCGTGCCCATCGCCAGGGGGATGTCGAACCGCAACACCGCCTCCACCATCTGCGCGCCGACGCCGGGCCACCCAAAGACCGCCTCGATGACGACCAGCCCGCTCATGAAGTTCGCAAAGTCCAGGCCCCACATGGTCACAATGGGGATCAGCGCGTTGCGCAGCGCGTGCCGCACGACGACGAACCGCTCCGGCAGACCCTTGCTGCGCGCGGTGCGCACGAAGTCCCGCGACATGATGTCGAGCAGCGTCGAGCGGATCACCCGCGCGTACCATCCGGCGTAGGCGATCCCCACGGCCAGTGCGGGCAGGATGACATACCTCAAGCCGCCGTAACCGCCGAGTGGCAGCCAGCCCAGACGCGCCCCGACCAGATACAGCAGGAACAGCCCGATCCAGAAGTGCGGCAATCCCAGCGTGACGAGCGTGCCCACCATGCCGATCCGGTCGAAGCGGCTGCCCTGACGCACGGCCGAAAGAATCCCGACCGGCAGGCCGATTCCCGCCTCTGCGACAACGCAGGCCAGCGCGAGTTGGAACGATGGCCCGAGGTGCGTCACGAGGAGTTCGACCACCGGCCGCCCATATACGTACGAGCGTCCCAGGTCGCCGTGGAGCAGGCGCCACAGATAGCGTCCATACTGCACGTACAGCGGCTGGTCCAATCCCAGCACCTTTCGGATGTTCTCGGTGACCTGCGGGGTGGCCTGGGGACCGGCGATCGCCGCGCCGGGATCTGACGGCACCGCGAACATGAGGATGAACGTGACCGTCGAAACGAGCCAGAGCAGGAGGATGAGGCCGCCGAGCCGCCTCATGCGTTCCCCCTTCGGCGCATGCTGCCCGTCGGGTCGAGCGCATCGCGCAGCCCGTCGCCGAGTAAGTTGAAGCTCACCACCGCGCACGCGATCACCGCACCCGGGAAAAGGAAGATCCAGGGCGCGCTGCGATACGCCCGGGCACCCTCGTAGATAATCGATCCCCACGACGCGGTCGGCGGCTGCACCCCCAGTCCGAGAAAGCTGAGCGACGCTTCCTGCAAGATCGTGGCCGGTACGCGCAGCGTAAAGTAGACGACGATCAAGGGGACCAGTTGGGGCAGCACGTGCTGGGCCAGGATGCGCACGTTGCTCGCGCCGATCACCCGGGCCGCGTCAATGAACTCGCGCTGTGTAACCGACAGGACCTCGCCGTAGATGACGCGGGCCGGGTAGGCCCAGGCGAAGACCGAGAGCACGAAGACGACCACCCAGATGCCGCGCGGGAGCACGCTCACCAGCGCCAGCATCAGCAGCAGCGTGGGAAAGCTGAGCACGGCGTTGATGATCCACAAGAGGACCGTGCGCGCCGCGCCCTTGAAGAAACCGGCGGTAAGCGCGATGACCAGCGCGGCGCCGAGTGCGAACACCGTCGAGATGACCCCTACCGCAAGCGACACCCGCGTCCCCCAGACCACGCGGCTCAAGAGGTCGCGTCCCAGCAGGTCGGTGCCGAGGAGGAACTCCGCCCCCGGGGCGTGGGGTACGCCGACAGCGGAGAGACCCTGCGGATGCTGATAGTTCGGGTCGTAGGGCGCGACCACGGGGGCCAGCAGCGCCAGGGCGACGAAGAACACTACGCCGGCTCCTCCGGCCAGAGCGTAGCGGTCCCGGACGAAGGTCCGCCACGCCCGTCCGCTCGCGGACAGGAACGGCGTGCCGGCTGGAGCCGCCAGGGGCACAGTGCCTGCGCTCGTCTTCATCGGATCATGACGCTGGGGCCCCGCGGCGTGCCAATGGGGCCGCGGTCTCACGATACCGATCCGTGCAGGACCTGTCCAGGCCTGATAACAAATGGGGCATGTAGAGTGGCGGACGGGACGTCCCTGCGAACCGGCCGCGCCTCTTGATCGAGTATTCGAGCCCCTACGAGGCGCCGCGGGGGGAGGTCTTGCGGAGGACAAGGCTCAGATACTGGGCGCGGCCAGAGCGAAATTCTTCGTATAACCTTGTTCCTCTGAGGCCCGCAAACTCTTGAAACGCCCCGCGGAGGATCCGGGGGGCCTTCTGCCGGACGAACCTCTTCTTGCGCTCGCTGTCCTGATCCAGGGCCGCGAGAATGCCGTCGGTGATCGTCTGACCCTTGATGATCTGCATGTGCGAGGCTTCCATCTGTTCGCGGAGCCGCCCCACATCATTCCGATCCCGCAGGTCCGCAAATAGGAAGTAGCCACCGGGACGAAGGACCCTGTGTACTTCGGACAGGAAGCGAGGCATGGAACCGTAGCAGTGGGAGGATTCTACGTTCACCACCGCGTCGACGGCGCCATCATCGAACGGCAGGGACTCCGCATCGCCGCGGAAGAACGTGAGCCGTGGACCAGCATGGAACTTGTTGCAGATGTGGATCGCTCGCTCGGAGATGTCAACGCCCACGACGGACCGCGGTTGCAGGTACCGCGCCATAAAGGAACAGCCCCCTCCGCGGCCGCAGCCGACCTCGAGGACATCCCGACCGGTCAGATCGATCGCACTGGTGACGTGATGATAGAGCTGGATGCAGTACCGGTCCTTCTCGTCTGCCGGTGAGAGGTGCGGTGGCTTCGCTTGAGGATCCAGGTCTATCAGTCCGTAATTCATGAAGGCCCAGTCGGCGTCGCGATTCTTGAACGCCATGAACTGGTAGAGGAGTTTCCAGCCCGACCGCCTGACATCGGGGGAGAGCCGCGCGACGAACGCAAATGCCTGGGCGACCACGGCACGACGAGTTCGGCCCCGGCGGCCTGTTTCCTTCTCAGGCCGCTCAACCCGCCTCAATCCGGCCTTCCACGTCGTTCCTCAGCCGATTATTGCCGGTGGTCCGATTGCATCCTTAGTCGGAATACGATATGTTGTATACCGTATGCGAGACTCCATTCTCGAAGCGCTTCATCCAGTTGATACGTCTGGAGCCTCCCTGGTCGACCTCGTGGAGATTGCACTGGAGCAGGCCATCCTCGACGACAGACTCCCGGAGGGATCGCCCCTCGCCGAGGCCGACCTGGCTGTGGCGCTTGGAGTGAGCCGTTCTCCCGTCCGGGACGCGCTGAAGCGGCTGGCACACAAAGGACTCGTCGAAGTCCGCCCGCGCAAAGGAGTGAGCGTGGCCACGTTCTCCCCCGCGCAGATCTCCGATTTCTTCGACCTGCGCGAAGCCCTGGAGGGCCTGGCTGCCCGCCTGGCGGCCGAGCGGATGTCGTCCGAAGACATCGCACGGCTGAGGATTCACCTGGATCACGTTGAGGACGAACTCGCGGCACCGGCGGCACGACGACCGCGCGGCTACCCGGCGGCCGAGGAGGATTTCCACGCGCGGATTCTGCACGGGGCCCGCAGCCTGCAGCTCGCAGGCGTCATGACGGCGATCCAGCCACGTGTCCGGCTGCTGCGCCGGCGCTCCGGGGCGGTGCATCAGCGTGCCGAGCAGGCACCGGCCGAGCACCGGGCGATCCTGGCCGCGATCGAGGCCCGCGACCCGGCGGCGGCCGAAGCCGGAATGCGGCAGCACATCCGCAACGCCCGCGAGAGCCTACTCGGCAAGTCATGAGGGTAACGAGCCTCGAGGCCGGATGAGCATAGAGCGTGTGAGAAGGATTCCCGCCCAATGGGTGCTAGCCGCATGCACGGCCACAGTCCTGATGCTCCTTGCCGGGTTCAGCCCCGGATGGGCTTATCAGGCGGCAGGCCCGGTTATTCCGCTTTCCTATCCATCGAAAACCATCGACTTCATCGCGCCGTCGAGCCCCGGCCGCGGATGGGACCTGACGGCGCGGCTGGCCGCGCGGGTCCTCGGTGAGGAGAAACTGGTCGCCGTGCCGATTACCGTGACCAACGTCCCGGGTGGCAACGGCGCCGTGACGATATCCAACATGGTCACCCGCCGCAAAGGTGACACCCATGTCATGGCGGTGATGGGGTCGGCGTTGACGGGCACGCTCGCGCGCCGGGTGGTCCCCTACACGTTTCGAGAGATCACGCCGGTCGCGGCAATCACGGGAGACTACTACATCGTGGCCGTACGCAGGGACTCGGTCTTCAACAACCTGCGCACCCTGATCGAGGTCCTGCGGCGGGATCCAGGGCTGGTCACGGTCGGGGGGAGTCTCCCCGCTGGAAGCCTCAATCACCTCGCGGTGGCTCTGCTGGCCCGCCACCAGGGGATTGACCCGGCGAAGGTCCGATACATCGCGTTTGGCGACGCTCCCTCCGCGGTGTCCGCGGTCCTCGGCGGCGGCGCGACGGTGCTCTCGGCCGGCCTGTCCGAAACGCTCGGCGACATCGAGGCGGGACGCATACGCGTCCTGGCCGTCTTCGCCCCGGAACGGCTCGCCGGGGCACTGAGAAGCATCCCGACCGCCCGGGAGCAGGGAATCGATTTTGTCTTCGTCAACTGGCGGGGTTTCTACATGCCGCCGGAGACGCCGCAAGATGTGGTCAAGTTCTGGGAACGAGCGTTTGCGAGAATGGTGAAGAGCAAATCCTGGGCCCGGATCCTCGAAGAGCGGCAGTGGACGCGGTTCGTGTTAACGGGCGACCGGCTTCGAAAGTTCCTCGATGAGGATTTGAGCAAGACGCAGAAGGTGCTGCTGGAACTCGGTTTGCTCCGATAGTCGGGGGGCATGAAGCAATGATGAGCCTTCGATGCTGTCTAGGCTAGACGACTTCGGACTGCCCAACGATCGGCACCGAGGCGGGGATGCCATGCCCGGTCAGCGCCTTCGCGTGCGCCGTCGCTGCGGGCTCCTCGCCATGCACACAAAAGGCCCGGCCGATCTTCGGGGCGCGCAGCGCCCACGCCAGTAACTCATTGCGGTCCGCGTGGGCGCTGAACGCCTCGGCCTGCTCCACGTGGATCGCCACCTTGTACGGCTCTCCATAGATCCGGACTTCCGGCGATCCGTCCAGCAACTTGCGGCCCAGCGTGTGCTCGGCCTGATAGCCGACGAAGAGGACGGTCGAGCGGGCATCCCCGATGAATCGCTGGAGATGCTCGCGAATCCGGCCACCCTCAATCATCCCCGACGTGGCGATGACGACGCACGGCTCATCCGAGTTGACCAGCGCCCGCGACTCCTCGATATCCTGTACGTACTTCAGACCCTTTGACCCAAAGGGATCGCTCCCCCGCAGCCGCGCACGCGTTTCCTCATCGAAGCACTCGGGATGCTTGCGGAAGATCTCGGTCGCATCCGTCGCCATCGGGCTGTCAACATATACGGGGACATCGGGAATCTTTCCGGCGTCACGTTGCTGCCGCATCGCGACCACCACTTCCTGCGTCCGGCCGACGGCGAAGGCGGGGATCAGCACCCGGCCGCCACGACCGACCGTCTCAGTGATGACCGACGCCAGGTGCGCGATCGCCTCTTCGTGCGACGTGTGATCGCGGTCTCCATACGTGGATTCGGTCAGCAGGGCATCGACCGCGGGCAGGTCCTCGGGATCCCGGATGATGGCGGTGCCCGGCCGGCCCAGGTCCCCCGTGAACCCTAGCCGCCGGCCGTCCGCCTCGAGCAGGATCATCTCCGATCCCAGGATGTGACCCGCGTCGGAGAACGTGGCCGTCATGGTCCCGACACGAAACGGCTGGTGGTAGGGGACGGTCTTGATACGGGAGATCGCGCGCTCGACGGCCTGCAGATCGTACAGCGGCTCGGCCTTCGGCAGCCCCTGGCGATTGCGGATTTTGTTGACGATCCTGAGATCCTGGCTCTGCACCTTGGCGCTGTCGCGGAGCACTAGCGCGGCCAGGTCACGGGTCGCCGGTGTGCAATAGATCGGCCCGCGGAATCCCTGATCTACTAATGTCGGCAGGTTGCCGCAGTGATCGAGGTGCGCGTGGGACAGGATGACAGCATCGACGTCACGAGGCGGAGTGGGGAACTGCTGGTTGCGCTCATAAGATTCGTCCCGGCGGCCCTGGAAGAGGCCGCAGTCGAGGTAGACCTGCGTGTCGCCGGCCTCGACGACGTGTAGCGAGCCCGTGACGGTGCGGACGGCGCCGTGAAAGGTGATACGGATCGCGAGACCTCCTCAACTAGCGCGCCCGGGCGGTCCGGGAGATGGTGGGCGCAGCGCTCAGGGAATCATCACATACTGAATGCTGAACGGCTTGTGGAACGACGGGTAGACATCACCGGCCCCCCACGTCCAGATCCAGAGCCGGCGCCCCGCCGACCCGAGCAGCGACCGCAGGAAGCCCTCACCACCATACTCCACGATCTGCGCGTCTTTCAACCCTGCGAGTTTCTTCGCAATCTCTACAGCTTGCGGGAAATGTCCCAGGCTGTCCACCAGGCCCAGCCGCTGCGCTTGCCGGCCCGTATAGATGCGCCCGTCGGCGAGCCGCAGCACCCTGCCGCGATCCATCCGCCGGCCGCGGGCGACGATGTCCACGAATCGTCCGTAGGCCTCGTCCACGAGCCCCTGGAAGATCGCAGCTTCTGGCGGCGTGATCGGCCGGTTCGGATTGCCGATGTCTTTGAACGCGCCGCTCTTGAACACGACCGTCCGGATCCCGATCTTGTGGCTTAACTCCTGGAGGTTGGGCAATTCGACGATCACTCCGATACTACCCGTCACGGTGGTGGGATCCGCGACGATATGGTCCGTGCCCGCCGCAATGTAATACCCGCCCGAGGCGGCCGTCTCGGTCATGAGGGCCACCGTGACCTTGTGGGCCGTGCGCAGCGCCTGAATCTTCTGGTGCACCTCGTCGCTGGCGACCACCGATCCACCGGGGGTGTCCATATCGAGAATGACGGCCTTGACCGCGGTGTCGTGCTGCGCGCGATCGAGCAGGTCGACGATCCGGCGGCTCGACGCTCCGCCACCGAAGAACGGAAGGTCGGAGGCGTCCTCCCGCGCGATCACGCCCGCGACCCGGATGACGACGACCTTGTCGGGACCCGCGCCGCCCAGGTGTCGTTCCGAAGCGCCGGCAGTGGCTCCCCTGGCGGCGGCGCCGCCGGCCGCCCCCGCCACGAATCCAAAGAGACCGCCGGCGGCGAACGCGCCGGCGAGGGCCACCAGCGCCAGCCCGGCTCCCAACGTGATGCCGAGGATCTGTCTCATCGTGAGCCACCTCCCAAGGCGGCGACTCTCTTCGTCAGTCGATCTTCTTCTGGAACCGCCTGATCGCCACTCCGAATACAATGAACGCCAGGATCACCAGCGGGATGATCTGCCGCCAGAGAAACTCGAAGCCCACGCCTTTGATCAGGATGCCCCGGACCACGATGACGTAGTAGGTCAGGGGCAGGGCCAGCCCGACCCACTGCAGCACCACGGGCAGGGATTCCCGCGGGAACAAGAATCCTGAGATCAGGATGCTCGGGAGCAGCGTTGTCTGCGACAGTTGCAGGGCCTGCAGCATGTTCTTGGAGACAGTCGAGATCAGCGTCCCGATGCCCAACGAAGAGAAAAAGAACGCGAGCGTCATCGCATAGAGCAGGAGCAGGCTCCCCTTCACCGCCACGCCAAACCAGATCCAGGCCAGGAACAATATGAAGGTCATGTTGATGTAGCCCAGGCCGATCAGCGGGATGATCTTCCCGAGCATCAGCTCGATCGGCTGGATCGGTGTGACCACGAGCTGCTCGAGGGTACCCATCTCGCGCTCGCGCACGATCACCGTCACGCTGAGGAAGGTTGTCGTAAATTGCAGAATAACAGCCAGCACGCCCGGCACGATGAATAGCTGGGACCTGAGATCGGGATTGTACCAGGCGCGGGACCGGACCTCCACCGGGATGCTGGGCGCGCGCTGGCCGCGCCGCTCGATCGCCTCCACGCTCAATTGCTGCGACAGGCTGGCGCCGATGCCCGACGCCACCGAAAGCACCACCCGCGCGCTGGTCGCGTCGGAGGCATCCACGACCATAAGCACGCGCGCGGGTTTGCCGGACCGCAGCAGCGTCGCGAAGTCGGGCGGGATGACCAGTCCGACCTTGGCCTGGCCGGCGTCGAGCCGCTGCTCGATCTCCTTCATATTGCGACCGACGAAGCGCACCCGGAAGTATCGCGTATTCTCGAAGGAGGAGACCAGGGCCCGGCTCTCCGCGGTCGCGGACTGATCCCAGACGATCGTCGGCTGGTGCAGCACTTCGTTGGAGAGATAGCCATACAGGACCAGCTGAATGATCGGGAGCGAGATGATCGTGGCCAGCGTCCGGCGATCCCTCACGATCTGGGTGATCTCCTTCCGCATGATGCTCCAGATGCGCTGCCAGCTCATTGCGGCCTACCCTCCGCTTCCCGCGCCTCCACCAGCGCGACGAAGACGTCATCCAGCGACGGCAGGATCGGCTCCACCGACTCGACGGCAAAGCCCTTCGATCGAAGGTGCGCCGCCAGGGCGCCGGCCGTCTGCCCATCCTCGACCGTTACATGGATCGCCGCGCCATGGAGGGCGGCGTCCCGGACCTCCGGATGTTCCTCGACAGCCGCCAGCGCCTCGATAATCCGGTCCGTTCGGATCTCCAGCACCTGCCCGGGCATCTGTTTGTGTTTGATCTCGGCCGGAGTACCCTGGGCGATGATCCGTCCCTCGTAAATGAAGGCCAGGCGGTCGCAGTGTTCCGCCTCGTCCATGTAATGCGTGGTG
>JBGPLF010000147.1:0-10428 GCA_041486265.1 bacterium
ACCTTCGACCGGGCGCAGAAGGGGGGACGGCCATGAGAGAGCGAGCGGATAGGCTCAGGCTGGCACGAGCGCAATCCGCCCAATGGCCTCTTAGCAACCCCCGAGCTTGGGATCCTTGAGCAAGGCGACACAACGGGTAGCTGCCGCAATGTCTTCGAGAATCCGAGAACGGAACTGGTCCCTCTCTGCGTTGCTCAGATCGTTTGCGAAAATCCTAAGCGTCTCCTCAAGCGCCTCGTGGGAACCTCGATCCTCCTGTGTGGTGACCTCCCCGATCGTCTTCGTGGGGGCGAAATGCCCTGAGACGGGATCAGTGAGATTCCTAGCGTTTCCTGCTCTCGTCGCTGGCGAGCCGTTCCGCAGGGCTGCGACCAGGCGTAACGGACGCGGGGGTGCTCTAGCCGCCCCCTAGCACCGGACGGATGGCGGCAAACACAGCAAGCGTGATGATGCCATCAACTATGTGGTGCAGGACGGTGGTGCCCGTCACCAGCAACCCGTTCTGCACGGTATGCGTGGCGACCCAGACGACTACGCCCTCGCCGATCGCGTGGATCGGCAGCGCGACCACCAGTGCCCAGAAGAGAGACCCGCCGGCCCGAACGACCAGTGCGCCGATCAATCCCCAGACAGCGTGTGTGAATGCCCGTGCGCCGACAATCGGACCCAGCGTCATGAAGAATCCCACCGTGCTCCCCAGTCCCGCTGCCACGGCGACCCAGGGGCTGATCGCCATGCCCAGCATCGTCGGTACGTGCGAGGCCAGCGTCGCCGAGAACCCGATGGCCGGGATGGCGATCTGGAGCGTCCCCCGAAAATAGAGCGGAATCAGCAGCGACATGGCGGTGAGCAAGCCAGCCAGGGTCAGTTCCCGCGTTTTCATGTTGGGACCTCCATCCACGGAAGCCTTAACCTGTTTGGCCTCACTATCCTGAGGAAGGACTTTTCTCGTCCCTGGTTCCCGATGCTCGCCCCGCCCACGATGTGGATCTCGCGATGCGCCTATTCAAGACCTTCGCGAGACCCCCCAGATGCGACCTCAAGGGGTTCCATCCGAACGGGATGCCGGTCCCTGAGCCCTGTCTTCGTCAGGGCGGCAGAGATGATAAATGGCAACCACGTCGCCGAAGCGCGGAACGATCGTTGCTTGGGCCCTACAGGCTGGACACACCACCACGAGGGGAGCGCCCACTTTAGGGACGCCCGCTTCTCGGTTAAGCGTAGCGGTCGTCATCCGTTTCCCCTGGGCCCGGACGGTTAGTCCTCGATCCTCCGTCAACCGTCCTGAACCCTCCAACACCAGTAAATCACAACCTCGGGGCTCGGGAAATCGGGTAACTGCCCGATCGCCAATCCCTCAGCCGAGCACAAAGGGTTGCTCAGAATTCCTTGACACGCGCAGCCGAACTCGAGGTCCTCGTCCATCTTGATTATCCGCGGCTCGGTCGGTTGCCCTGAAAACTAGGCTCGCTGTCCATGACTGTGAGCTTGCTGAGAGCGGACCTACCGACACTCACTGGCTCTCCGGGTTGGATGAGACGGCGAAACCAGCTGACAACCCTCTTTCGTGGACATCTCATCGTTAGGGGGACAAGCCCCCTGGGAGGGAGTCCACGATGGGCAAGACCCGACCACCCTACGCACCGGAGTTCCGCGCTGAAACCGTCCGCTTGGTGCGGGAGTCAGGGAAGTCGCTCTACCGGGTCGCCCAGGATCTGGGTGTGCAGATGCCCTCTCCAAATCCGTCCTTACCGCAGCATTGGCAATTTGATCCCTAGCCTCTTCGCTTCTTCAATCGCTTTCGGATAACCCGCATCCGTATGGCGCACTATGCTCAACCCTGGGTCGGAGGTGAGGACGCGCTCCAGCCGTCTAGCGGCTGCTAAGCTACGTAGAAGGCCAGCTCGTCTTCAGTAAGGCCGCGTTGCTCTCCCCGCGCGTTCGCCTCCCGCATCTGCTTGGCCAGGGCAACGAGTTCCTCGATGACCTGGGCGGTTTCGATCGCGCGATTTTGATAGCGTCGGATCGCCTGCTCCAGCATCTCAGCAAAAGAGCGCGCCTGAACCACGTTCCGGCGGCCGCGGTTCCTGATCTCTCCGGCCAGGAGCCTCCGCAGGAGCTCGACGGCGAGGTTTCGCTGGGGCATGCCCTGGACCAGCCGGAAGGTCATTGTGCAGCGGCATGCTTCCGCAGGACCTCGTGATAGACCCGGAGGTAGTCGTCTATCATCCGGTCCCGCGTGAAGTGCTGCTCGACGTGGCGGCGCACCCTGCCCCGGTCGAGCGCCGGGACCGCCTCCAGAGCGCGGACCGCCTCGTCCACGGTGTCCGCGAGGAAGCCGGTTTCGCCGTGACGCACGATCTCTGCGGCCGCGCCGCGGCGGCGTGCGATCACCGGCGTCCCGGTGGCCATGGCCTCCACCATGCTGAGCCCGAACGGCTCATCGAAGTTGATCAGGTGGAGCAGTGCATACGCCCCGCCCAGCAGGTCATCGCGTTCCTCGGGGCCCACCGGGCCAACATAACGCACCCGGTCGCTGTCGAGGCGGGGGCCAACCGCCTGCTCGAAGTAGCCGCGATCGTGGATGATCCCCGCGATCACCAGCCGGCGGCCGGAACGCCTGGCCACCTCGATCGCTTCGACCGTGCCCTTGTCGGGATGAATGCGCCCGAAGAAGAGCAGGTAGTCGCCCGGGGATCGGCGCAGCGTGAACTCCGACAGCAGGATGCCGTGATGGATCGTCGCGAGGTAGTCCAGCCGGGGATGGCGGTCGGCGTCGCTGATGGCGACGTAGAAGGTTCGCCCGTTGTACCGCTCATACACGGGCAAGATGCGCTGCGAGGAGAACCCGTGGATCGTGGTGACTACCGGTGTCCGGACGAGCCCGCTGTACGAGAGGGGCAGGAAGTCCAGATGGTTGTGGATGAGGTCGAACTCCCCGGCGCGCTCGAAGACCGCGGCGATATGCAGGCACTCCCACACCTTGGGATCAAGGCCAGCATCTTCGGAGAGGGGTCGCGGGCAGACCGCCACCAGACGCGCGCTGGTGACGGAATCTGCCGTCGCGAAGAGGGTGACGTCGATGCCGCGCTCCACCAGCCCCTCGGTCAGCAGCCAGACGACGCGCTCCCAGGGCCCGTAGTGGCGCGGCGGCACGCGCCACGAGATCGGTGCCAGCATGGCCGTGCGCATGGTGCGTCGCGGGTCCGCGCTCCCAGGGCTTGCGGGCCGGGGTGCCAAAAGCGGCTCAAGCCCTGCTTCCTGCAACGCCTTCATTCAGATCCTCGTCCGGCTCGGGGATGCCATTCCGGTCCAGCCAGTCCAGCAGCGCCCGGATGCTGCCCGTTGCGAGGGCGATGCAGGTATCCGCAGCGCCGTAGTAGAGATGGATTGTATCCCCGTCCGGAGCCCTGGTGTACCCGCAGGGGAAGACGACGTTCCCGACATCCCCGTAACGCTCGTACGACGCTTCTGGTTCGAAGATCCAGGTCTGACCGCGCCGGAGGCACCGCTCGGGATGTTCGAGATCGAACAACGTCAGGCCGAGCCGGTAGATCGCCGCATCGGCAGTCCCGCGGACGCCGTGATACAGGACCAGCCAGCCTCGTGGGGTTTCAATTGGAGGACAGCTCAATCCAATCTTCAGCGAATCCCACCAACCGCCGCGGCGTGACTTCAGTATCATCCGATGTCGGCCCCAGTGGTACAGGTCCGGCGAGTACGAGATCCACATGTACGATCCCAGGACGGTCACCGGCCGGTGGATCAGCGCCCAGTAGCCGCCGATGCGGCGCGGCACCAGGGCGGCATCTTTGTCCTCTGGAGGTACGATAACTCCATAGCGGCTGAAGTGCCGGAAATCCTTGGTCATCGCCAGCGAGACCGCCGGCCCACCGCGTGAGTAAGAGGTGTAGGTGATCCCGTAGGCGTTCAACTCGCCGATATACGTGACGCGAGGATCCTCGATGCCCCAGAGTTCCTCGGGATAGTTCCTGGGATCGGGCAGCAGGGTCGGCTCCGGATCGATCTGCCAGCCGTCGACGCCGTTGGCGGACCGCGCGACGCACAGGTGCGAGTCCCCGCGCCGGTCTTCGACCCGGCACAGGAGCAACGTGGAACCATCTGAGAGCAGCGTGGCGCCAGGGTTGAAGACGCTGTTCACCGGGTAGGGCCAGTTGGCGGCGGTGAGAATCGGATTGCCGGGGTGGCGCACGAGCAGCTCTTCATGCCGGCCGGTCTTGCGCGGCGACACCTCCTGGGAAGCAGGTCCAGCGTTCACGCGATCACGCCCTCCTCATGTCGATCATCAGGCTGCGGGACCTACGAGTGCCGATTCGGGCGTGCGGAGCGGCGGGGAAGCGTCCAAGGCACGCATGACGTGCCCGGACCATAGCATCTCCAGCAGCGCCAGCAGGAATGCCAGGGTCGACTCGGCCCCCTGATTCTCGTTCACGCGGTCGGGGTGCAGGCCGTCCCGGCAGCCACCGGTGGAAGGGTCGTACAGCGGCAACCCAAGGTCGTTTCGCCCGAGGAACCACTCGAACGCCCGCTGCGCCTCTTCGCGCCACCGCGCCTCGCCGGTGACAGTGTACGCTGCCAGGCAGGCCGAGACCATGGTCTGCGCCTCGACGGGCTGTTGATCGAACCTGGCGCGCTCACCTCCCCGCCGGTAGAATCCGTTCGATCCTATGGGGACGAAGTGTCCTTCTCGGGACCGCTGGATGTGCACCAACCACTCCAGAGCGGCAAGCCCGGTCTCGACCATATCAGGCCTCGCCATCCGTCGACCGCATTCCAGTAGAGCATGGGGCATGCTGGCGTTACAGTACGCGACGATGTCCTCAAACCACGGCCAGTCAGGCGCGTGGTACCGCTGGTACGCCTCCAACAGCCGTTCGGCCACGACCTCACGGGCCTGGCGGGCAGCCCGATCGCCCGAGAATCGGCAGAGATACTCCTGGATTCCGAACAGCCCGAACGCCCACGCCCGTGGACTGGTGAATGTCAGCACCGCCGGTAGCGCCGCATCAAACAGGCGCCCGACCGGTCCTCGCAGCCCCTCATGCGGTGAGCGGCCCAGGACAGTCCCCAGAGCCCAGAGCGCGCGCCCCTGACTGTCCTCGGACCCCACTTCCTCGTTCCAGCGGCGCTCGAATGACAGGAAGTTGCGGAACCGTCCCGCTTCCTGGTTGAACGCGTGCCACAGGAATGTGCGCGTACGCGCCTCCAGCCTGCGCGCATCGTCCGTCGCTGGTCCGCCGGCCTCTGCGAGGAGGACCGCTGCGATGAGCGCACGGGCGTTGTCATCGGTCGTATAGCCTTCCGTGTAGTTTGGCACCGTAAAGATGGCATGTTGCAGCACGCCGACATCGTCCGTCAGGCGGCGCAGATGGTCGAGGTTCACTGCCGGGAGTTTGGCCGGAGGTTCCCGCAGGGTCTTCGTCGCGAACGTCACCCGCGGCCGGCGGCTACGTTCCTGACGCGCCCGCTCGAAGCTTTCGACGTACCGGCGTGCCACGGTCGGCCAGATCATCTCCCGACCGAAGAGATAGGCGCGTTTCCGCATCGCGTCGCGCTCGGCCTCGTTGTCGAGCAGTGCCGTCACCTGTGCCGCGATTGCTTGCGGATCGCGGAAGGGCACCAGGACCCCACGCCCGTCAGCCAGGAGCTCCTCAGCATGCCAGTACGGGGTCGAGACGACGGCTTTCCCAGCACCGACGGCATACGCCAGCGTGCCGGACACGCTCTGGGCTTGATTGAGGTACGGTGTGATATAGATGTCGGCGGCGCCGATGAGCTCGATCAGTGCCTCCAGGTCAACGAACCGGTTGTAGAAGATGACGTGCTGATCCACCCCCCGGGCCTGGACCAGGCGCTCCAGACTCAACCGGTACGATTCCCCGTCCCGGCGCTTCACGGCGGGGTGCGTGACTCCAGAAACGACATAGACCACGTTGGGATGCCGCTCCAGGATGGCCGGCAGGGCCTCGATGACATACTCTACCCCCTTGCTCGGTGAGAGTAGCCCGAAGGTGAGCAAGACCAGTCTGTCTTCGACGCCACACTGGTCCTTGTAGAAGTTCGGATCGACAAACGGCATGTCAGGGATGCCGTGCGAGATGATGTCGATCTTCGCTGCCGGCGCCCCATACAGCTCTTCCAGGAACGTTTTGCTGCGTTCGGTCATAATAACCAAGCGATCCGAGCGCTGGATCAGTTCCTCCAGTACCGAGCGCTGCAGCGGATCGGGATCCCGCAGGATCGTGTGCAGCGTCGTCACGACCGGCATGCGCAACGCACGCAGGAGCGCCACGATGTAGCTCCCGGCGGGCCCCCCATAGATGCCGTACTCGTGCTGCACGCAGACGACGTCGACCTTGTTGATGTTCAGGAAATCTGCGGCCCGGCGGTACGAGGCGATATCGCCTTTCTCGATCTCGAACCGCACGCGCGGTGAATACGCGTAGCCTGTCGGCGTGTCATTGACCGGCAGGACGACGCAAGCCACTTCGGGATGACCCGCGGCCAGCGCGTCACAGAGATCGCTAGTGAAGGTGGCGATGCCGCACTGCCGCGGCGGGTACGTCCCGATCACGGCGACCTTGAGCAGCCGTGCGTCCGTCAGGCACTCCATGAGCCCCGGCACCTCCTTGCCGGTGCGGTGCCCGACGGCTTCCCAGCGCAGTCCGGGCAGCGCCCGCTTACGAGTACCTTCACCATATACTGCGGGCCGGCCAGGATGCCGCACCGCGAGCACGCCCCCACTGGTGGGTGGTCCTGGCAGGCCCTGCGCCGCATCACGCCGCCCAGCCCCACGCTCGAGGCCACGCCTTCGACCGGGGCGAACTCCAGCCGACGTCCACAGCCGGGGAAGGCACACCGCGGCGGGGGGATCACCGCGCCCCCTTCTTCCAGCCGTCCGGCGTTCGCGTATCCTGTGCCTCGATTCGGTTCGCGATTAGGACCACGGTTACATTCACCGCGTCAGCGCTCAGTACCTGGAGGTAGTCCCACACCCATTGTAGCGGTGTTGCAGGTGGTCCGAGACTCTGCGCCGCAGTCGCTGCAGGCAGCCGCTCAAGGAGCCCACAAAAAGGTGGAGACGGCAGTGGCAGTGGCGTATGATTTTCCTCGGAGGGGATTGACCACAGAAACTCTGGTTGTGTACGTCTCGGAGCCCGACGTACCGGACAACACGATCTCTCGCATCCCGCGCGGACGGGGAAACACATCGGTGCCCGCTGAGGGGGAATGTTCCTGTGGACTATGAGAAGGTGTTTGCCGATGCCATTGCCGGCCTCAGGGCCGAGGGCCGCTATCGCACGTTCGCTGACCTCGAGCGACATTGCGGTCGCTTCCCGCGCGCAACCTGGCACACGCCTGAGGGGCCCGTCGAGGTCACCGTGTGGTGCTCGAACGACTACCTCGGCATGGGCCAGCATCCCGTGGTCCTCGAGGCGATGGCAGAGGCGCTCCGGCGGTGCGGTGCAGGGGCGGGCGGCACGCGGAACATTTCCGGCACCAACCATTACCACGTCCTCCTTGAGCGCGAACTCGCCGACCTCCACTGCAAAGAGGCCGCGCTCCTCTTTACGTCAGGCTACACTGCGAACGAGGCCGCGATTAGTACAATCGCGAAGCTGCTCCCGCACTGCGTCATCGTCTCGGATGAGTTCAACCACGCCTCGATGATCGAGGGCATCCGGGACAGCGGAGCCGAGAAGCACATCTTCAAGCATAACGATGTGCAGGATCTCGAGCGGCTCTTGCGCGTGGTCGATCCGGATTGGCCACGGCTCATCTGTTTCGAGTCCGTCTACTCCATGGAAGGTGACATCGCCCCGATCAACGAGATTTGCGATGTCGCCGAGCGCCATGGTGCCATGACCTACGTGGACGAGGTCCACGCGGTGGGGCTCTACGGACCCCGCGGGGCGGGGATTGCTGAGCGCGAGGGTGCGCTTCACCGCCTCACGGTCGTCCAGGGGACGCTCGCCAAGGGCTTCGGGGTCGGCGGCGGCTACATCGCCGGGCCGGCGATGCTCTTAGACTGTGTCCGGAGCTTCGCGCCCGGCTTCATCTTCACGACCGCGATCCCGCGCATGATCGCGGCCGGCGCTCTTGCGAGCGTGCGGCACCTCAAGACAAGCAACGCCGAGCGCGAGCGTCACCAGGAGCGCGCGGCGCGTCTGAAGCGTCTCCTCGCACAGGCAGGACTTCCCGTGAAGAATACGCCGAGCCACATCGTGCCGCTCATGATCGGCGACTCGGTGCTGTGCAAGAAGGTCTCGGACGAGCTCCTTCGCCGGTACCGGATCTACATCCAGCCCATCAACTACCCGACCGTACCGAGGGGCAGCGAGCGACTGAGAATCACACCGAGCCCCCTACACGATGACGCCGAGATGGGCCGGCTCGTCGAGGCGCTGCAGGACGTGTGGGGACGGCTGTCCCCAACACGCGCGGCGGTGAGCCGCGCAGGCTGAGGGAGTGAGAGCCCGGACTTGGACTAACTGCCTTCGGCGGTCCCGTCACTGCACCAGCGTCAGGACATCTGTCAAAGTCGAGACTGTCGGCTCGGGCCACTCCGTCACATCCTGTCGCTGAGCATCGTAAGTATCATCATAGGGCACGCGAAGAAGAACTGCCCGCATGCCAACCCGAACAGCGCCGGGATAATAGAAACGTTCTGGTAGCCGATGCCCTCGAACCATCGACCGAAGACCGGTGTGCCCAGCCATGCGCCCACGTAGGCAAATACAAGACCGCACGAGAGGCCGAGCGGGGGTCTTGGCTTCTCCTTCCTCTACGCTCACGCGGATCGCTGGTTGCCCAACACCGGACGGATGGCCGCAAACACAGCAAGCGTGATGAGGCTATCAACGATGTGGTGCAGGACGGTGGTGCCCGTCACCAGCAACCCGTTCTGAACGGTATGCGTGGCGACCCAGACGACTACGCCCTCGCCGATCGCGTGGATCGGCAACGCGACCACCAGTGCCCAGAAGAGAGACCCGCCGGCACGAACGATCAGTGCGCCCACCAATCCCCAGATAGCGTGTGTGAACGCCCGTGCGCCGACAATCGGCCCCAGCGTCATGAAGAATCCCACCGTGCTCCCCAGTCCCGCGGCCACGGCGACCCCGGGGCTGACCGCCATGCCCAGCATCGTGGGCACGTGCGAGGCCAGCGTCGCCGAGAACCCGATGGCCGGGATGGCGATCTGGAGCGTCCCCCGAAAATAGAGCGGAATCAGGAGCGACATGGCGGTAAGCAAGCCAGCCAGGGTCAGTTCCCGCGTTTTCATGTTCCGACCTCCACCCAGGGACACCTCAAACCGCTTGGCCTAACCATCTGCTTCACCTCGCCACTTCATCTTGCTGCTCGGAGACTATCCAGCGGACTCGCCCTTCTGGACTTCGCACTCACATCTGGCTTCGTCAGGTGCGCATACCTGCGTGCCATCGTCAGGCTCTCATGCCGGGGCACGTGGCGCACCGGCTCTAGATCTCCAGTCTGCGTCAGACTCGATTCCTCGTTGGGGCAGAGGATAGCGTTGGCCCCGCGAGGGATGTGGAAAACCTCCTTGGAGACGGCCGTGTTGCGTGCTGGACTGTGCGTCCTTCTGGCCGGGCCTTGACAAAGGCATCGGCCCCACGCTCCACCAAACCGGTGAAGTCAACACCGACCACGAATGGAACCAAGCACACACGACGGTGTCTAAGCCGCGAGCAGGAGGGAGGAAGCCGCATGTGCTCGCGACGAAGCCTGGTCCGCGTGCCCTGCGATCCGTAACCGCAGCGTCGGCGCCAAAGTCAGGCGTGAGGAGAGGACGCGCTCGAACGGCGACGGCCAAGGCGAGGCGCAAAGGGCGATCCTGACACCCGTGCTCGCACCAGACGGTCAATGAAGTACCTGTGAAGCCGATCATCGCCTCTGATTTCAGGATGAAACGATGCGGCCAGGACCCGTTCCTGCCGCACCAGAACGGGGCATCCGCCGTGCGAAGCCAGGATTGTGACTCCCGGGCCCACCTCCACGATCACGGGGGCCCGGATAAAGGCCACCTTCACGGGACCCGCCGCAGCCTCGGGGATCTCCAGGTCGGTCTCAAAGCTCTCGCGCTGCCGCCCGTAGGCGTTCCGCTCCACGGCAATGTCGACGAGGCCCAATCCCGGCGGCTCGCCGCCGACCACCGAGCGGGCGACGATGATCATCCCTGCGCAGGTCGCAAACAGCGGCAACCCCTCTCTCACCTGTTCACCCAGCGGCTCGAGGAGGCCGTAGCGATTCAATAACCGCCAGATCGTCGTACTCTCTCCACCAGGCAGGACGAGGCCGTCCACGCGTCGCAGTTCCTCCGGGGTTCTCACCTCCCCGGCCTCGGCGCCGCAGGCCTCCAGCATGCGTAGGTGCTCGGCGACGTCT